>PWTM01000278.1 GCA_003563855.1 PVC group bacterium | reverse complement strand
TGCCGCGAACTCCACCGAGTCGGGGAAGCAGAATCTTCTCCGTCGACCTTTCGCGCGTCGGCGCATTGCACAATGCGCACATGCTAAGATAGCCGGGGCCAGGCATTTCGGGCAGAGACCGGCAGAAGTGAGATGCGCCCCCGCCGTCGCGGAGGAACGGTCGGGCTCGACAGCGGGCTGGGGGGCGGGTATACCGCGGGGCATGGCGCTTGAGCTCTATCTGATCGGCACGCCGGGCTGCGGGAAGACGGCGGTCTTTGACGCATTGACCGGGACGCCCGAGGGGCCGCACTTCACCCGCCGCGGCGGGCACCGCTTCGGCGTGGTCAAGGTGCCCGATCCGCGGCTCGAGCGGCTGCGCGACCTCTACGCGCCGCGCAAGTTCACCCCGGCGGAGGTCACCTTCGCCGATGTCAGTCCGCCCGGCGGGGAGGCGATCCGGTTCGGCGACCTGACGCCGTTGCTGGCGAACGCCGATGCCTTTGTGCTCGTCCTCCAGGCGTTCGGGGAGATCGGCCGCGACGGACGGCCCGTCGATCCGGCCGCGCAACTGGAGTCGGTGCTCCTGGAGCTGGCCGTCTCGGACCTCGAGAAGGTCGAGCGCCGCCTCGAACGCATCGCGCAGGAGCGGCAGCGGGGCCAGCGGGCCTCGGAGGCGGAAGTGCGCACGCTCGAGCGCTGCCGCGAGGCGCTCGAGGCGAACCGCGCCCTGCGCGAAGTGGATCTCTCGCCGGAGGACGACAAGCGCATCCGCTCCTTCCAGTTCCTCTCGCGCAAGCCGATCCTCGTCGTGGCGAACACGGCGGAGTCGGCGGAGGCCACGGTCGATCCCGGGCCCGCCGAGGCGCTGGCCCGGAAGCACGGTATCCGGGGGCTCCGGTTCTGCGCGCCGCTCGAAGCCGAGATCGCGCGTCTCGATGCCGACGCGCAGGTCGAGTTCCTTCGCGACTACGGCCTCGAGGAGCCCGCGCGCGTACGGCTCATCCAGGCCGCCTACGCCTCGCTGCGCCTGGTCAGCTTCTTCACCGTCGGCGACGACGAGGTTCGCGCCTGGACCATCGAGACCAGGGCGCCCGCGCGGACGGCCGCCGGGAAGATTCACTCCGACATCGAGCGCGGGTTCATCCGCGCCGAAACCGTGGCTTGGGATGCCCTGCTCGAGGCCGGTGCCTGGTCCCGTTGCCGCGAGCGGGGCACGCTCCGCATCGAGGGCGCGGATTACCCCGTCCGCGACGGCGACGTGATCAACTTCCGCTTCAGCGTCTGAGCGCCCCAGCCTTCCCGCAAGTCCATGCTCGGACGCTAATTCCGAAGACTGGCCGAAATGTCTTGATCTGTCGATATATGGGGGTATACTGCCCACAGATTCCGGCTAGACCCCTATATGTTGGGGTATGCCGGTTTCGCAAGTCGCTGCCATCACGAGGGTTTTGCATCGCGCCGCGCACCGCGCGCAGGGCGTTGGGAGGAGAGAGGATGATCGACGCAGGGCAGGCGGTGCGGGGAGGTTCGGCGAAGGGCGCGAAGGCCGGGGAGCGGTTGGATCGGCCTCCGGCCCTGTCGCGGGGACTGGAGATCCGGCCGGTCTTCAGCCGGCCGGATGTGCATCCGTTCGACGAGATCCGCTGGGAGAAGCGCAAGGCGTCGATTGCCGACGACAAGGGCCGCACCATCTTCGAGCAGGACGATGTCGAGGTGCCCGAGGACTGGTCGATGCTGGCGACGAACGTGGTCGCCTCGAAGTATTTCTACGGTCAGCACGGCACGCCGGAGCGCGAGCGTTCGGTCCGCCAGCTCGTCGAGCGGGTGGCGCGGACGATCGCCGACTGGGGCCTCGAGGACGGCTACTTCGCCTCGCCCGCGGCGGCGGAGACCTTCTACCGGGAGCTGGCCTGGCTCTGCGTCCGCCAGGTGGGCGCCTTCAACTCGCCGGTCTGGTTCAACGTCGGGCTGTTCCAGCAGTACCGGGTGGGCCGGGAGAGCGCGGCCGGGAACTACTACTTCGACCGGGCGGCGGACGAGGTGCAGCGGGCGGCCTCGCAGTACGAGTACCCGCAATGCTCGGCCTGCTTCATCCAGTCGGTCGACGACACGATGGACAGCATCATGTCGCTGGCGCGCAGCGAGGCGATGCTCTTCAAGTTCGGCAGCGGGACCGGCACGGACCTCTCGACGCTGCGCAGCTCCGGCGAGCAGCTGAGCGGCGGGGGACAGCCGAGCGGACCGCTCTCCTTCCTGCGGGTCTACGACGCGATCGCCAGCGTGGTGAAGTCGGGCGGCAAGACGCGGCGCGCGGCGAAGATGAACACGCTGAAGTGCACGCACCCGGACATCAAGGAGTTCATCCAGGCGAAGATGAACGAGGAGAAGAAGGCCTGGGCGCTGATCGAGCAGGGGTATTCGGGCAGCTTCAACGGCGATGCCTACGCCTCCGTCTGCTTCCAGAACGAGAACCTGAGCGTGCGGGTCAGCGACGCGTTCCTGCAGGCGGCGGAGGAGGGGGCGGACTGGCCGACGCGATGGGTGACGGATCCGCAGCGGCCGGGTCCGCGGTACCCGGCGCGCGACCTCCTGCGCTGGATCGCGGAGGGGACGTGGACCTGCGGCGATCCGGGCGTGCAGTACGAGGACACGATCCAGCGCTGGCACACCTGCAAGGCGGACGGGCCGATCAACTCCTCGAACCCGTGCAGCGAGTACATGTTCCTCGACGACAGCGCCTGCAACCTGGCCTCGCTGAACCTGATGAAATTCCGCCGGCCGGACGGCGCGATCGACGTCGGGCGGCTGAAGGCGGCGGTCGAGATCTTCATCACGGCCCAGGAGATCCTGGTGGACCGCGGCAGCTACCCGACGGAGGCGATCGCGGCGAACAGCCACCGGTACCGGCCGCTGGGCCTCGGGTATGCGAATCTCGGTTCGCTGCTGATGTCGCTGGGCCTGCCCTACGACAGCGACGAAGGCCGCGCGCTGGCGGCGGCGGTGACGGCGGTGATGCACGGCCACGCCTATACGCACTCCGCGCGGCTGGCCGCGCTGAAGGGGCCGTTCGCGCGGTTCGAGGCGAACCGCGCCCCGATGCTCGATGTCCTGGCGATGCACCGGGACGCGGCGGCGGCGATCCCGGAGGGCGCGCCGGCGGCGCTGCGGACGGCGGCGGCGGAATGCGCGGAGGCGGCGCTCACGGCCGGGCGAGCGCACGGCTTCCGCAACGCGCAGGTCACGGTGCTGGCGCCGACGGGCACGATCGGGTTCATGATGGACTGCGACACGACGGGCGTGGAGCCGGACATCGCGCTGGTGAAGTACAAGACGCTGGCGGGCGGCGGCCTGCTGAAGATCGTCAACCGCACGGTCCCGATGGCGCTGGAGCGGCTCGGCTATGCGCCGGAGGCCGCCGCGGCGATCGTCGCGCACATCGAGGCGCACGACACCATCGAGGGCGCCCCCGGGCTCCGGCCGGAGCACCTGCCGGTCTTCGACTGCGCCTTCGCCCCCCGCAACGGGTCGCGCCACATCGCGGCCGCGGCGCACCTTCGGATGATGAGCGCGGTGCAGCCGTTCCTCTCGGGCGCGATCAGCAAGACGGTCAATATGCCGGAGACCACGACGCCGGAGGACATCCTCGATGCCTACCTGGAGGGCTGGCGGCTGGGGCTCAAGGCGGTGGCGATCTACCGCGACGGCAGCAAGCGCAGCCAGCCGCTGAACACGGGCAAGGAGGAGCGGACGGCGGCGAAGCCGGCGGCGCCGGCGGGCGGGAACGGGGCCAAGGCCCGGCCGCTGCGGCGGCGGATGCCGACCACGCGCCGGTCGGTCACGCACAAGTTCGACATCGCCGGGCACGAGGGCTACCTGACGGTGGGGCTCTACGAGGACAACGCGCCGGGCGAGTTGTTCATCACCATGGCGAAGGAGGGCAGCACGGTCGGCGGGCTCATGGACTCGTTCGGCACGGCGATCTCGCTCTGCCTTCAGTACGGCGTGCCGCTGCGCACGCTGGTCGAGAAGTTCGCGCACAGCCGGTTCGAGCCCAGCGGCTTCACGAAGAACCCGGATATCCCGATCGCGAAATCGCTCACCGACTACATCTTCCGGTGGCTGGGACACACGTTCCTCGACCCGCGGGACGAGGCCCCGCGCGAGGTCACGGAGACGCCTGCGGCGTCGGCCAAAGGCGCGGGCCCGGCCACGGCCGCCGCAAAGCCGGCCGCCCCGGCGGGCGGGCGCGTGGACGGCCAGTTCCGGCACTTCATGGAGGACGCCCCGGCCTGCGACCAGTGCGGGGCGATCACGGTCCGCAACGGCGCCTGCTACCGCTGCTACAACTGCGGGAACTCGATGGGGTGCAGTTAGTAGCCCGCGTGCCGTTTCGCGCGGTCGCCAGGCGCTGATCGTCCTCGTCCTCGTCCTCGTTCTCGTTCTTCGAGATTCGAGGACGAGGCCGAGGCCGGCGATTCTGGCGCGCCCCGGGGTCTTGTAGGCCGGGGCTCTGCCCCCGGCGGACTCCCGGTCGACGACTACGGCGACGACTACGGTGGACGATCGAAGACTTCCCGTCGTGAACCGTAGTCGTCGCCGTCGTCGTCCACCGAACCTGTAGACCGGGGCTCTGTCCCCGGCGGGGTCTATGCCCTTCACCTTCGCGTCGTCCGATCCCGCCGGCCGCGGAGGGCCGGCCTACACCGCTGGCGGGGGGGCGGGGTCAACCCGGCGGTACGCGCAGCCAGTCCACGTAGGCCTGCCAGAGGTGGTCGCCGCCGAACATCCAGAGCGCGGCTGCCACCGCGAGATAAGGCCCGTAGGGAATCCGGCTGCCCCAGGCCTTCCGGCCCGCGAGGATGAAGCCGACCCCGGCCAGCGTGCCGAGGAACGAGGAGACGACGATCGTGAAGAGAACGGCCGGCCAGCCGAAGAAGGCGCCGACCGCGCCGAGGAGCTTCACGTCGCCGAGCCCCATCGCCTCCTTCCCGAACGCCCAGCGGCCGAGGACGGCGACCGCGTAGAGCCCGCCGGCCCCGGCCGCGACCCCGATCGCCGCGGCGCGGAGCGCCGCCATGGGACCCGCCGCGCCGTGCAGCGCGGGAACCAGCGGACTGAGCGCGAGGCCGGCGACGATGCCCCCGAGCGTGACCCGGTCGGGGATGATCATGTGTTCGAGGTCGACGAACGTGCCGAGAATCAGGCCGGAAAGGACCAGCAGGTAGACCGGGGTGCGCGGATCGATCCCGAACCGGCGCCAGGCGAGCCAGAAGAGCACGGCGGTCAGGAGCTCGACCAGGGCGTAGCGCGCGCTGATCGCCCCCCCGCAGCGCCGGCAGCGGGCGCGCAGCAGCAGCCAGCTCAGGATCGGTAGGTTGTCGTACCAGGCGATCGGACCGCCGCAGTGCGGGCAGCGCGAGCGGGGCGCGACGACCGACTCCTCGCGCGGGATGCGGTGGATGCAGACGTTGAGAAAGCTCCCGACGCAGGCGCCGACCAGGAAGACCATGACCGCCATGTAGGCGTCGAAGAAGGCGGGGCTCATGCGCCGACCGCCTCGCGGAGCGCCTGGCGCATGAGTTCGACCGGCGCGGTCCCGCCGGTCCATATCTCGTAAGCCCGTACCCCCTGGTGGAGCAGCATGGGCAGCCCGTTGATCGTGCGCGCGCCCGCGGCGGCCGCCGCGCGAAGGCACGGCGTCTCGGCGGGCGCGTAGATCAGGTCCATCACGCGCTGGTCCCGGCGAAAGGCCTCGGGGCCGAGCAGCGTCGGGTCGCCGGGCTTCATCCCGACGGGCGTTGCCTGGATGACCAGATCGGCGGCGCGGCAGGCCTCGACGCGGTCCGCCTCGGCGACCGTCGCGACCGCGGCGGCCGGGGCCGCGCGGCGCACCTCGTCGGCCACCCGGGCCGCGCGGCCGGCATTGGCGTCGGCCAGCGCCAGCGCCGCGGCGCCG
>PWTM01000109.1 GCA_003563855.1 PVC group bacterium | reverse complement strand
CCGCGCCGTGATCCGGCTGCGCCTCCAGCAGGCGTTCGGCGTCGCCCGGCTGACGGCGATGGAGACGCTGCGCCAGCCGATCGCGCTGCTGCTCCTCACCGCCGCCGTGCTCGCCATGGCGATCCTGCCGATGATCGTCTCGCACACGCTCGGCGACGCGGCCCGGATGATCGCCGACAGCACGCTCTCGCTCTTCTTCCTGCTCGGCCTCTTCCTCGCCGGCTTCTCGGCCTGCCATACGCTCACCGAGGAGGCGCGCCGGGGCACTGCCGCGCTGGTGCTCAGCAAGCCGATCCCCCGCGGCCTCTTCTTCCTCGCCAAGTTCGCCGGCATCGCCGCCGCCCTCGCCCTCTTCTCGCTGACCTGCGTACTCGCCGTGCTCCTGGCCGTCCGGACCGTCGACCTGCCCTTCGCCCACGACCTCTGGTCCGGCCTCGCACTGCTGGCCGCCCCCTTCGTCGCCTTCGCGCTCGCGGGGCTCGTCAACTACCTCACGCGCCGGCCGTTCGGCTCCGACGCCTTCGGGCTGCTCGTGCTCTGCGTCGCGCTCGCCTTCCTGGGCACGGCCTTCATCGACCGCGAGGGCCGCTGGACCGCCTTCGGCGCCGCCTTCGACTTCCGGCTCGTGCGCGCCGGCGTGCTCGTCGCGCTCGCCGTCTGGGTCCTCGCCGGCCTCGCGCTGGCGCTGGCGACACGGTTCGGCACCGTCCCGACCGTCACGCTCTGCGCGGCGCTGTTCCTCGCCGGGCTGATGTCCGATTACCTGCTCGGCCGGGCCGCCGAAACTTCGCGGCTCGCCGCCTTCGTCTACGCCTGGCTGCCCAACTGGCAGCACTTCTGGATCGCGGACGCGCTGCACACCGCCGAGCCGATCCCCTGGCGCTATGTCGCCCGCGCGGGCGGCTACGCGGCGCTCTACTTGTGCGGGACCCTTGCGCTGGGTATGTTCTTCTTCGGCCGTGGCGAGGTGAGAGACGGATGGAACGGTTGACCGAACGACTGGCGGCGGGCGCCGCGGCGCTCTTCGCCGCCGCGGCCGTGCTGACCGCGGCGCTGGGGGGCTGGACGGGCCTTCGGACCGCCGGCGCGCTCGCACCCCTGCACCTCGTCGGCCTCGCGGTCGCGCTGCTGACCTGGGCGCGCGCCTCGCTGCGCCGCCGGGCCGAAGAGGAACGGCGGGACCAGACCCTCGCCCCGCGCGAGGCCGAGGCCGGCCGGCTGTTCGGCCCCGCCTCGGACGTCGAGGGCGAGCCCTTCACCGCGGCCCGAAGCCTCGCCCAGTTCGAGCGCTGGGCCGTCCCGGCCGCCGCCCCGGCGCTGGCGGCGGCCTTCGGCCTCGCGGCCTGGCAGCGTTTCCGCGTCGCCGCCGGAATCCCGCCGACGCCTGCGCACGGACTGAGCGCCGTCGCGCTCCTGGCCGTGCAGGCGTTTGTCTTCTTCCTCATGGCGCGCTACCTGCTCGCGCTCGCCCGCGACGGGGCGCGCCGCATCCTGCGGCCCGTCGGGTCGCTGCTCGGCCTCGTCCCCGTCCTCAGCCTCGCGGCCGCCGCCCTCGCGCTGGCCGTCCACTACGGCGTCGACGCCGCCGACCAGGCCGGCGCCTACGCGCTGGCCGCCGTCTACGCCCTGCTCGCCACCGAAGCGGTCGTCGGGACGCTCGCGGAAATCTACCGGCCGCGGCGGCCGGGCGAACGCGAGGCGGCCATCCCCTACGAAAGCCGTATCGCCCGGTTCGTCGCCGAACCCGCCCGGCTCGCCCAGGGCGCCGGTCGGGCGCTCGACTACCAGTTCGGTTTCGACGTGTCCCGCACCTGGTTCTACCGCGTCCTCGAACGCGCCATCCTTCCCCTGCTCTTCCTTCAGCTCACCCTCCTCTACCTGCTCTCCTCCATCGTCGTCCTCGGCCCGGAAGAGGCGGCCGTCATCGAGCGCTTCGGCCGGCCCGATCCGCCCGGCGGCCGGCTGCGCGAAGCGGGCCTGCACCTGAAGTGGCCGTGGCCCTTCGAAACCGTCCGGCGCCTGCCCGCCCGCCGGCTCCGCTCGGTGCACGTCGGCTTCGTGGAACACGAGGAGCCGGAGCGGACCATCCTCTGGACCCGCCCCCACTTCGCCCGCGAGGACCTCTTCCTCACCGCCAGCCGCGAGGACCTCCCCTCCGGCCTGCCCGAGGAGGCGGCCGTTCCGGTCAACCTGCTGACCTACGCGGTCCGCGTCGAGTACCGCGTGCGCGACGTGCGCCGCTACCTCTACGGCTACGCCGACCCGGCGCGCGAACTCCGCCTGCTCGCAACCCGCGTGCTCACGCACGAGTCCGCCGGACGCGGGCTCTTCGATATCCTCGGCGAGGGGTACCGGGACCTGACCGACCGGATGCGCGAGCGCATCCAGGCCGACGCCGACGCCCGCGACCTCGGGATCGAGATCGCCGCCGTCACGTTCCGGGGCGTGCACCCGCCGGTCGCCGTGGCCGAGGCCTTCGAGGAGGTCATCGGCGCCACGGAGGAGCGGGAAGCGCGCATCCTCGAAGCGCGCGCCTACCGCAACCGCCGCCTGCCCGTGGCCGAGGCCGAGGCCCGCGCGCGCGTCTACGCCGCCGAGGCCTACCGCGCCCGGCGCGCGGCGGTCTCCGCCGCCGAACGCGAGCAGTTCCTGCGCCGCCGCGAGGGGTACGCGGCCTCGCCCGAAGCCTTCCGCAACCGCCACCAGCTCGCCGCGCTGGCAACGGCCCTGGACGGCGCCCGCCTCTATGTCGTCCTCGCGGAGCCGGACTCCGAGGTCGTCCAGTTGAACTTCGAGGAACGGATGCCGGCCACCCTCTTCGACGTGAGCCCGGAGGATTGACCCGATGAACCGACGTGCCTGGAGTTACCTGGCGATCGGGCTGCTGCTCGTCGCACTCTTCGTCTTCACCCAGACGCTCGTCATCGTGCGCGAAGGCGAGGCCGTCGTCCGCACGCTCTTCGGCCGGCCCGACGCGACCCTCGATCGCGCCGGCCTCTACCCGCGCTGGCCCTGGCCGGTCCACCGCGTCTACCGGTTCGACACGCGCATGCAGACGCTCGAAGGCATCTTCGAACAGACGCTGACCCGCGACGGGAAGAACGTCATCGTCCTCCTTTACGCCGGCTGGCGGATCGAGGACCCCCTCCGCTTCCTCGACCGGGTCGGCACGCACCCCGAGGCGGAGCGCAACCTCAACGGGCTGCTGAGCAACTACAAGCACGCGGCGATCGGGCGCGTCCCGTTCTCCGGGCTCGTCAACACCGATCCGTCCGCGCTCCGGCTGGCCGCGGTCGAGGAGACGATCCTGGAGGCCGCGCGCCCCGAGGCCGCCGAACGCTACGGCATCGAGCTGGCCCACGTCGGCATCCGCAAGCTCAGCCTCCCGGAGGCGATCACCGAACAGGTCTTCGAGCGCATGCGCGCCGAACGCGCCGAGGCCGCCGAGCGCTACCGCGCCGAAGGCGAGGCCGAGGCGCTGCGCATCCGGGCCGAGGCCGACAGCCTTCGCGAGCGGCGCCTGAGCGAGGCCGACGCGCAGGCGCGGATGCTGCGCGCCGAAGGCGACGCGCTCGCCGCCGAATCCTACCGGGTCTTCGCCGAGGACCCGGAGCTGGCCATGTTCCTGCGCAAGCTCGACGTGCTCGAACAGGTGCTCGGACCGAACGCCACCGTCGTCCTCAGCGCCGAGACGGAACCCTTCGACCTGCTGCGCGCCGTCCCGCGCGCCGCCGGGGAGCCGGCCCCCGATGCCCCCTGAGCACAGCCACGCCGCCCCGCCCCCGGCCACGCCCGGCGCCGGCGCGCTCGTCGAAGCCCTCGACGTGAGCTTCCGCCTGCTGCGCTGGGCCATGGCCGCGCTGGCCGCCGTCTACCTCCTGACCGGGCTCTTCATCGTACCCCAGCACGAACGCGCGCTCGTCCTCGTCTTCGGCCGCATCACCGGCGAAGGCGACGCGCGCATCCGCGGACCCGGCATCCACTGGACGCTCCCGCGGCCCTTCGCCGAGATCGTACGGATCGAGACCGAACGCGTGCAGACCGTCTCCGCCGGCGAGCTTCCGGCCGAGGGCGCAGAGCTCCCCCCCGAAGCCGGGTTCGCGGACCCCGCCTGGGACACCTTCTTCCTCACGGGTGACGCCAACCTGCTGAGCGCGCGGTGGTCGCTGCGCTACACCATCGCCGATCCCGAGGCGTTTCTCTTCCGCTTCCGGGACGCCGTCGGACTGCTCGAGGCGGAGTTGAACCAGGCGGTCGTGCAGACGGCTGCGCGGTTCGACGTCGAGGCCGCCCTGCGCACCGACGTCGAGCGGTTCCGCGCCGAAGTCGGCGACCGGCTGCGCGAACGCATCCGCGAACTCGGGCTCGGCGTGCGCATCGAGCGCATCGAGCTGGTCGGCGTACGCCCGCCGGCCGCGGTCGCGCACGCCTTCGAGGCGGTGGTCCAGGCCGAGCAGGAACGCAGTCGCCAGATGAGCGAGGCGCGCGCCTACGCTGCGCGCCGCGGCCAGGAGGCCTTCGGCGAGGCCGCCCGCACCGTCGCCGAGGCGGAGGCCGACCGCGACCGCTGGGTGGCCTCCGCGGCCGCGGACGCGGCGGTCTTCCGGGCCGTGCTCGAGAAGGAACGCGAGAACCCCGGGGTGCTGCGCGAGACGCTCCGCCAGGACGCCATCCGGCGCGCCTTCGCCGGCGTCGGCCACCTCTGGTTCATCCGGCCCGGCGAGGCCGGACGACGGGAACTGCGGGTGCTGCTCAGCCCGGAACGCCGCGCGCTGATGCTGCCGGGGGATCGCTGAGCATGCAGACCGCCGACCGCATCGAACGCCTGCAGCACATGGAGCACCCCACGCACCGGGCCTCCCGGCTCCTGCTCTGGGTACTGGTGGGCACCGCCTTCGTCGTCAATGCCTACCTCGCCCGGCTCGTCTACCCGGACAACCCGGTCGCCGGCGATCTGAGCGCGCTGATCGGCGCCCTGATGCTCGCCGCGCCCATCCTGCGCACCGCGCTGCGCGACATCCTCCGCGGGCACATGCACATGGACGAGCTCGTCGCCATCGCCGTGCTCGCCTCGATGGCCCAGTCGGACTTCCGCACCGCCGGCGTGATCGCCTTCTTCATGCTCATCTCCGTCGTCATCGAGACCCGCACGGCCGAGGGTGCGCACGCCGCCATCGAGGGTCTGGTCCGGCTCACGCCGTCCATGGCCCGCCGGCTCGACGGCGGCGGCGAGACCCAGGTCAAGGCCTCCGAGCTGCAGACCGGCGACCGCATCCGCATCCTGCCCGGCGAGAACGTGCCGGCCGACGGCCGTATCCTCTCCGGCCGCACCAGCCTCAACGAGGCGACAATCACCGGCGAGTCCATGCCCGCCGACAAGGCCGCCGACGCCGAGGTCTTCGCCGGAACCCAGAACCTGACCGGCGCGATCGAGGTCGAAGTCCAGCGCGCCGGCGCGGACACCACGATCGGACGCGTGCGCGACCTGATCATGGCCGCCGAGCAGACCCGGCTGCCGATCACCCGTATGATCGACCGCTACGTCGGCTACTACACGCCCCTGGTCCTGATCATCGCCGCCTTCGTCTGGTTCTTCACCGGCGACTGGAGCCGCGTGGTCGCCGTCCTGGTCGTCTCCTGCCCCTGCGCCATCATCCTGGCGACGCCAACCGCCATGGTCGCCGCGCTCTCCTCGGCGGCCCGGCTCGGCATCCTGGTCAAGGACGTCGCCGACCTCGAGGGCGTCGCCCGCCTCGACGCCGTCGTCTTCGACAAGACCGGCACCCTGACCACCGGGCAGCTCGGCGTCGTGCGCCTCCAGCCCGTGGATGGCGTCGCGCCCTCGGAGCTGCTCTTCACCGCGGCCAGCGCCGAGCGCTTCAGCAACCACCCCGCCGCCAAGGCCATGGTACGCCTCGCCCGCGAAACGGGCCTTGTGCTGACCGATCCTGACGATCTGCGCGAGGAGCCGGG
>PWTM01000259.1 GCA_003563855.1 PVC group bacterium | reverse complement strand
GAAGTCACCACCGATGCCGATCTCCCCCCCCCCGCAGACCCCTACGATGACTGGGCGGGCGAAGCCGCTTTCGGCGACGACACCAGCGGCGACGGCATCGCCAATGGCGTTGCCTGGGTGCTGGGCGCGGATAATCCGACTGTCGACGTCCGCAATGCCGGACTGTTGCCGACGATCACGATGGATGACGATGAGCTGGTCTTCGCTTTCCGGCGCAGGAAAGCGGCGGAAGCCGATGAAGCGACCGAAATCGTGGTCGAATACAGCACCGACCTGGTGAATCCCGGGAGCTGGACCGACGCGGTCGCCGGCGCCGGCATTGTCATCGGTGCGGTCGATGACGAGGACACCGATTTCGAGATCGTGACGGTCACGTTCGACAAGTCCGAGCTCGGCGACCGCCTGTTCGTCCGCCTCCGCGTGGAGCGTTGACGCGACCCGGTCGGGAGAATCGGACGCAGCGCTGAAGCAGGAGCGGAATCCGCGGCCGGGGCACCCCGGCCTCCGCGACCCTTTCGGCGAGCCGTGGCCCGCAAGGGCGGCCCCCGTGGCCGCCCGCCCGCGGCTTCCGGGCGGGCCGGGACAAGCCGGCATCCTCGCGCCCGGCGAGGGGGAGTCGAGGGAGTCGACGGAGTCGAGGGAGTCGAGGGGAGTCGAAAGAATCGAGGGAATCGAGAGAATCGATTCGGGCGGTTCGGCACTCGACATCCGGCATTCGGCATTCGCTTCCCTCTTCCTCGCCGCCGCGCGGCGGGGTAGACTCGCGCCATGAGCACGTCGATTGACCTGAAGGGACGCTGGGGTTTTGCGCTGGATACCGGGAATGCCGGTATCCGGGAACGCTGGTTCGCGCGCGAGCTGGAGGAGACGATTGCCCTGCCGGGGACGACCGACGAGGCGCAGAAGGGCGAGTTCGCCGACGAGCGCTGCGTCGACCGGCTCTCCCGCATCTGGCGCTGGATCGGGCCTGCCTGGTACCAGCGCACGGTGACGATCCCGAAGCGCTGGGCGGGCAAGCGCATCGTCCTCTTCCTCGAACGCACGAAGGACAGCCAGGTCTGGGTGGACCGCACCTGGATGGGCGGCGACGATTCGCTCTCGACCCCGCACACGTTCGACCTCTCGCGCAAGCTGACGCCCGGCAGGCACCGGCTCACGATCCTGGTCGATAATGCCAAGCTGCCGCCGGTCGGACCCTGCCACCAGGTGGACGAGCGCACCCAGACGAACTGGAACGGGATCGTGGGCCGCATCGAGCTGCGGGCGACGGACCGGGTCTGGATCGACGACATCCAGGTCCACCCGGAACAGACGGCGCAGATGAAGCCGGACGAGAGTGAGGAGGTGCGGCAGCGCATGCGCGTCGCGGTTCGCATCGGGAACGCCACGCGCCGCGCGGTCGAGGCGAACCTCGTCGTGCGAGCGGAGGTCGTGGGGCGAAGTGACGCGCCCCGCATCCCGGCCCAGCGCTTCAAGGCCCGGCTCAAGGCGGCGAGCACTCCGCTGGCGCTGGAGGTTCCCATCCCGAACGACACCCCGCGCTGGGACGAGTTCGATCGCGCCCTGCTCCGGGTGACGGTTTCGCTGACGGCGCCCGCCGCAGGGATGAAGGACCGGCGGAGCGCGCGCTGCGGGCTGCGCACGTTCGGTACGGCGCGCGGGCAGTTCGTGGTCAACGGGCGGCCAACGTTCCTGCGCGGGAAGAACGACTGCGCCCTGTTCCCGCTCACCGGCTACGCGCCGATGGACAAGGACTACTGGCTGCGGCACCTCGGCATCGCGGCCGACTACGGGATCAACCACTTCCGGTTCCATTCCTGGTGCCCGCCGGAGGCGGCCTTCGCGGCGGCGGACGAGCTGGGCATCTACTTCCAGGTCGAGCTGCCGAACAAGCGCGGCATCACGCACCCGGAGAACCGCGATTACACGCCGCCCAAGGAGGCCTACGAGACCCTCGACGAACTGGCCGGCGACGGGGGGCCGCCGGCGGCGCGGACGACCTACCTGACGCGCGAGGGCGAACGGATGCTCCGGACCTACGGCAATCATCCCTCGTTCGCGATGATGACCCTGGGGAACGAGATCGGCGGCGACGTCGAGGTGATGAAGGGGATGTGCGACCGTTTCCGCGCGCTGGACGGCCGTCATCTCTACGCGATGGGCACCAACCACTTCCACTGGGCGATCCGGTACCGCGAAGGCGACGAATTCTGGGTGATCAAGGGCACCGCCAAGGGCCGGCACGTGCGCGGCGCATCCTGGGAGGCGGAATGCCACGTGGACCACGCGCCGCCGTCCACCACCGTGGACTACGCCGCCCGGTTGCTGGGCGTGCCCGTGCCGGTGGTCGGCCACGAGATGGCGCAGTACGAGGTCTTTCCGGATTTCGGCGAAATCGAACGATACACGGGCGTGCTGAAGGCGCGCTGCTTCGAGATCTTCCGCGAGCGCCTGGCGGCGGCCGGGATGCTCGACCAGGCGGCGGACTTCCTGAAGGCCTCGGGCGCGATTTCCGCCATCTGCCACCGCGAGGACGTTGAGGCCGCGCTGCGCACGCCCGGCTTCGGCGGCTTCCAGATGCTGGACCTGCAGGACTTCAGCGGGCAGGGCGTGGCGCTGGTGGGCCTGCTCAATGTGTTCATGGAGTCGAAGGGCCTGATCGAGCCGGCGGAGTGGCGCGAGTTCTGCTGCGAGACAGTGCCGCTGCTCTGGATGACGAAGTACACCTGGACGAACGACGAGACCTTCCGCGCCCGGATTCGCGTCGCGCATTACGGCCCCCGCGACCTCGAACGCGCCTCCGTGGCATGGCGGATTTCCGAATGCCGGATGCCGAATGCCGAATGTTCCGGGGGCGGCCTCGTCTCCGACTCGGCCGGCGCAGTTTCGGCGGGGCCCAAAGCCACCTTGGCAAAGGAATGCGCGCGGAACACGGAACGACACAGGAGCGTACCAGAGAGGGTCGAGGATCCCGCATTCGGCATTCGGCATCCGGCATTCGGCATTCAGAGCGGCGTCAGCCGCTCCCTGACCATTCCGACCGGCACGGTGACGGACGTGGACCTGTTCTGCGCCGATCTACAGCCGGTTCGGAGGGCGCGGAAGCTGGAGGTGGCGCTTTCGCTGCCGGGCACGCCGTACCGGAACCGCTACCCGATCTGGGTCTATCCCGCGAAGGTGGAGACCGAGGCGCCGGAGGGGATCCGGGTGGCGCGCGCCTTCGATCGCCGGGTCGAGGCGGAGCTGCGCGCGGGCGGGCGCGTGCTGCTGCTGGCCCGGCCGGAGCGGCTGAAGCGGTCGGTGGCCATGGCCTTTCAGTCCGGGTTCTGGTCGCCGATGTTCCGCAAGCCAGGCCGGTTAAACCCGCTGGGCAGGGAGACGCCGGGCACGCAGGGCATCCTCTGCGACCCGGCCCACCCGCTCTTCCGGGACTTCCCGACCGAGCTCCACACGAACTGGCAATGGTGGCCGCTCGTCAAGAACAGCCGCGCGATGATCCTCGATGCGATGCCGGCGGGCTTCCGGCCGCTCGTGCAGGTGATCGACGGCTTCGACCGGAACCACCGGCTGGGCCTGGTTTTCGAGGCCCGGGTGGGACAGGGCCGGCTGCTGGTGTGCAGCATCGACCTGCCGGCCCTGCAGGCGCACCCGGAGGCGCGGCAGTTCCTGGCGGGACTCCAGCGCTACGCCGCCAGCGGCGCCTTCGCGCCCGCGCAGGCGGTCGAAGCGGCCGTCGTCCGCGCCATCGTCTAGGGCGGCGGCGGAGCGACCGGGAGCGCCCGCACAACGGAGTCGGGGGGAGTCGACGGGAAGTCGACGGGAGTCGAGAGAATCGACGGAATCGAGAGAATCGAGGGAATCGATTCGGGCCTCCGGCGCTTCGACAGGCTCGGGGGTCTCGGGCTCTCGCTCCTCGCTCCTCGCCCGCCGCCCGGGCTCCGTACCGGCGATGCCGGGACGATGACGGGCGCCGGGAAGACTGGCGGAGAGGGAGGGATTCGAACCCTCGGTACCCTTGCGGGGTACTCACGCTCTCCAGGCGTGCCCGTTAGACCACTCCGGCACCTCTCCGCGCGGCGTGCCCAGCCTAGGCCGCCTGCGCCGTCGCGGTCAAGCCGCCGCGCCGCTTGACGGGCGGCGGTTCCCGGTTATGCTGGGAAGCGTTGAGGCGGGAGGCCTCGGAGAGAAAGGGAGAAGCCATGAAAGCGGAACGCGTGGACACGTGGGCGGCCGACCTGGTCGATCAGCCCGGCGGACTGGCCGCGAAGCTCGAGGCGCTGAGCGCCGCCAAGGTGGACCTGGAGTTCGCGATCGCGCGCCGCCGGCCCGAACGCGCCGGCGAAGGCGTGGTGTTCGTCACGCCGATCCGCGGCGCGGCGCAGTGCCGGGCCGCGCGCAAGGCCGGGTTCGAGAAGACGCGCACGCTGTACACGGTGCGCGTCGAGGGCGCCAACAAGGCGGGCACGGGCGCGAAACTCGTCGGGGCGCTTTCCGACGCGGGCCTGAACCTGCGCGGGCTCTCGGCGGCCGCCATCGGCCGCAAGTTCGTCACGCACATCGCGCTCGACTCGTCGGCCGACGCGACCAAGGCCCTGCGGTTGCTCAAGACGCTCTGAGCTCGGAACAGCCGGTCCGCGGCCTCGGCGGAAGGCGCCGGGGGCGGCCACGGGGGGCCGCCCCTACGGGTCCGTGATCGCCGCCTCGATCGGGATACGCGGCGAGCTCCTCGCAGGCGCATGCGGGGGCAGGCAGCCCTGTGGGTTCGCGCCGTGCAACGACGCGTCAGAGGGTCTCTATCACGAGCAGCCCGGCGAGGTAGAGGCCGTAGAAGACCAGGAGGATCCCCCCTTCCTGCCGCGTCAGCTTCCGCCCCGTGCGCGCCTGCACGAGCAGCAGGAGGAACACCGCCAGCATCGCCGGGAAGTTGTAGAGCTGCGTCCGCCGCGCCAGTTCCAGCGGATGGATCGCGCCGGCCATCCCCGTCACGAGCGTCAGGTTCAGAATATTGGCGCCCACCACGTTGCCCAGCGAAAGCTCCGGAACGCCCTTCCTCGCCGCCGTGACGGCGGTGACCAGCTCGGGCAGGGAGGTCCCGACCGCCACCAGCGTCAGGCCGATAATCATCGGCGGGACGCCCATCCGCGCGGCCAGCGCGACGCCGTTGTCGACCATGAGCCGACTCCCGGCCACGACCAGCGCCGCCCCGGCAACGAAGCGCAGCGCGAGCTGGCCCGCGCGCCAGGCCGGCGCCGCGGACGCCGCGACGTCCGGGGCCCCGTGTTCCGCACCGGCCGGCGGCGCGGCCGCGGTCCGGCGCCAGCGGCGGATGAGGTCGAGCCCGAGGAAGACCACCGCGCAGCCGATCAGCAGCAGGCCGGCCGGTCGCGTCAGCCGTAACGGAATCGTCAGGCCCGTGAGCAGAACCCCGGTGGCCAGCATCGTCCAGGCCGGCACGCGGAAGTCCTCCTTGCGCACCGGCATGGGGTGCAGCACGCAGAGCAGCCCGACGATCAGCCCGATGTTGCAGATGGCCGAGCCGACCGCGTTCCCGACCGCCAGCCCGGGATTGCGCCGCAGGCTCGCGGTCGTGGTCACGGCGAGTTCCGGCATCGTGGTCGCCAGGCTGACGAGCGTGCCGCCGATCACGGCCGGAGACAACCGCGCGCGCCGCGCGATCGCGACGCTCGCCGTCACGAACAGGTCGCCGCCCTTGATGATCACGGCGATGCCCAGGACCAGCAGCGCCACGGGAACGATGACGTCCACGCGGAACCCTCCATGCGCGCGCACCGGCGCGGCCGCCACGCTGCGCCGACGCGCGCCGGATGTCAATCCCCCGCGGTCGCGGCTTTCCCCAGTCTTCGGCGTGCGCGGGGGGGTGCTCGCAGGGCGAGGGGGCGGCAACGTAGAGAGGCGCGTGCCCCCCGGGAACGCCAGGCTCCAGCCTGGCCGATCAAGGGGACGAGAACCGCGCGGACCAGGACCGTGCCACGCTGGAGCGTGGCGTTC
>PWTM01000023.1 GCA_003563855.1 PVC group bacterium | reverse complement strand
GCGGCTGGCGGCCCGCGCCGAGAAGGAGGGATGGTCGGTCCGCGAGCTCGAACGCCGGGTCGCCCGCCTCGCGCGCCCGCCGCGCGTCGCGCGGATGGCGCGCGACGACGTGCCGGCCAGCCACGTGCGCTACCTCGCCGACCGCCTGCGCGAGAAGCTCGGGACCGGCGTCACCGTCCACTCCCCCCGCACCCTCGCCAACGGGCGCAAGGCCAAGGGCGCGATCCACATCGATTTCTATTCCAGCGAGGACCTGGACCGGCTGATCGAACTGCTGGGCCTGCGCGACGACCTCTAGGCGCGCCCGCGCCATATCCACCCCCTCCGTCCCGCGCCCCGCGGCGGCGGATCCGAGCGAGACAAGCCATGATGCGAACCCATACCTGCGGCGACCTGCGCGAGACCGACCGGGACCGGGCCGTCGCCCTCTGCGGCTGGATCGATACCGTGCGCGACCACGGCGGCCTCGTCTTCATCGACCTGCGCGACCGCTACGGCGTCACCCAGGTCGTCGTCGACCCGAAGGAATCGCCCGAGGCCTGGACTCGCGCGCAGGCCGCGCGCCCGGCCTCCGTCGTCCGCGCCGAGGGCCGTGTCGCGCTGCGCCCGGCCGACATGGTCAACCCGCGCCTGGCCACCGGCGCCGTGGAGGTCCGCGCCGCCGACCTGGCCGTGCTCAACGCGAGCCGCACGCCGCCGTTCCCGCTCGACGACGACGCCGGGCGCGTCAGCGAGGACCTGCGGCTGACCTACCGCTACCTCGACCTGCGGCGCCCCGCCCTCCAGCGCAACCTGGCGACGCGGCACCGCGTCACGCAGGCCGTGCGCGCCTTCCTCGACGAGGCCGGCTTCCTCGACGTCGAGACGCCAATCCTGACCAAGAGCACGCCGGAGGGCGCGCGCGACTACCTCGTGCCCAGCCGCGTCGTGCCCGGCGCCTTCTATGCCCTCCCGCAGGCGCCGCAGCAGTACAAGCAACTGCTCATGGTCGCCGGCGTCGACCGCTACTTCCAGATCGCCCGCTGCTTCCGCGACGAGGACCTGCGCGCGGACCGCCAGCCGGAGTTCACGCAGATCGACATCGAGATGTCCTTCATCGAGCCGTCCGATATCCGGGCCGTCGTCGACGGCATGCTCGCCGCCGCCGTCCGCGCGGCGGGCCGCGAGCCGCCCGCGGGGCCGTTCCCCGCGATGACCTGGGCCGAGGCGATGGACCGCTACGGCAGCGACAAGCCCGACCTGCGCTTCGGGATGGCGATCGAGGACCTGAGCGACGTCTTCGACGGGAGCGGCTTCCAGGTCTTCGCCCGCGCCGTCGCCGGCGGCGGCCGGGTCAAGGCCCTGAACGCGAAGGGGCTGGCCGGCGTGCCGATCCGGGTCGTCGACGAGTGGACCGCGCTGGCCAAGACCATGGGGCTCGGCGGGCTGGCCCACATCCGCGTCCAGCCCGACGGCGGCTGGAAGTCGCCGATCGCCAAGTTCCTGTCCGAGGGGGAGAAGGCAGCGCTGACCGAACGGCTCGACATTTCGGCCGGCGACCTGGTGCTGTTCGCGGCCGACGAGCGGATGAAGGCCAACCGGGCGCTCGGCCGCCTCCGGCTGCTCGCCGCCGAGGCCGCCGGGGCCGTCGATCCCGACGCCCTGCGCTTCCTCTGGGTCACCGAGTTCCCGCTGCTCGAACGCGGGGACGACGGGCGGCTGCAGTCGATGCACCACCCGTTCACCTCCCCACGCATGGACGACCTCGCCCTGCTCGAGACCGACCCGACGGCGGTTCGGGCGCAGGCCTACGACATCGTGCTCAACGGCGTCGAGCTCGGCGGCGGCAGCATCCGGATCCACGACCCGGACCTGCAGGCCCGCATGTTCGGCGTACTCGGCATCCCGGAGGACGAAATCCGCGAGCGGTTCGGCCACCTCGTGCGCGCACTCGGGCACGGCGCGCCGCCGCACGGCGGAATCGCGCTCGGCCTCGACCGGCTCGTCATGCTCCTGGCCGGCGCGGGCAGCCTCCGCGACGTGATCGCCTTCCCGAAGACGCAGAAGGCGGTCGACCTGATGATGGGCGCACCCTCGACGGTCGACGCGCGCCAGCTCCGCGACGTGCACCTCACGTCCGCGCCCCTGTCCGCCCCCGGCGGGGAGGCGTAGGGGGGCGGTGGGAGGGGGCAGTTGGCAGTGGCAGTTGGCGGTTGGCAGTGATCAGTTAGCGGTGATCGGGGGGGATCGCGCCGGGGGCAGGGCCCCGGCCAACAGCGTCGTCGCGCCCGGCCCGCGCCGCCATCGGTGTAGGCCGGCCCTCTGCGGCCGGCGGGAACCGGGGCGAGGCGGGGGGGGCAGTTGGCAGTTGGCAGTTGGCAGTGAGCAGTGATCAGTGGGGGCGGCGCCGGCGACGGGGGGGCGGCCCTCTGCGGGCGGCGGGGCAAGCCACGGGGCGGCGGCCGAGTCTCGACACGCGACACCCGACACCCTGCACGCGAACCCCGACCCCCGCGATGGGCCGCGCGAGACTACCGGCGAAGGCGTCGCCGCATGACCGCCGCGACACCCGCGAAGACCGCCAGCAGAGCCGCGGTGCCGGGCTCGGGGATGACGACCAGGTTCAGATCACCGCCAGCGGTGCTGGCGAAGTAGGCCTGACGGCCGGTCTCGCCCACATCCACGGCGTTGGCGATGCCGAAATCGCCGATGCTCTCTTCGCTGAAGACCTGCGCGGATATCGGCGCTGCACCTTGCCGGCCACGTGGCTTGGGGAACTCGGCCGACGACGGACCAGTGCGGCGGGGCGCCGGCCGCCGATTGCGCTTGCGCACGGGTGGGGTGGGCCGGGATACTGCGGCACCCGCCGGGCGGCGGGGCTACGGGGACGGGTATGGCCGAGAATCCAGCCAAGCGGACGCGGCCGGGCGGATTGACCCGGGTGCTCGAGGTCGGCGTCCTCGACGTCGGGGCGCCGATCCTGACCGAGAGCACGCCGGAGGGTGCGCGCGACTACCTCGTGCCCAGCCGCGTCATACCCGGCGCCTTCTACGCCCTCCCGCAGGCGCCCGCGTAGTGCGCGGGGAGAGGGGAAGACCGGCATGCCACGGGAGCGGCCCGGGCGGCGCCCATGTCCGAACGGCCGTTCGACCGGAAATCGCGCGGGGAACACAGCCGTCGGCAACGACGAAAGGGGACGCACATGTGCGGAATCACGGCCATCTGGGGTGAGAACGATCCGACGCTGACCCAGCGAATGATGGACGGCCTGATCCATCGGGGTCCGGATGCCAGCGGCATGGCCTCGCAAGGGCGGGCCACCCTGGGGCATCGTCGTCTTTCGATCATGGATCCCGAAGGCGGCCGGCAGCCCATTTTCAACGAGAACGACGAGGCGTGCATTGTCGCGAACGGCGAAATCTACAACTACCGGGCACTGAAAGGCGCGCTCTCCGAAAGACACCACTTCCGCACCTCGAGTGACAGCGAAGCGCCCCTGCACCTCTTCGAGGACGCCAACCAGGCGATGGTGGAGCGGCTGGACGGCATGTTCGCATTGATCCTGACCAACGGCCGGGATCTGTTGGCGGCGCGGGACCCGGTCGGCATCAAGCCCCTGTACTATGGGAAATCGGGCCATAGAACCGTCTTTGCATCCGAGTTGAAAGCCCTGTCCGGTCGTGCGACCCAGGTGAGAGAATTCCCGCCCGGGAGCCTTTTCCATACACAGACGGGATTCCGGAAATACCGCGCGATCCCGCGCGCCGAACCCGAGGAGCGCTCCGTCCGGGACTGGTGCAAGGTGATCCGTGCCCGCGTGGAGCGCGCCGTCGAGAAGAGGCTGATGAGCGACGTCCCCCTGGGCGCCTTTCTTTCGGGTGGACTGGACAGCAGCATTATTGCGGCGATCGCCCGGTTGCACATGAAGGAACTGCACACGTTCGCGGTCGGCGTCGAGGGAAGCCCCGATGTGGAGGCCGCCCGCGTGGTGGCCCGGCATATTGGCAGCATTCATCACGAGTACGTCTTTACCGAAGAGGACATCGTACGTCACCTTCCGGAAATCATCTTCTACCTCGAGTCGTTCGATCAGGACCTGGTCCGGAGCGCCGTGCCCTGCTACTTCGTGTCGCGGCTGGCCTCGGAACACGTCAAGGTGATCCTGACGGGCGAAGGCGCGGACGAGTTGTTTGGCGGCTACTCGTATTACAAGGATTTCGATGAAACGATGCCGCTCCACGAGGAGCTGTACCGCAGCGTGTCATCGCTTCATAATATCAATCTCCAGCGTGTCGACCGCCTTACCATGGCGCATTCGATCGAGGGCAGGGTCCCGTTCCTCGACCTGGAGATGATCGAACTGGGACAACGCATACCGGCCGGACTGAAGATCCGCACCCTGGAAAACGGGGTGCAGGTTGAGAAGTGGATACTGAGAAAGGCCTTCGAAGATCTGTTGCCTTCGAACATCGTATGGCGAACCAAGGAGCAGTTCGACGAAGGCAGCGGGACCAGCCATATTCTGGCCGGACTGGGGGCGCACTTCATGCCCGAGGCGGACGGGCGGGCATACCGTGGCGCGCACCGGCAGGATCGCCTCCATAGCCACGAGGAAGCCGTCTATCACAAGCTCTTGTGCGAAGCGTACGCGGACCCATCGGTCATTCTTTCCAACGTGGGCCGATGGCGCGACAACCGGATCTACGATCTCCCGGACCGGCCGGAAGCACGCGACGGCCGGGTCCGCGCGTGACCGCGTGATCCGTGGCATTCCCTGCATTGAAGCGGAACGGCCCGTGCGGTAGACTGCTCTTCGTGTGTAAGATCGCATGAAGAAGAGAACGAATAGACCACGAAGGGAAGAGATCATGAGAAGACGTCGAAGCCGCGTTGTTCCCGCCGCGTTCGTCCTGGGCGGGCTTTTCGCCCTCCTGCCGCCCGCGGGCCGGGCCCAGGCGCCCGGGGTACGCATCGCGCGGGACCGGGGGGAGCCCATCCAGCGCATGGTGCGCGCGGCCAATGTGCTGCGCGAGGAGGGCCGGCTGCTCTCGCGGGAAACGGTGGCGGAACAACTGGGCCGGCGCGCGCCCGAGGTGGTCCTGCCGGAGCCCAACACAACGCCGCTGAGCGAGCGGGACGTCTGGCAATTGAGCCGGGACGCCCATGTCCGCGTGGGGTGGCATTACCTGTGCACCCGTTGCGATCACTGGCACCAGAGCCTGGCCGGCGGGTTTGTCATCAGCGCCGACGGCCTGGTTGCGACCTGCCACCATGTGATCGATCCCGAAGGCCGGGATCAGCGGGAAGGGTACCTGGTCGCCGCCAGCGAAGACGGCGCCTTCTACCCGGTCGTCGAGGTGTTGGGCTCCGATGCGCGCACGGACGTCGCGATCATCCGCGTGGACATGGATCCGCCGGCGGCGGTGTTGCCGCTGAACGTGCACACCTACCCCGGAGACCGGGTCTGGTGCTACAGCGCTCCGCTGCGGCGAACGGGGTTCTTCAGCGAGGGCATCATCAACCGGTTCTACTATCACCGGCGGGAGAATGCCGACGTTCCCCGGATGGAGGTCTCCACGGACTGGGCGCCGGGGTCGAGCGGGTCCGCGGTGGTGGATCGGTTCGGTAACGCCGTCGGCGTGGTTTCCTCGATCTCGGCGGCGGGGACCGGCCGGCAGCAGATCCGCACGGTGCGCCGGGGCGAGGAGGACGAACTCCGGTACGTCTCGGATCCGACCGTCATCGTCTTCCGATCCGCGGCGCTGGTCGCGGACATCCGGGCGCTGATCGGGCCGGGGGACGAAGACGCGCGCGAGGCGGCCGGCGCGGAGGATGGCGAAGAGGACGCCGAAGACGCCGCGGATTGAAACGCGGCGGTTCGCTTCGCTGCCCACCCTGCGCCGCGGCGAGCCGCGCCGCGAGAGTGGCCCGAGCGGACGCCCCTCCCGCGCCGCAGGCGCCCTGGAGTGCGGCGCCTCGGCGCCGCTCTGTCCGCCGCGGCTCGCCGCGGCGAGGGAAGAGCCCGCCCGGTTTCCCT
>PWTM01000330.1 GCA_003563855.1 PVC group bacterium | reverse complement strand
GTGCGACGCATCGGCGTCTGCGGGTCGGACATTCACGTGTTCCACGGCAAACACCCGTTCGTGTCCTACCCGCTGGTCCAGGGCCACGAGTTCGCCGGCGAGGTCGAGTCCGTGGGCCCGGACGTGCGCGGCATCGCCGTGGGCGACCGCGTAACGGCGACCCCGCAGGAGGTCTGCGGCACGTGCCCCCCCTGTCGCCGGGGTCAGCACAACGCCTGCGAAGCGCTCAAGGTGCGCGGGTTCCAGGCGCCGGGCTGCGCGCAGGACCTGTTCGTGACCGAAGCCGAAAAGCTGGTGAAGCTTCCGGAGGGGTTCACGTTCGAACAGGGCGCCTTCGTCGAGCCGGTCGCCGTGGCGGCGCATGCGACCGGACGCGCCGGCGACCTGGCCGGCCGGAACGTGGTGGTGGCCGGCGCCGGGACCATCGGCAACGTCGTGGCCCAGGCCTGCCGCGCCCGCGGGGCGGCGCAGGTGCTGGTGACGGATATCAGCGATTTCCGGCTGGATGTCGCCCGCCAGGTCGGCATCGAGGCGGTCTGCAACGTGAAGCAGGAGTCGTTGGCCGAGGGCGTCCGCCGGACCTTCGGCGCGGAGGGGTTCGACCTGGGCATCGAGGTGTCGGGGGCCGAGGCCAGCCTCGCCGCCCTGGTTGCCCGGGTCGGCAAGGGCGGCACGCTGCTGATCGTCGGCGTCTACGGCGAACCGCCGCGCGTCGACATGTCGGTCGTCTGCGAGCACGAACTGGACGTCCGCGGCTCGATGATGTACCGCCACGAGGACTGGGAACAGGCGGTGGCATGGCTCGCCTCGGGCGCGGTCCGGACCGAGGCGCTGGTCTCCAATCGCTTCGCGTTCGCCGATTTCGCCGAGGCCTATGCCTTCATCGAGCGCGAAGGCGAGCGCTCGATGAAGGTGATGATCGATGTCGAGTGAGCCCCCCCGCCGGGCGCCGCTGTGCGTCGGCATCGGCGAAGTCCTCTGGGACTGCCTTCCGGCGGGCCGTCGGCTCGGGGGCGCGCCAGCCAACGTGGCGGCCCATGCCGCGCAGCTCGGCGCGCGTGGCGCGGTCGTCAGCGCGGTCGGAGACGATGCGGACGGGCGCGAGGTCCGGGCCGAGTTGCGGGCGCGGGGCGTGGAGACCGCCGGCATCCGGACCGTGCCGGATCTCCCGACCGGACAGGTGGACGTGGCGCTGGACGCCGCCGGGGTTCCGGTCTACACGATCCGGGCGCCCGCCGCCTGGGACGCGCTCGAATGCGACGCCGCGATCGAGGCGATCGCCGGGGCCGCCGACGCGGCGATCTACGGAACGCTTGCACAGCGGGACCCGCGCAGTCGCGACGCGATCCGCGCCTTCCTGCGCGCCGTCCGCCCCGGCTGCCTGCGCGTCTTCGACGTAAACATCCGGCCGCCGTTCCTGGCGGCGGAGGCGGTCCGGGAGGGCCTGGTCCAGGCGAACGTGCTCAAGCTGAACGAATCCGAGCTTCCGGCCGTGAGGGACATCGCCGGCATCGGCGCGCACGCGCCCGATCCGCTGCGCGCCCTCCTCGACCGTTTCGAACTCCGGGTCGCGGTCTGCACGCTCGGCGCGCGCGGAAGCCGTATCGTGACGCCCGAGGGGGAGAGCCGACAACCCGGCGTCCCCGCCACGATCGTCGATACCGTGGGCGCCGGCGACGCCTTCACCGCCGCCGTGACCGTCGGCCTGCTGCGCGGGCTGCCCCTTGACCGGATCCAGGACCTGGCCAACCGCGTGGCGGCATTCGTCTGCTCGCAGGCCGGAGCCGTGCCCCGGCTCCCGCGCCCGCTGGCCGAGGCGTTCGGGCCTGAGTCGTAACGACGCCGCTTTCGGTTGGCGGGGTTCTCGCGGCGTCTTCTTCTCGGTGGACGACGACGCCGACGTCTACGGTGGACGATGGGACGCACTGCAGTCGTAATCCGTAGTCGTCGCCGTAGTCGTCGCACGACGAAGACCCGTGAAGAACCCGTCACGACGAGGAAGCGAGCGCCAGCCCAAGAGCCGGGACGACGAGAGCGGGCGACCAGCCCAGGCTCCAATCGTCTGCCGTCGGACTGCGGGCGCATCTCACTTCTGCCGGCGCATATACCGCATTGACGGGGCCTGGGGCCGATGTAGTTCGCGGCAAAGTTGACGGATACGTTAGTTCCGGTGGAGTTGACGAGGAAGTTGACGCCGTAGTTGATCGTGGGAAGGATGGTCGCGATGTCGTTTCCGCACGAGAATCCATTCCTATACGGAAGCGCCCACCAGGCGTTTGAAGGTCGTCCTCCTTCGTTAACGGCCTCGACAACTCCTGCGAGACTAACGCCAACGCTATCTTTGCCGCGAACTCCACCGAGTCGGGGCAAGCAGAATCGTCTCCGTCGTCCTTTCGTGCGCCGGCGCATTGCACAATGCGCACATGCTAAGATAGCCGGGGCCAGGCATTTCGAGCAGAGACCGTCAGAAGTGAGATGCGCCCTCGGACTGCCGTCGGACTCGACCTTGATGCATGGATCAGGGTACCCTTTGGTTTTTGCGTGTAATGACGGGGTTCGGCCGCTTCGCCGACGGCCTTGTAGACGAGGCTTCCGATGAAGCCCGCGACAAGGCTCCCGAACACGCGTGCGTTGCGGCGGGAGCCCGCCTTGGGAGACAGCGAGATGAAGACGCCAACCGCAAGAATCGAACCCGTGCTCTTCGACCCCGGCGTCGAAGGCATCCCCCCGGAATCCGTGCGATCGCTGGCCTTGCCCGGCGGCACGCGGATGCCGGCCGCCGCCTTCGGCACGTTCCACTCCGACTGGGCCCAGGCCTACATGAAGGACGCGACCGTGGAGGCGATCCGCCTCGGCTGGCGACACCTCGACACCGCGCGCGCCTACGAGAACGAGGAGGTCGTCGGCGAGGCCGTCCGCGAGGCGATCCGAAGGGGCTTCATCGCCTCGGCCGACGAGCTGTTCGTCACCGGCAAGCTCTGGAACGGGCACATGAACCCGAAGGACGTCGCGCCCGCGCTCGACGCCACGCTCGCGGCGCTCGGCCTGGACCGGATCGACCTGTACCTCAACCACTGGCCCTGGCCGAACGTGCATACGCCGGGCTGCACGGGCGAGCACCGCAACCCGGACGCGGTCCCCTACATCCACGAGCAGTTCATGGAGACCTGGGAGGCGCTCGCGAAGCAGAAGCAGGCCGGCAAGATCGCCCACCTCGGGACCTCGAACCACACGGCGCTGACGATGAAGCTGCTGTTGCGGGACGCGCCGCGAGAGGCGCAACCCGTGGTGAACCAGATGGAGATGCACCCGCTGTTCCAGCAGACGGACCTTCGCCGGGCCTTCGAGGCGGACGGCATCGTCTGCACCGGCTACATGGCGCTCGGGTCGCCGAAGCGCCCGTCGCGCGACACGTTCAAGGAGCACCGCGCCGACCTGCAGGATCCCGTGATCCAGGCGGTCGCGGAGGAACAGGGCATGTCCCCCGCCAAGGTCTCCCTCGCCTGGGCCGCGCAGCGGATGAACGGCAGCGGCGGCTTCGTCGCCATGGCCACGCGGTCCGACTGGATGCGGGACAATCTCGAGGCGGCGACCGGTGATCCGCTGACGCCCGAACAACTGTTGCGCATCTCGGGCAATGACACGCCGGAGCATCCCGGCATCGACGCGAACAACCGCCTGATCCGCGGCCAGGTCTTCCTGTGGCCCGAGGCGGACGGCGACTGGCAGGTGCTCTGGAATGACCGCCAGGTCTTCGAGACGCGCGAGGCCTACGCGCGGTTCAAAGCAGCGTTCGCGGACTTCGACCGCGTGCGCCGGGAGACCACGGTCCAGGACGACGGCGCGTGAGCGCGCGGCGCGGGATGCGCGAGGGCGGCGCGGCACGCCGGCACAGGGGGGTTCGCCCATGAACCGGACGGTGAAGAACGGATTCAGCGCCTGCGCCGGCATTTCCGGCGCCGCCTGGTATGGCGGGGTCCTGGTCCTTGACGGCAGGGACGAGGCGTTCCTCGATATCCCGACCGGGATGGATTTCGCACAGCGCGCGGCCTATGCCCGGCGGTGGGCGGCCCTGACGATCCCGCTGCGGCGCAAGCTGATGCTCGTGGAGCCGGACGGCGCCGGGATGAGCGCGCGGTGCGTCGCCGCGGCCGAACGGATCGAGGGGCCGGTCGCTCCCCGCGAGCCGGTCGACAGCCCCGTGCTGGCCTGGATCGAACGCCGGGCGGGCCAGTGGCACCTGGTCGTCCTCGAGGACGGCGAAGTCCGGACGGTGGGATCCCGCAACCGGGTGATGCGCGGTCCGCAGGTGGCCCGGGCGGGGGCGCGGCTGTGGTTCGCCGTGGAGACGGATTCAGGGCCCGCCACCACGCAGGTCGAGGTGGTCGATCAGACCGGCGCGGTCGCGTACCGGACGCCGGGCCGGGCGCCGCTCCTCTGCGCAGCCGGCGAGGGAACCGTGCTCGCGGTGGAACGGTCTTCGGCGAATGGCGTCCACCTCCAACTGGCGCACTTCGCCGGCGAGGCCCCGGACCGACCCGATCGCATGGCGGAGCTGCGGGAAGACGACGCCCTCGGAAACGCCGACATGGCCTGGTCGGACTGCGCGCAGGCGCTCTTCGTGGCCGCGGAGAGCTCCCCCGCCCCCGGCTACGGCTGCCAGGTGGGCCTGCACCGCGCGATCCCGGTCTGGCAATGGGAGGCCGGCGGCGACCCCATCACGCTCGGGCCGTTGCCGGTCGAGCCGCGGGCCTTCAAGTCGATCGGCATGGAGAACCTGCCGCCGATCAAGCCGTCGGTGCGGATCGAGGACGGACGGCCCCTCGTCCTGTTCAAGCAGCATCGTTTCACGGGCTTCCGGGCCTTCGGGTGGGACCTGTTCTGGTGCCGGCGGGAGGAGGAGGGATGGTCGGTTCCAGCGCGCATTACGGAGTCGACCCTGACGTCCGATACCGGCTTCGGACTCGTCCGCTCTGGCGAAGGGTACGTCGGGCTGTTCCCCGCCCACGAGAACGAAGGGGGCTCCGGCTCGAAACAGAGCCGGAACCACCGGGTCGACCTTCGGACGTTCGGCCGCGATCCCGGCCTCGAACGGATCGAGATTCCGGCGGATCGCAGGGGCGGGTACCGGATACCCACGTCCTTCCGGGACGTCGCCCCGGAACCGGCGCCGGTAGCGCCGGCCGCCGAGGGCCGCCGGCTCATCTGGGGCGATCTCCATATCCACACCGTCTATTCGAAGTGCGTCGCGGCCGTGGACGGCGATCCGCGCGAGAACATCCGGGTAGCGCGCGAAGTCCTCGGGTGCCGCGTGTTCGCCATCGCGGAGCACACGCCGCATACAACGGGGATCGAAAGCGCCTGGCTCTACGATCGGCTCGAATCCACGGCCGGGCAGGACAACGTGATCCTCTATGCCACGGAGCCGGGCATCCGGAATACGCGGCACATGAACTGGTACTGCCGGGACCGGGACACGTTCGAAAGGCTGGAACGGATCCTCCTCGCGCAGGACCGCGAATACGCGGACATCCTCCGACAGGTACGGCAGGACCTGCCCCGGGATTCCGTGTTCGTCATGCGCCATGTGCACGGCCAACCGATCCCGGATGCGCGTATCCCGCAGCACTTCGATCCCGAGTTCGAGGTCGCCATGGAGGCCATGCAGGGCCGCGGCAACGCGATGCTCGGCGTGGTGGAACGCTCGCCGGTCTTCCCCAATTCGTTTCTCGATGCGGGGTGCAAGGTCGGCCTGGTGGGCGGCACCGACCATTTCCGCGAGTGGGCGCCGAACCACTTCTGCCTCACGGGATTCTGGGTCAGGGAGGTCACGGCCGAGGGCGTGTGGGAAGCCATCCGGAACCGCGCGACGATCGCCATGTCCGATGCGCGGGTCGCCCTGTCGGTCCACTGCAAGGACACCCCGATGGGCGACACGGTGGCGCTCGCCGCAGACGAGGCGATGCGGGTAACGGTGCACGCGAGTTGCGCGCACGGCGTCCGGCGCCTGGCCCTGATGCGCGACGGCGCGCTGCTGCCCTGGGTGGACG
>PWTM01000016.1 GCA_003563855.1 PVC group bacterium | reverse complement strand
TTCTTCTCCCGAGCCCGGGAGAGAGCGCAGAGATGACCCTCGGTCCGAACCGCGCTCCACTCGGGCTCTCCTCCCGCGGCTCGACGCCTCGAACCAACCTTCCGCTCCCACGGGGCAAGCCCGTGGGGGGCGCGTTCCGAGCAGCCGCCGGCCCGCACCCCGCGGGGGAGGAAAGGTTTCTGCTCGACAACCACCGCGCCTTCTTTCAGAAGCACACCATGCTCTACGAAGCGGCCAATACCCACCGCCCCCATTCCCTGGCCTATTCCTGGTCCGCGTGGCCGCAGAAGGGCACGGCTCTACCGGTAGACCTTCCGGGCCCGACTCGCTCCGACCTCGGATCGGCATGGCGTAAGGACGGAATGGAGCTCCAATCGCTGAAGCTCGAATCCACCGGGGTCCTGGCCACGTTTCGCGTCGACCCCACCGTCTCGCCAGTCTTCTGTGCAGGCCGTGCCAAGGGCCGGCTCCAGCATGCCCTGCGCAGCGCCGGAAACCCCTGCGCTTTCAGCCGCAAGGTTTCGGTCCGTGCGCTGGGGCACAACATCACCTCCGCGGTGGTGCACTATGTCCGCGACCAGCTCGCGCACGTGGACCTCGCCGATCCGCGCTACCGCGACGAGCTGGGCCGCAGCGCCTTCGAGGAGCTTTCCGTGGACCTCAATCAGCCCGTCGAGTTGCGGCGCAGCCGCTACTGGTACGGCCTGCATCTCGTGCTCGTGACGGCGGAACGTTACCGCATGGGCGGGGACGCGTTCCTTCCACGCCTGCGCGACGCACTGGCCGACGCGGTGCACCGGACCGGATCCCAACTCCGGTCGATCGCGATCATGCCGGACCACGTCCACCTGGCAATGAAGGGTGACCCAGAACGCTCCCCTCTTGAGATCGGGCTGGCGGTCCAGAATGACAGCGCGAAGGCGGCAGGGTTCCGGCTCTGGCAGGATTCCTTCTACATGGGCTCCTTCTGCGCATACGACCTGAGCGCGATCCGCGGCTGACCGCTTGCGGCCGGAACCGGCCCGGCCCCACGGGCTTGACCCCGGCGCGGCCCGGCCCCCACGGGCTTGCCCCGTGGGGGAGGAAAGGCTGGGCGAGAGGCCTGCGGCCGCGCCATTCCCTCCTCTCCTCTCCCGAGCCCGGAGGAGAGCGCGGGGACGACCGATGGTCCGACCCGCGCTCCTCTCGGGCTCTACCCCCGCGCGCGGAACGCGCTTCGAACCAATCTTCCGCTCCCCACGGGGCAAGCCCGTGGGGGCGCGTGCGCCGTCGCCCCTCGCTAACGGCCATCGCAAACTGGCAGGCGAAGTACGCGCATCCGATTCGTGCCCGCGCCGAATACCGTCTGATTCTCGCCCCCCACGCCAGATCCCGGCGGCCCGCCCACATCGATCAGGTGCCCGCCCGCCGCGGGCGGGTACCTGATCAGCTCCACTCAGCGAATCTTGTTCGCCGCACGGCGGCGGGCGACGACCTCTTCGGCGAGGGCGAAGGGGACGGCTTCGTAGTGCTCGAAGTGCATGCCGAAGACCGCCCGGCCCTGCGTGAGCGTACGCAGCGTGTTCGAGTAGCCGAACATCTCCCCCAGCGGCACCATCGCCCGCACGAGCTTCTGCCCGCCCTGCTCGTCCATCCCCTCGATCCGGCCGCGCCGCTGGCAGAGGGAACTCGTCACCGGGCCCATGAACTCCTCCGGGGTGGCGACCTCGACCGACATGACCGGCTCGAGCAACTGCGGGTTCCCTTTCCGGAAGAGTTCGACGAACGCCGCGCGGCCCGCCTCCTGGAAGGCGAAGTCGCTCGAGTCGACCTCGTGGTACGACCCGTCGACCAGCCGCACGCGCATGTCGACGACCGGGTACCCGGCGTAGGGCCCCGCCCGCATGGCCCGCACAATCCCCTTCTCGACGGCCGGGATGAACTCGGACGGGATGCGCCCGCCCGTGATCGCGTTGACGAAGTCGAACCCCTCGCCGGGGCCAAGCGGCTCGAGCTCCATGACCACATGCGCGAACTGACCGCGCCCGCCGCTCTGCTTGACGTGCCGGTAGGCGCCCTTCGTCGGCAGCGTCGCCGTCTCCCGGTAGGCCACCTCCGGGCGGCCGACCTGAGCGCCCACGTTGAACTCCCGCTTCAGCCGGTCGACGATGATCTCGAGGTGCAGCTCGCCCATGCCCGCGATGATCGTCTCGTCCGTCTCCGTGTCGAACGCGACCGTGAATGTCGGGTCCTCGTCCGCCAGCCGGTGCAGGGCCGTCGTCAGTCGCTCGTTGTCCGCCTGCGTCGCCGGCGCGATGCTGATCGAGATCACCGGGGCGGGGAACTCGATCGCCTCGAGGTGGATCGGGTGGTCCTCGTGGCAGAGCGTATCGCCCGTCTTCGTCTCCGACAGTCCGACGATCGCGACGATGTCGCCGCAGTGCGCGGTATCGATCGACTCCTGCCGGTTCGCGTGCATCCGCAGGATCCGCCCCACGCGCTGAGGCTTCTCGCGCGAGCTGTTGTACACGGTCTGCCCCGCGCGCAGCGTTCCCGAGTAGACGCGCACGTAGGTCAGCTTGCCCATGTGCTTATCGGCCATGATCTTGAACGCCAGGGCCGAGAACGGCGCCTCGTCGCTCGGCTCCCGCCGGTTGGCTTCCGGCTCGCGGGCGCAGATGATCGGGGGGATTTCGTAGGGCGCCGGGAGCAGGTCCACGATGCCGTCCAGCAGCCGCTGGACACCCTTGTTCTTGAAGGCCGTCCCGCAGAAGACCGGGACCACGCGGCGCGCGATCGTCGCGCGCCGCAGGATGCCCATGATCTCCGCCTCGCTCAGGTCGCCCTGCTCCAGGAACTTCTCCAGCAGGACGTCGTCCTGCTCCGCGCACTTCTCGACCAGGTTGGACCGCCATGTCCGCGCCTCCTCCGCCATCTCGGCGGGGATGTCCTGGATGTCGAACTGCAGGCCCTGCGAGTCCTCCCGGTAGAAGACCGCCCGCATGCGGACCAGGTCCGCGATCCCGCGGAACGCCTCCTCCTGGCCGATCGGGATGACGACCGGAACGGCGTTGGCGCCGAGTTCTTCCTGGATCTCTTCAACCACGCCGAAGAAATCGGCGCCCACGCGGTCCATCTTGTTGACGAACGCCAGCTTGGGCACGCTGTAGCGCTCGCTCTGGTGCCAGACCTTCTCGGACTGCGGCTGCACGCCGCCGACCGCGCAGAAAAGCGCGATCGCCCCGTCGAGGACGCGCAGGCTGCGCTCGACCTCCATCGTGAAGTCGACGTGACCCGGGGTGTCGATCAGCGAGATGCGGTGGTCGCGCCACGTGAGGCTGGTCGCGGCCGAGGTGATCGTGATCCCGCGCTCGCGCTCCTGCGGCATCCAGTCCATGACGGCCGCGCCCTCGTGCACCTCGCCGAGTTTGTGCGTCTTCCCGGCATAGAAGAGGATGCGCTCGCTGCACGTCGTCTTGCCGGCATCGATGTGGGCCATGATGCCGATGTTTCGTATACGGGACAGAGGGATATCGCGGGCCATGTTCGTGCTCCAGCCTGAAACGGGTGCAGGCGAAAAGGGCCGGGACTATGCCGCAACCCCGCGAGCAGCGCAAGCGGATTCTCCAGCGGATTCTCCAGGGCGGCACTCCGTGGCCGCCCCCCTCGCAGCTCAGCCGGCCTCGCCCCGCAGGCGGCGTTCCACCGAGCGTAGCGCCGTTTCGAAGTCCGGCGCCCATGCGCTCCCGGGCTCGGCCGCGAGGAAGTCCTCGTAGAGATCGCGGGCCTCCCGCAGCCGGCCGGCCCCCTCGAGCGCGCGGCCGAGGCCCAGCCGGGCCTCCGCGTGGAGATAGGCCGCCGAGGCGTCGTCCAGCACGTCCTCGTAGGCGGCCCGTGCCCGGTCCCACGCCTCCTTCGCCTCGTCGCAGGCCGCACGCAGCATCCGCGCCCCGGGCCGCATCGCATGGTCCGGGTAGCGGCGCAGGAACAGGTCGACCCGATCGGCCGCCTCCTCCGGGCGGTCCTCCTCGAGCAACCGCGCCGCATGGGCCAGCAGCGCCAGCGGACCGGACGGCGTCTCGGGAAACTCCTCGGCAACGGCCTGCAGCTCCTCGATGGTCTCGGCCTGGCCGAATCGCAACGCCGCGTCGACCGCCGCCGCGTGGCGCCGCTGGCGCACCATCGCGCTGCCGCCGGCGACCGCCAGCGCCAGCAGCAACACCAGCGCCGCCGGCCGGCCGTAGGCGCGAACCAGCGTCAACAGCTCCGGCACCTCGGCCTGCTCGAGGGCCTGTTCCTCGCGGGGCTTCCCCGCGCTCCCGTGTTCTTCGTGCGGCGTCTTGCTCATCGGCGACTTGGCCTCCCCGCGTGAACCGCGTTATGTATGACGCCGTGGAACGCGAAGCGCAAGCCCCCGCTGCCGGCCCCGCCCCCGTCCGCCTCGGCGGGTGCGTCCTTGACGCCCCCGTCGTGCTGGCGCCGATGGCCGGCTATACGCACCTGCCCTTCCGGCGGCTCTGCCGCCGCCACGGCGCTGCGCTGGTCTATACCGAGCTGACGAGCGTCGACGCCCTCGTCCGCGACGTGCCCGCCTCCTGGCGCCTGCTGGCCACCGACCCCGCCGAGCGCCCCGTCGTTGCGCACCTCTACGGGCACCGCCCCGAGGTCTTCGCCGAAGCCGCGCGCCGCGTCGAGGCGCTCGGGGCTTTCGTCGCGATCGACATCAACGCCGGATGTCCCGTCCCGAAGATCGTCGCCCGCGGCGCCGGCGCCGGCCTGCTGCGCGACCTCCGGCGGCTCGAAGCAGTCGTCCGGTCGGTGCGCGATGCCGTCCGCCTCCCGGTCACGGTCAAGACGCGGATCGGCATGCAGAGCGGCCGCGGCGCGCCGGAGGATATCCTGCGCGCCGTCGAGGCCGGCGGCGCCGACGCGGTGGCCTTCCACGCGCGCGTGACCGCCGAGCGGCACCGCGGCCCCGCCGACTGGGCCGCGCTCGCCCGGCTCAAGGCCCTCGCCCGCATTCCCGTCTTCGGCAACGGCGGCGCCTCGACGGCCGCTCGCGCGGTTGCGATGTTGACCGAGACCGGGGTCGACGCGGTCATGATCGGCCGCGGCGCGCTCGGCAACCCCTGGATCTTCGCCCAGGCCCGCGCCCGGCTCGCCGGACAGCCGGCGCCGCCGCCGACCTTCGCGGAGCGCGAGGCCGCGCTGCGGGAGCACCTCGAAGGTCTCGTCGCGCTCTGGAGGGCCGCACCGCGCCGGCGCGCACGGCGCGCACGCGGCGAGCTCGACCCCGAATCCTCCGCCGCCCGCCAGTTTCGCGCCCAGCTCATCCACTACATGGCGGGCCTGCCCGGCGCCCTCGAGATGCGACGCGGCCTCAACGACATCCATACCCCCGCCGACATCCTCGCCGCTGTCGCCCGCGTTCGCGAAGTGCGAAAGCCCTGAGGCGGTGCACGGCGTGCTTTGCAGGGTCGCCGAAAACCGGGGAAAGTCCACGCTTCCGGGGCTTGAAAGCGTCCGACCCGGCCGCTAGGCTCGGAGCTCAGCAGGACGAGGGACCGCATGCGGCTGGGCGTGCTATCGGATCTCCACGTGCTCGGCCCCGGCGAGGCGGTCCGGGCGATGGAGATCGCGCGGGGGCTGGGAACGGGCAGTTCCTGGCTGACGCGGGGACTTCACCGGGCCCTGTACCGGATACGGCGCAGGTTCTGGAACTGGCATCCGCACGCCCGTTGGCAGTGCTTCGTGCGGGCGCTGGACGAGATCGCGCGGTTCGAGCCCGACTGGGTGGTCGCCACGGGCGATTACGGCGGCGACGCGCTCGGCGTCGGCGTCAGCGACGCGCTGACCTTCGAGAGCGTGGCCGGGGCGCTGGACCTGATCCGCGCCACGTTTCCCTCGCACGCCCGCTTTGTCTTCGGCGATCACGACCTGGGAAAATACAGCACGGAGCTGGGCCGGGGCGGCATCCGGCTGGCCAGCCTCACGCGCGGGGAGGAACGCCTCGGCATCCGCTCCTTCTGGCATGAGGTGGACGGGCCCTTCCATCTCATCGGGATCAACTCGACACTCTTCACACTCGACCTCTTCATGCCCGAGGCGTTGCCCGCGGAGCTTCCGGCCTGGGAGGAATACCGCGCCCGGCATTTGGCCGAGGTCAACGCCGCGTTCGAGGAGCTGCCGGACGACGCGCGTGTGCTGCTCTTCTGTCACGACCCGGGCGCGCTCTCGGCCCTCCACGGCCTGATGGCCGTGCGTGCGCGGTTGCCGCAGATCGAGCGGACCGTCCTCGGCCATCTGCATGCGCAGCGGCTCTTCACGTTCACCCGCCTCCTCGGCCGGCTCCCGCCGTTGAGTAAGCGCTACCCGGTCGCGCGGATCATCAGCGCAGGCGCCCGCGATGCCCATCTCTGGGCGCGGTTCCGGCCGATCGTCTGCCCAAGCACCTTCGGCCTCGGACAGCATGTCGGCGGCGGCGTCCTCCTGCTCTCGGCCGAAGACGACGGCCCACTGGTTACGCGCCGCCACCGCGTCGTCTGCTGACCGCGCGGAAGGTCCTCCGTCGGGCCGCTTGCGCCGGCGGCGGGGCGCGGGTAGGCTGCCCGCAGGTACGGAGGGGGCCGCGATGGGCACGGAGAAGAAGGGCGGCGGGCTGGTGCGCTGTCCTGCCTGCAAGCAGGAGTGCTTCGTGCTGGTCCAGCCGCGCTACGAGGGGTTCCGGCGCGTCGGCGAGGAGCGCGCCTGTTCCGGCTGCGGCGCCGTGATCGAGGCGACCGCCGTACGCCGCGCGCCGCCGCCGCCCGCCCTCTTCGGCGAAGAGGATCGGACCCCCTTGCCGGACGTTTTCCGCGACGACGAGCGAGGCCGTCTCTGCCGCTACTGCGCGCACTACGTCGTCAACCCGTTCCGCCAGTGGTGCGCCCTGCACCGCCGGGACGTCGAGGCAACGGAGACCTGTCCTCAGTTCAAGGCGGCCGCGGCGGACGGGGACGCCGACGGGGACGGTCCGGCGGACGGGCCAGGCCAGGACCCCGGCCCGGAACGATGAGCGAAGCCTTGTACATCCGGGGGGCGCGCCATCTCGGGGCCGAGGCGCCGGAACCGCTCTGCATCCGGGACGGCCGCCTCGTCGAAGCGCCGCCCGCACCGCCGCCCGACGCCCGTGTGATCGAGGCCGACGGCCTCTTCGCGGTACCGGCGCTGATCGACCTGCATGTCCACCTGCGCGAACCCGGCGACGAGGCCGCCGAGACCGTGACCAGCGGCACGCGCGCGGCCGCGGCCGGCGGATTCGGCCGGGTTGTCTGCATGCCCAACACGCGGCCGCCGCTCGACCGGCCGGAACTCGTCCGCGCCACGATCGCCCGGGCGGCGGAGGCCGGGTTCGCGCAGGTCCTGCCCGCCGCCTGCCTGACGCGCGACCGCGCGGGCGGCGAACCCGCGGACCTCGCCGCGCTCGCCGAAGCGGGCGCCACCGCGTTCACCGACGACGGCAGCACGGTGGCGGACGACGCAACGATGCGGGCCGCGATGACGGCGGCCGCACGGCTCGGGCGGCCGGTCTTCGATCATGCGCAGGACCCGGCGGCCGAGCGGTCGGGCGTCCTGCACGAGGGCGCGGCATCGCGCCGGCTCGGACTGCCCGGCATTCCGGCCGAGGCCGAGGTCCGGGTCGTCGCGCGGGACCTCGCGCTGGCGCGCGAGACCGGCTGTGCGCTGCACATCCAGCATCTCTCAACCGCCGGCGCGGTGGCCCTGCTGCGCGAGGCCCGGGCCGCGGGACTGCCGGTCACGGCCGAGGCCACGCCGCACCACCTCGCCTTCTGCGACGAGGACATCCCGGCCGGCGACACGAACTACAAGATGAACCCGCCGCTGCGGAGCGCCGCGGACCGCGAGGCGCTCCTCGAAGCCGTCGCCGACGGCACGATCGCGTGCCTCGCCACCGACCATGCGCCACACACGGCGGCGGCCAAGGCCCGCGGGTTCCGCGAGGCGCCCTTCGGCGTCGTCGGTCTCGAGACCGCCGTCGGCGCGACGTGGACCGCGCTGGTGCGCGCGGGGCGCCTTCGGCCGGAGGACTGGCTGCGCCGCTGGACCGAGGGACCGGCGCGCGTGCTCGGCCTGCCGCCCCCGGAACTCGCGCCCGGCGCGCCGGCCGATCTCGCGCTGCTCGATCTCGAGACGCCCTGGACGGTCGATCCCGCCCGCTTCCTCTCCCGCTCGCGCAACACCTGCTTCGCGGGACGGACCCTGGTCGGCCAATGCCGCCTGACGGTCCGCGCCGGCCGGGTGGCCTGGCGTGCGACACCGCTTCCGGCGTAGCTGCACTTGCCCGAGAACGCCCTGCCCCCCCACGGGCTTGCCCCGTGGGAATCGCGCCGAGAACGTACCGGCCACCACGGGCTTGCCCGTGAGAATCGCCCCGAGGACGTGCCGGCCCCCACGGGCTTGCCCCGTGGGGGAGGAAAGGTTGCGAAGGAGAGCCGCGAGGGCACCCTTCGCCGAGAAGGAAGAGCCCGGAAGAGAGCGCAGCCAGACCGTTGGTCAGCTTCGCGCTCTTGTTCGGGCTCCATTCCCGACTCCGCGCGCGCTCCCGGACGAACTTTCCGCCCCCCACGGGGCAAGCCCGTGGGGACGCGCAGGGCACTTTGGCTTCAATCGCCTTGATCCCCCCTCTCGCTCTCTCCCCCCACGGTGCCCTCCGTCACCGCCGGGCGGCCATGGCGGGCGGACAAGCCCTTGGGGGCGCGCCGGACGCGCGGCCTCCTGGCGAGGCCGCAGCGCACTCGGCACGCGGTCGCAGGATGCCCCCGGCAGGATGGCGATTGCTTTTCCCGGGGCGGGCCGTAGGATGCGCGCATGATCAGGCCGGACACACTGACCCGCTGGACCGTCGACCAGAGCCGCGACCTCTACAACGTCCGCAACTGGGGCCAGGGGTATTTCGATATCTCGCCGGAGGGCGACCTCGTCGTGCGGCCTTCCGGCGCGAAATCCGGCCCCGTGATCCGTCTGCCCGCCGTCGTGGCGGGACTGCGCGATCGCGGCGTGGAGATGCCCGTTCTGCTGCGCTTCACCGACATCCTCGGCGACCGCATCCGCCTGCTCAACGAGAGCTTCGAGCGCGCTATCCGCGAGGCCGGCTACCGCGGCGCCTACCGCGGCGTCTACCCGATCAAGGTCAACCAGCAGCAGCAGGTCGTCTCCGAGGTCGTCCGCCGCGGCCGCCCCTTCCACCACGGGCTCGAAGCCGGCAGCAAGGCCGAGCTGATCGCCGCGCTCACGTACCTGGACGACCCCGAAGGCCTGATCGTCTGTAACGGCTACAAGGACGAGGAGTTCATCGATCTCGCGCTCTACGCCCAGAAGATGGGCGTGCCGACGCTGCTCGTGGTCGAGACGCCCGATGAGCTTCCGCTGATCCTCGACCGCGCCGAGCGCATGGGGCTGCACCCGGCTCTCGGGGTGCGGTTCAAGATCTCCGTGCGCGGGACCGGGCACTGGACCGAGTCCGGCGGCGACCGCAGCATGTTCGGGCTGACCCCCTCGCAGGTCATCGACACGCTCGACCTGCTGAAGGCGCGCGGGATGCTCGACGGCCTGCGCATGCTTCACTACCACGTCGGCTCGCAGATCCCGAACATCCGGCACATCCAGGCCGGCATCCGGGAGGCCGCGCGCGTGTACGTGGACCTGGTGCGCGAGGGCGCGCCGATGGGCTACCTGAACGTCGGCGGCGGCCTGGCGGTGGACTACGACGGCTCGCACACCAACTTCGCCAGCAGCAGCAACTACGCGATGGACGAGTACGCGGCCGACATCGTCGAGGCCGTGCTCAAGAGCACCGACGCGGCCGGGGTCGAGCACCCCGTGATCGTCAGCGAATCGGGCCGGGCCATTCTCGCCCACCACGCCGTGCTGCTCTTCAACGTCATCGGGGTGACCCGCTTCCAGACCGCTGCCCTGCCCGAAGCGCTGCCCGAAGACGTGCACGAGACCGTGCGCAACCTCTTCGAGGTGCCGCGGGTGCTGAACGTGCGTAACATCCAGGAGTGCTACCACGACGCGATGTTCTACCGCGACGAGGTGCGCACGCTCTTCGAGCACGGCCTGATCGACCTGCGCACCCGTGCGCTGGCGGAGCGCGCGTTCTGGTTCACCATGACCCGGCTCTCGGAGGAGATCGGGAAGCTCAAGTACGTGCCGGACGAGCTCGAGGGAATCGAGACCGCGCTGGCCGACGTCTACCACGGGAACTTCAGCGTCTTCCAGTCGCTCCCGGACGTTTGGGCCATCGACCAGCTCTTCCCGGTCATGCCCATCCACCGGCTGGCCGAGTGCCCCACCCGGCAGGCGACGATCGCCGACATCACCTGCGACTGCGACGGGAAGATCGCCCGGTTCGTCGACCTCCAGGACGTGCGCAAGACCCTGCGGCTGCACGCGCCGAACGGGGAGCCCTACCACCTCGGCGTCTTCCTCGTCGGCGCCTACCAGGAAACGCTGGGCGACCTGCACAACCTCTTCGGCGACACCAACGTCGTCAGCGTCGGCCTCGACGAAGCCGGCGAGGTCGAGTTCACGCAGGAGGTCGAAGGCGACTCCGTGGCCGACGTCCTTTCCTACGTCGAGTACAGTCCGCCGGATATGATCGAGCGCTTCCGCATGCGGGCGGAGAACGCCGTCCGCGCGGGTCGCCTTACGCCGCAGGAACGTCGCCAGATCCTCTCGGCCTACCAGGCGGGGCTGCGCGGCTACACGTATTTCGAGCAGTAGCCGCGCGCCGCCGCGCGGTCAGGCGTTCTTCTGCGCGTCCGCGTAAAGCGCCGAGACCCGGTCCCAGTTGACCACGTTCCACCAGGCCGCCACGTAGTCGGGCCGGCGGTTCTGGTAGTTGAGGTAGTAGGCGTGTTCCCAGACGTCGAGCGTCAGGATCGGGACACCGACGCATTCGCTCACCCCCTGCATGATCGGGCTGTCCTGGTTCGGCGAGGAGCAGACGCAGAGAGAACCATCCGGGTGGACGTCGAGCCAGGCCCAGCCGGAACCGAACCGGTTCAGCGCCGCGTCGGTGAACTTCTTCCGGAAGTCGTCGAGGCTTCCGAACGCCTTCTCGATCGCCGCGTTGAGTTCCGCGGACGGCTCGCCGGACTTCGGCCCCATGGTCTCCCAGAAGAGATTGTGGTTCCAGACCCCGCCGCCGTTGTTGCGGACGGCAGTGCGGATCGCCTCCGGCACGGACGCCAGGTCGGCCAGCAGCTCGCCGAGCGCCTTGCCCTGGAGCGCGGGTTGCCCATCGAGCGCCGCGTTGAGCTTGGTGACGTACGCCGCATGGTGCTTGTCGTGATGGATTTCCATCGTCCGCGCATCGATGTGCGGCTCAAGCGCGTCGACGGCGTAGGGTAGCTTGATCAGTTCGTGGGCCATGGTACTTCCTCCTTCGGGCTCAAGGCCTCGGTTGTTCGTCGCCCCGCAGGGCTTGCAGCACTATACCCCCTCTCGCCGCATCTTCCAGTCGCAGCCCCCCCCCAAAGGGGTCAAAAAGGGGTCATCAAAAAGGGGTCAGTCCCTGAATCTCGTAATCTGCGAATGGGTGGCGCGGCTGGGCCTGCCCGGCAGTTCAGGTTGTCGAGCTTCGCGGACGCCCTGTTCTACCCTGCTCCAGCACGCTGCGCAGAACGGGCGGCGAGAACCTGGGGGGGGCGTCTCCGACGCGTTCAGAAGAGAACGGCGGCGGCCGGGAGGGCGAAGAGCAGACTGTAGGTGAGCATCTCGATCTGAAAACGGACGAACGCGCCGCGGTCGAAATAGCGCGGCTTGAGGTAGACATAGCCCTCGATGTTGTCCGGACACGGCGCGGCGCAGGCCAGGTGCGTGAAGACGAAGAGCAACCCGAAGAGGAATGCCGCCCGGAGACCGTACGACATCGCTCCGATGGCGGCGTGGACCGGGTAGAGCACGACCGACAGCAGGACCCCGCGAAGAAGCTGGGCCGGAAGGAGCCGGCGCTCGACATGGCCGCGTTCTTCCGCGTCCGACATGTCCCGCAGGTAGTCCATCAGCCGCGCCCGCCCCTCGTAGACGCGTCGGCTCACCTTGAGTATCAACGCGCCGGCGACCAGGTAGGCGACGGTGTGCATCACCATGAACCCGAGACTGAACCAGAGATGCCGCATAGCAGGGCTCCTTCCTCCCGCCGTCAGCAGGACCAACCCGTCCGGCCCATGCTACTCCATTTGTAACTGCTCAGGTACCCGCCCGAAGCGGGCGGGCACCTGAGTGTTGGCCTGCCCCCCCCGCCTTCGGCGACTGGAGACAGAGCCGCCTTGCCCTGAAGCACACAGGGCTAGCTTTCTTCGTTTTCGTACTGGGCTCGGACGGGCCGAAAGGTCCGTCCCCTGGGAAGGCGCCGTGGCCAGCGCTTGAAGGAGCGGGGGACCGGCCGCTAAACTCTGCCCGGCCCGGGATGAAGGGGGGAGGGCGCGGATATGCCATGGATCTTCATCGGTATCGCAATTCTGCTCATCGGGGGGGGAGGGCTGCTGGCCTGGCAGGCCGAGCGGCGCCGGCGCGAGCGCTGGGCGGCCGCGGCCGAACGGCTGGGCCTGCACTTCGTCGCGAAACCCGGGGGCGACGTGCCGTTGCCCGACTTCAAGCTCTTCGGCCGCGGACACGGCCGCCGGCTGCGCAACGCCGCGCTCGGCACGCTCGACGGGGCCACGCTGATGCTGGCGGACTACCAGTACACGACGAGCAGCGGGAAGAACAGCTCCACGCATCGCCAGACGATCACCGTCCTGCAGAGCCCGACGCTGCGCCTTCCCTCGTGCTTCCTGCGAACGCGCGTGGCCGGGTTCGACACCCTCGGCCGCTGGTTCGGCGGGCAGGACATCAACTTCGAGGAGGATCCCGCCTTCTCGAAGGGCTTCGTTCTGCAGGGCCCGGACGAGGCCGCCATCCGCGAGCGGTTCAATCCCGCGCTGCGCTCGTTCTTCCTCGAGCGCCGGAAGCAGGGGTTTCAGTTCGAGGCGGCCGAGGGACGGATCCTCTTCCATTTCAGCCGGCGGGCCCGGCCCGAAGCGCTCGATGAATTGATCGAGGACGCCCGCGCCCTTCTCCGGGCACTGGGCGGGCCAGCCGCCGCGTAACGGCCGATCAGCCCGGCGACTGCCCGAGGCGCGCGCGGAAGGCGCGGATGTGGTCGGGCGTCGTGCCGCAGCAACCGCCGACGATCCGGGCGCCGGCCTCGACGAGGGCCTCGAGCTGGTCCGCCATGGCCTCCGGACCGTCCGGGAACTCGTCGCGCCCGTCCACGACGCGCGGCAGCCCGGCGTTGGCCTGGGCGAGCATCGGCGCTGACCCGACCGCTTCGCGCATCGCGGCGACGATCTCGACGATCCGCTCGATCCCGTTGCCGCAGTTCGTCCCGACGATATCCGCCCCGGCCTCGAGCGCGGCGGCCGCCGCCTCCGCGGGGGACGTGCCCATCAGCGTGCGGTAGTCGCCGCGCACTGTCCGGTCGAAGGTGAACGTGCAAAGCACCTCCGGCGCGCCCGCCGCGCGCGCGGCCCGGATGGCCAGCGCCGCCTCCGTCGGATCGCTCATCGTCTCGACGCAGATCGCGTCCGCCCCGCCGCGCAGCAGCGCGGCGGCCTGGGCGGTGAAGGCCTCCTCGAGTTCCTCCTCGGTGACGTCGCCCATCAGCAGCAGCCGGCCGGTCGGCCCGACCGAGCCGGTGACCCAGCGCGCCCGGCCGGCCGCCTCCCGCGAGAGGCGTGCGGCCGCTTCGTTGATGCGGTCCGCCGTTGCCGCCAGCCCGTAGTGTTCGAGCTTGAACCGGTTCGCGCCGAAGGAGTTCGTCCCGACGAGGTCCGAGCCGGCCTCGATGTAGTCCGCGGCGATGGCCCGCACGTCCGCCGGTCGGTCGAGGCACCAGGCCTCCGGACACTCGCCCTGCGCGAGGCCGCGCGCGTAGAGCGCGGTCCCCCAGGCGCCGTCCCCGAGAAGAATCCGCCCCGCCCGTACCGCTTCGGCGATCCGCCCGCGTCCCTCGCCCTTGTCTTCCTCGCCCATCCGCGCGCCTCACTCTTGTTCTGCCAGTTCCCGCCGACCGTCGCCCCGGCCCCGCATCCTACACGAAACCCGCGCGGTTCGGGCGATCCGATTGTGCCCCCGGGCTTGCGCGCCACGGCCAGGGAAAGGGGGGCGTGCGACGGGGCGGGGGGAGCCGGCGGGGTGCGGCAGGCCGTGCCACTCGCGTCCGATAGGGGGCCGTGAGCGTGCAGATCGCCCCGGCCCCCACGGGCTTGCCCCGTGGGGGAGGAAAGGCTGAGGGACGCGCGGCGACCGCTTCTCCCCCCGATGAAGGGCAGAGCCCGAAAGAGAGCGCGGGCGGACCTCCGTTCCGCCCCGCGCTCGTCTCCGGGCTCCATACCGCGGTCGCGCGCACTTCAGGACCAACTTTCCGCCCCCCACGGGTCAAGCCCGTGGGGACGCGCCGGATGCCTCTTCGTCGTAGTCCTGGTTTCCTCCGGAGAGAGACAAGGACGAGAGGCAGGACGCAGAAACTCCCCGAGATCGCCCCGGCCCCCACGGGCTTGCCCCGTGGGGGAGGAAAGGCTGAGGGAAGCGCCGCGACCGCTTCTCCCCCCCGATGAAGGGCAGAGCCCGAGAGAGAGCGCGGGCGGACCTCCGTTCCGCCCTGCGCTCGTCGCCGAACTCCGCTCCGCTACCGTCGCATCCGGCGCAGGAACAGCCCGAGGGCGCCTAATCCGAGCAGCGCGACCGCTGTCGGCTCAGGGATGCAGATCGTGTCGATATCGATTTGTTCGATATACGTGCATTGGTTGAAGGTCATGGTGATGGTCTCGCGCTCGGGGTTGGGTTCGATCGTGAGCCCATAGCTGTAGGTGTACCAAGGTCCACTGCCATGAAACCCGGGACCATGCAGATGCTGGACATCCCCGAGGCCCGTCTCAAAGGTTCCGGACGAGTATCCGGGCCCGGGGCCTCCCACCACCGCAACTTCGGGTGCCCTCGTGGACGTCACCTGGAGGAGGATCTTCTTGATCATATTCTCGTGGGGGCTGTTCGGCACTAGGATGGTGATGATCCCCTCCTCCGCGTCGCAATGCCAGAAAGGCTTGTTCTCTTCCCCAAAGGGCCCGGTCCCCACTACCTCCACGAAGCCCTCCGCCGTCAAGTCCGGCTCGCCGAATTCGTTATCGATGAACAGTGGTGCGCTGAAGCCATTCTCGCTCCCCCACTGCTGATAGGTGCTGCCGGGATCAAAACGATCCCATCCCATTAGCCCTCCACTGCCTCCCCAGTGGTCATGGGCAGAGGCCAGGACGGCGCTGAGCCCAAGTACAAGAACTGCGATCACCAGCCGTTTCATCTCTTCACCTCTCCTTTCTATGGGCCCCACAGGCTCCTTGAAGATCGTCCCGAGCTTCGAACCTCTGCGACCCAAGTTTGAGACTGTCAAATAGCGCGACTCCTGTCAAACACTTTTTTGACTCTTTTCCGCTTGCGCGCGCGGGCGGCATGCGGCAGAAAGGCGGCCCGCCGGCGTGCTGCCGGGGACCGGAGACGGAGGCCGCCATGCCGAAAAGAAAAGCCATCGTGGCACTCGAGGACGGCGCCTGCTTCGAAGGGCGGGCCTTCGCCGGGCATGGCGAGGTCTTCGGCGAGCTGGTCTTCAACACCTCGATGACCGGCTACCAGGAGATTCTCACCGATCCCTCCTACCACGGCCAGGTCGTGACGCTGACCTACCCGCTGATCGGCAACTACGGCGTCAGCGGCGAGGACCTCGAGTCGGCCCGGCCCCGGGCCGCCGCCCTGGTCGTCGGCGAGTGCAGCCGCGTCGCCAGCAACCGCCGGGCCGACGGGGACCTGGCGGGCTTCCTCGAAGCGCACGGACTCATCGGGGTCGATCGCGTCGACACCCGGGCCATAACCCTGCACATCCGATCGCGCGGCGCGCTCAAGTGCATCGTCTCGACCGAGGACGGCGACCGCGCGCGGCTGGTCGCCCGGGCCGCGGCCGCGCCGGGGCTCGTCGGGCGCGACCTCGCACGCGAGGTCAGTACGCCCGAACCCTACCGCTGGCCCGGCCCGCACGCGGCCCGCGCGCCGCTTGGCCGGATCGACGAGGACGGGACCGAGGCCTACCACGACCTCCCGGCGGCCGCGGAACCGCGGCTTCGGATCGCGGTTCTCGACTGCGGCGCGAAGTTCAACCAACTCCGGCTGCTGGGCCGGCTCGGCGCCGACCTGGACGTCTTCCCGATCGCGACGCCGGCGGAGGCGATCCTCGCGGCGCGGCCGGACGGCTTCTTCATCTCCAACGGCCCCGGCGATCCGGAGGGCTGCCGGTACGCGGCCGAGGCGGTCCGCGCCGTCGTCGAGGCCGGCGTGCCGACCTTCGGCATCTGCTTCGGCCACCAGCTCCTCGGCCTCGCGCTTGGCGGGCGGACCTTCAAGCTGAAGTTCGGGCACCGCGGCGCCAACCAGCCGGTGCTCGACCGGGCGACCGGCCGCGTCGAGATCACCTCCCAGAACCACGGCTTCTGCGTGGACCTCGAGTCGCTGGACGCCGGGGCGGTGGAGACGACACACGTGAACCTCAACGACGGCACCTCCGAGGGGCTCCGCCACCTGCGGCACCCGTGCTTCTCGGTCCAGTACCATCCCGAGGCGGCGCCGGGTCCACACGATTCCACGCACCTGTTCGGCCGTTTCCTGGAGATGGTCACTCGGGAGCGCAGCGCGGGAGTGCGGGCGTGAGCACGGCCGGCCCGGCGGCGAAGGCCCACGAGTGGATCGCTGTCCTGGACTTCGGCTCGCAGTACAGCCAGCTCATCGCCCGGCGCATCCGCGAGCGGCGCGTCTACTGCGAGCTCCTGCCGCACACGACCACGGCGGAAGCGCTGCGCCGCCGCGCGCCGCGCGGGATCGTGCTCTCGGGCGGGCCGGCGAGCGTCACGGCCGCCGGCGCCCCGGACTGCGACCCGGCGATCTTCGATCTCGGACTCCCGGTGCTCGGCATCTGCTACGGGATGCAGCTCATGGGCGCCCGCCTCGGCGGCGAGGTCCGCGCGGGCCTGCGCCGGGAGTACGGGCCGGCCACGATCGAGGTGTGCGAGGCCGGCCTGCTCTTCCGCACGCTGCCGCGCCAGCTCGCCGTCTGGATGAGCCACGGGGACCAGGTCGAGACGCCCCCGCCCGGGTTCCGCGCGCTGGCCCGCACGGAGACCTGCCCGGTCGCGGCGATGGAGGATCCCGCGCGTCGGCTCTACGGACTGCAGTTCCACCCCGAGGTCGCGCACACCCCGCGCGGCGCCGAGATCCTGGACCGGTTCGTGACCGACGCCTGCGGCTGCGCCGGCGACTGGAAGATGTCCACGTTCGCCGAGGAGAGCATCGCGGCGATGCGCGAGCGGCTGGCCGGCGCGCACGTGCTGCTCGGGCTCAGCGGCGGCGTCGACTCTTCCGTCGTCGCCGCGCTGCTGCACCGCGCCGTCGGCGACCGGCTCCACTGCGTCTTCGTCGACAACGGGCTGCTGCGCGACCGCGAGGTCGAACAGGTCGAGGACACCTTCGGCCGCGCCTTCGGGATCGACCTGCACGTCGCCCGCGCCGGCCCGCTCTTCCTGGAGCGGCTGCGCGGGGTGCTCGACCCGGAGCGCAAGCGCAAGATCATCGGCGCGACGTTCATCGAGGTCTTCGCCGAGGAGGCGCGCAAGCTCGGCGACATCCGCTACCTGGCGCAGGGCACGCTCTACCCGGATGTCATCGAGAGCATCTCGCCCGGCGGCGGCCCCTCGGTCACGATCAAGAGCCACCACAATGTCGGCGGCCTTCCGCCGGACCTGGACTTCGAGCTGGTCGAGCCCCTGCGCGAGCTGTTCAAGGACGAGGTCCGCCGGCTCGGCCGCGAACTCGATCTCCCGGACTACATCGTGGACCGCCAGCCGTTCCCCGGGCCCGGGCTCGCGGTGCGGATCCTGGGCGAGGTGACGGCCGAACGCGTCGCGCTGCTGCGCGAGGCGGACAACCGGGTGCAGGAGGAGATCCTCAAGCTGCCCGCGCGCCGCGATATCTGGCAGGCCTTCGCCGTGCTCCTGCCCGTGCAGTCCGTCGGCGTCATGGGCGACGAGCGCACCTATGAGAACGTCGTCGCGGTGCGCGCGGTGCAGAGCCTCGACGGCATGACCGCCGACTGGTTCCGTCTCCCGCACGAGACGCTCGACCGGATCGCGACCCGGATCATCAACGAGGTACGCGGCGTCAACCGGGTCGTCTACGACATCAGCTCGAAGCCCCCGAGCACGATCGAGTGGGAATAGCCCCGCTTCCGGTTCCGGGCTGACAGCGCGGGCCGGGTTCGGCATGCTGGGGCGGCGCGGCGCCCGAGCGGCCGCGCGGGAGGACGCGCATGCCCGCCGCCCCGGACAACCAGGCGCTGCTCGCCGTCGCCGTCGAGGCGGCCCGCGCGGCGGGCGGCCATGCGCTACGCCATCGCGCGCGGCGCACCGAGGTGGCCCGGCAATCTCCCCACGACGTCAAGCTGCGCCTCGACCTCGAATGCCAGGCCGTGGCGGAGGCGCGCATCCACGCCGCGTTCCCCGGCCACGCGATCCTGGGCGAGGAGGGCCGGCGGCCGCGACCCGGCGCGGCGGCCGAGTGGATCGTCGATCCCATCGACGGGACGGTGAACTTCTTCCACGGACTGCCGCTCTGGTGCTGCTCGGTCGCCGTGCGCGCGGGCGGCCAGACGCGCGCCGGCTGCGTCTACGCGCCCGCGCTCGACCAGCTCTACACCGCCACCCGGGACGGCCCCGCCTGCGGCAACGGCAACCCGCTGCGCGTCTCCGAAACCGACGCGCTGTCCGAGGCCATGGTGGCGACCGGCGCCGTCAGCCACGTCGACGACGAGCGCCGCTCGATCGGCGTCTTCGAGATGCTGGTGCCCCGGGTGCAGAAGGTGCGCGTCATGGGCGCCGCCGCGCTCGACCTCTGCCACGTCGCCGCCGGCCGGATCGAGGCCTACGTCGAGATGGCGATCTTCCCCTGGGACATCGCCGCCGGGCGCCTGCTCGTCGAGCGCGCCGGCGGGCGCGTCCTCGTCATGCGCCGCTGGGGCGGACGCCGGCTGGCCGTGCTGGCCTCGAACCGGCGGCTGCACGCCGCGTTCCGCGAATGCCTCTTGCCCTATGCGCGCGGCGGCGCGCGCCGGGGCGTCGCGCCGGACGCCGGCGCCTGAACCGAACGAAAAGGAGAATCCGCCATGCTGCGCCTCGCCGTCCTGGGTTCCGGAAGCGGGACCAACTTCCAGTCGATCCTCGACGCCGCACGCGCCGGCGCGCTCGACGCCGAGCCGGTTTGCGTCCTCTCCGACCGGGCCGACGCCTTCATCCTCGAGCGCGCGCGGCGCGCCGGCGTTCCGGCGCACGCGTTCGACGCCGCGCCCTACCGCACGAAGCTCGAGGGCGCGGGCGAGGCGCGCGTTCTCGCGTTGCTGAAGGACCACGGCGCCGAGGCGATCGCGCTCGCCGGCTTCATGCGGATCGTCAAGCGCGGCCTGCTCGAGGCCTACCGCGGCCGCATCGTCAACATCCACCCCTCGCTGCTGCCCGCCTTCCCCGGCCTCGAGGCCTGGCGCCAGGCGCTCGACTACGGCGCAAAGGTCGCCGGCTGCACCGTCCACTTCGTCGACGAGGGCACCGACACCGGCCCGATCATCGCGCAACGCGCCGTGCCGATCCTCGACGGGGATACGCCGGACTCGCTGCACGCGCGGATCCAGGCGGTGGAACACCGGCTCTATCCGCAAACCCTGCAATGGATGGCCCGGGGACAGCTCCGGATCGAGGGCCGCCGCGTGCTCGGCGCGCCCGAAACGCCCGCCTGAGCCCGCTCACACGAACCGCCCGACGCGAGCGATCTGCGTCGTGAGGTTCGATCGGGGCGTGCGCCGCCGGAGGATACGCCGTTCGCGGGCCGTCTAGGCCACCGGCGGAGGCGGCGGCGGCGCGCCCTGGCCCGCCTCCTTCTCCGCGCGGGCCGCCTCCTTGCGCTTGCGCTTCTCTTCCTTCTTCGCCTTCTTCGCCAGCTCCCGCTGCCGCTTCGCGTAGTTGTAGTTCGGTCTTGCCATGCCGTCCTTCCTTCGCGTCGAACCTACCCGCGGTTCGGCGGGAATGAAAGGCGAAAGCGACGGCTCAGGTACGCGCCCGCCGCGGGCGGAACGTCGGTCTTCGAGTATGCCACGCCTCGGGGATAGAGCCCAAAAGAGGAGCGTGAGCTGACCGTTGGTCCTTCCGCGCTCTCCTCCGGGCTCCTCCTCTTCCGGCGGAAGCAAGGCTTCTCTTCTCGTAACTACTCAGGTGCCCGCCCGCGGCGGGCGGGCACCTAAGTGTTGGCCTGCCCCCCCCCATGACTTCGGCGACTGGAGAGAGAGCCGCCTTACCCCGAACCGCACGGGGCGAGTTTTCTTCGTTTTCGTGCTGGACTCGAACGGGCGGATGGGCATAGGGTTCAGGCATGGCACGCGTGAGAGTCATGCAGGGGCGGGAGATCAGCGAGGCGGACCTGGAGCTGATTCGCA
>PWTM01000030.1 GCA_003563855.1 PVC group bacterium | reverse complement strand
TGCGGGATCTCCAACGCGTGCCGGTGGAGCGCTTCCTCTCCGTCGCCGTGGGGGGCGTGCGATTCGCCGTCCGGTTCCGGCGTGTCCCCGAACCGGAGCCGGCGGACCCGTTCGACGGGTATGCGCACTGCGCCCACGGCCGGGCTCTCGCCCACCAGTTCGCCCCCGCCGATGCGCTCGATGCGCATGGACAGGCGGCCGATCGGCGCCAGGTCGACCCGGACGAGGTCCGCCGGCTGCTCGGTGTCGGCCGCGGCGAGGTCCAGGCGCCGCACCGCCTCGGACTGGATCTCGACGTCCTGGAACGGGGTTCGAAGCGTGACGCGCCGGCCGTCCGCCGCGACCACGGCGCCGGTGAGCCGGTCGCCGTCGAGGAAGTACACGCGCTCGTCTTCGCCGTCCGCCTCGGTCTCCTCCCCGGCCGCGTGAAGGGTGAGCGGCGGCGAGACGCCGTCCCATGGCGCCAGGGTCAGTTGCTCGACGCTGCTGCGACTGGTGATTCGGAGGCCGAGTTCCGCGGGCGGTTCGGCCGCCCGGTTCTGGTCGGTCCAGGCGCCCACAGGCTGACCTGCGGCGAAGAGCTGGAAACGACCTTCCTCGGGCGCCACGAGCAGGGTCAGATGGTGTCGCGTGGGCCGACCGTGCCACGGCAGCATGACGCTGCCCAGGCTCCGTGAGATGCGGGGCGGGGACTCCGTGTACCCCAGCAGGGCCCGGTTCGCCTGGACGGTGAGCTGGTAACCGGCAGGATTCTCGACGTCCTCGCTGCCGGGCGGAATCAACGCTAGCTGCGTCTGGCCGCCCGCGACGGTCAGGACGAAGTCCAACTGCCACGCGTCGGGCAGGGGCGGCAGGCGAATGCGGTTCAGGGCATTGACCGGGAGCGTCAACGTGTGGGCGTCGTCGAAGCTCGGCGGGACCAGGTGTGCATCCGGGCCGGTGCGCCACGGACTCGGGGGCGAACGGATGCCGTCGAAAAAGATTCCGCCCGCCCTGCGGCCGTAGTCGATGCGGCGGACCCGTTCGCGGGCCACGCGCACCGCGCCCAGGCTCTCGTGGTCCATCGTCAGGGCCTCGCCGTCGAGCTGCTCGACGCGGCCCGAAAGCAGATCGCCGTTGGCGAGCCGCACCAGGTCGCGCGCTTCCGGGGGCTCGAGTGGCGCCGGCGTGAGCGCGACGAGCCGGACCGCGGCGGCATCGATGGCGAACGGAGCGGCGACCGCCGGGTGGCGCCAGACCACCTCGCCCTCGGACGTCAGTTCGATGAATTGTCCGTTCAACATCGATTCGTCGTCCAGGACGATGCGGTCCGGGGCGGCCGCGACCGCGGTAGCCGCGAGGCCCAGGAGCGTGCTTGCGAGGGCGACGGCCGTCCGCCGGAGGCGGCGGCCGGCCGGCGTCGCGCGGGGCAGCAGGCGCCGTTTCATGGCGTCGCGTCCGTGTTGAAGTGGATCGCGCGAAGGTGACGCAGCGGGATGCGCACGTCGCCGGCCGCGCCGTGCGCCTCGAGGCCGTGTTCGTCGAGACGGTTCACCGCGAGCGTCAGTCTTCCGTAGGGCGCGAGGATGACGCGCGTTGACCCGGTCTCGGCCGCCTCCGGGGCGCCGCCGGCCAGACGCACCGTACGGATGCGCTCCAGCGGGAGCGCGAGATCGTCGAGGAGCGGGGATTCGAAACGGGCCTGGCCGTCCGCGACGCCCAGCAGGCGACCGGACAACGTTTCGCCGTTGACGAAGCCGATTGAATCCGCGCCCTCCTCCTCGGGGGCCTGCCGCGCCGCGGGGCCGCTCCATGCGTGGACGACGAAATTTCGCAGGTGCACGCGGCCGCTCCCGTGCTGGTACTGGAACGCGAGGAACGGGCCGGTCATCCCCGCCAGTTCGGGGTCGGCGGCTTCGAGGACCGGCTCGCCGTCGACCAGGAGCGCGAAGCGGCCGCCGGGCCGGTCGACCAGGATGCTCAGTCGCACTTCGCCCTGCGGCTCCACGCGTCCATCGGCCATGTTGGCCTGTCCGACCTGCTGGCTGCCCCGCTGACCGCGGCGCGTGACCTGGATCGTGCGGCTGTTCATCACCCGCACCCAGAGCGAGCTGCCGCGCATCTGCTGGGGATCTTCGAGAAAGAGCAGGGCCATGAAATGCGCCATGCTGTCCCAGGCGAAATCGAACTCGATGCGCACGGCATCGGGCATGCCTTCGAGCGAAAGCGCCGCGCCGGTGTTCGCGGAGAACGCGAGACCGTCGGCCTCGAGGCTCGCGAGGGGCATGTTCTGCACCGCGACCCAGTCCTCGCCGGGCGTGGGGCCCATGTAGGTCCGCCGGCCGGCCGCACCGATGCCGAGTTCGGAGACCGCCTCGCGGCGAATTCGCAGCGAGGCGCCGAAGTCGGTTCCGACGGCAACGGCCTCGTCCGTCACGGCTTCGAGGCGTCCGCTGAGCACGTCGCCGTTGTGCATGACCACCTGGACGGCGCGCGCATCGTCGTCCGGATCCAGGTGCGGCGGATCGGTGAAGACCACCCGGTCCGCGTGCGGGAGCGCGAAGCGGATCGGGCCGGCGGGCACGGCCGGATGGCGCCACTCGATGCCGCCGTCGGGCGTGATCGAGACGAGGCGGCCGCCGACGCGGTCGCCGTTCCGCAGCCAGAGCTGCGCCGGGCGGGCCTTGTCCTTTTCGATGCGGTCCATCCACGAATCGTCGGCCGCGGCCGCGGGCGGGCGGGCGAAGCCGAGCAGCGCGACTGCGGCGGCCGGGAGCCACCGGGCGGCGCGGTGGCGGCAGGGGAACGGAGGCGAGGGGTGGGGCGGCATGGTCATTGCCTTTCGTAGATCGGGAGCGTCCGGTAGTTGAGCGCGATCGAGAGCAGCCCCCACGCGGTGTCGATCGTCGGGCCCTGGCGCTCGCTCCAGTGACCGTCGCGGTGCTGGATCTGGGACAGGCGAGCGATCTGTGCGGCGTTCCAGGCGCGCCATTGGTCCATGTCCGTATGGAACCACGCCTGCGCGGCGTAGTAGAAGTGGTAGAAGACCCCCCCGGTAGAGCCATGCGCGCCCCGCGACTCGGCCTGGGCGAGGAAGTTCGTGGCGCGGGCGACCAGCGGCGTGTCGGTCTCGCCGGCGAGCGCGGCGGAGGTGATCGCGATCGCGGTGCGCACGGCGTTCCCGCTGCCGGCACTGGTGTAGCCGATGCCGCCGTCCTCGGCCTGGCAGGCGGCGAAGTACTCGAGGCCGCGGCGGATCGCCTCGTCCGGGACCTCGATGCCGGCGTTGCGCGCGGCGAGCAGCGCGACCATCTGCGCGCCGCTGACCGTGGTGTCGGCGTCCCGCGCCGTCGGCTGGTAGCGCCAGCCGCCCGTCGGGTTTTCGCGCTGCGAGACCAGGATCAGTTCGACGGCCTGCCGGAGCGCGCCGGCCAGGCGCGGGTGCTCGACCATGCCGTAGGCCTCCGCCAGCGCGAGCGTGGCGAACCCGTGGTGGTACATGGTGGGGCCGAAGAACCCGGTATCTCCGGCCTGCATGCCGATCAGCGCATGGACGCCGCGGCGGAGCGCGCCGGCCGCGGGGCCGTGCGCGGGGCAGTCCCCCCGCGCCATCAGGGCGAGCAGGGCCATGGCCGTCGTCGCCGGGCCCTGGCCGCTGCCCTGCGCGGGCCAGGTCCCATCCTCCATCTGCGTGGCGAGGAGGAAGGCCATGCCGCGCTCGTACATGGCGTCCACCTCCGGCGGCACGGGGTCGCCGTGAAACTCGCGTACCTGCGCCGCGGCCCGCGGGCTGGCGGCGGCGAGCAGGACGGCGAGCGTGCCCGCCATGCACCCGGCGCGTAAGAGCTGCGCGGGGCGCATCACCGGTCCTCCGCGTCGAAGAACGCCTGCAGCATGGCCCGGTACTCCTCCGGCCAGGCGGCCGGGTCCCGGCCGCCCGTGGTTTCGAACGCCGGATCGTCGTCGCCCGGGGTCAGCGGCCGGTCCGGGCCGGCGAGACCCTCGCCCTCGCCCTCGCCGCCGCCGCCGGGGCCTTCGCCCATGCCCGCCGCGATCATCGCCATCAGCGCCTGCGCCATGGCCTCGCTCATCGAGGGCGAGCCCGCGTCCTCGCCCTGGCTGTCGCGGAAGAGCTGGGCGATGTGCTCGATCACCTCCGTCTGGATGGCACGGGTCTCGCCGTCCGCCTGGGGGCGGTCCAGGTAGACGGCCGCCTCGTCGATCAGGCCGGCGATCGCGTTCATGAACGCGTACACCTGCTCGTCTTCGACCGCCTCGCCCGCGGCGCGCAGGTCGGCCCCGAGTTCGCGCTGCCGCTCGGCGAGTCCGCGCGCGGCCTCGGCGTCCGGGGCGCCCGGGGCGGGCGATTCGCGGTCGAGCGTGCGGGTCTGCTCGCGGAGCATCTCCTGGCGGACCGCGGTGCGGAGGAGTGCGATGACGGTTTCCAGGTCCAGCCCGTCGTCGCCGGCGTCCCCCCCGCCGTCCCCGCCGCTCCCGCCGTCGTCGTCCGGTTCGAGCATCGCGGCCCATTCGTCGAACGCCCTGGCCCAGCGCCGGGCGTTGGCCATGACCGTGATTCCGTGGTTGCGGGCGAGTTGCCCGACGATCGCCAGCAACCCTTCGTCCACCGCGGAGTCCCGCATGGCCTCGCGGACCTCCGTGTAGCGCGCCTCCCCGCTGCGCCGGGCGAAGCCGGCCAGGTCGTCCATCAGGTCGCGGGTCTCGGCGAAGGACTCCCGCTCACTTTCGCTCCAGCGGTCGAGCTGCAGGCGCGCGGCCAGGCTCAGGTCCTCCGGGAGCAGCCCCAGGGTGGCGGGGAGCGCCGCCCGCATTCCACCGGCGAGATCGTGGTGAACGCGGGCCAGCGTGCGCAGTCGTCGGACGAAGCCGCGTGCCAGCAGCATCTCCATGGCCTCCGCCGCCTGCCGGTCCGCCGCGCGCATCTCTTCGAGCGCCTCGCGCTCGCCGCGTATCGCCGCATCCAGCGACTCGGACCGCGCCTCGGGCTGGGCGCTGGCTCCGGCCTGGGCCAGCGCCTCCGCCGCGGAGGTCAGCGGTCCGTCCGCCACGCCCTCGGTCGCGTCCGCGAGGTCCGACCAAGCTTCGATCATGGCCCCGTCAAGGTCCGGGTTCCGAAGGCCCTCGATCGCCAGCTCGCGGAAGTCGCGCGCGAGCTCGCGAAGCCGATCCGCGAGCTCGCGGTCCGTACGCTCGCTGCGCCCGAGCTCCTCCGTCATCGCTTCGGAGGCCAGCCGTTCGGGGTCGAGGGCGGCCATGGCTTCGTGGCGGAGGACCTGGCCTTCGGTCGCATGGGCGATCGATTCGAGCCGCGCCTGCAGGCGTTCGTGCCGGAGGCGCAGCTCCTCGGCATGCCGCTCGGCGCTCATGACGTAGATGCGGAAGGTCTCGGACCGCGTCGGGTCGCGCGTCGGATGGTAGTCGGCGGCGTAGGCCGTGACCTGCACCAGCGTCTCGTCGGGAATCCCGTGCAGCGCGGCGCTGAACGAAAGCTCGCCGGTCAGCTCCCGGGTCTCGGGGTCGCCGTCGGCGAGCGTCCTGCGCTCGGGCTCCGCCTCGCCGACCTGGCGCTCGACCCAGAGCGCGCGCAGCCCGTGATCGTCGGTGGCGCGCAGGCGCCATTCGAGCACCTCGTCCCGCAGGACGGCGCTGAACCGTCCCAGCCCCTCGACGGCGATCCGCGGCGGTTCATCCGGCCGGGCCTGGACGGTCAGCCGCGCGGGCGCGGCGCCGTCGAGCCCGTGCGTGTCCACCCAGGCCAGGCGAAACACGGTAGGTCCATCAGCCGGCGCGCCGGGGGCCAGGTCCGCCAGCCGGAACCGCGCGTCCTCGACCGGCAGGGACTCTTCCCGCGGCTCCAGCAGCGCGGCCGAACGGAGCGAACGGTTGACGCGGCCTTCGAGGTCGACGCGGCCTCCTTCGGGGACCTCGAGGTGCGCGGCCCGTACCGGCGTTTCGAACGGTTCGCGGCGAAGGTAGTCGGGCGGATGAACGCGCGCGGTCCAGGCGATCAGCTCGGATCGGTGAACCGGCACGATGCGGCTCGATGCGGAGGCGTCGCCCGCGGTCAGGTCGTCGAACTCC
>PWTM01000040.1 GCA_003563855.1 PVC group bacterium | reverse complement strand
TTCGTGGTCGCCGTCGTCGTCGGGTCGATCTCGGCGACCTCCTCGATGTCCGCCAGGGCGACGTCCTCGCCGGCGAGGACGAGACCGTCGGCGTCCCGCAGGGTGACCGTGACGGTGGTGGTCGCGGAACCGTCGGCGTTGAGCGTGCCGTGTGCCGCCGTGACGGTCGAGGTTCCGGCATCCACCGGCCCGGGGTCGGCCGAGTCGGCGGCGCGGATCTGGAAGCCAGCGATGCCGCCGTGGTTGAAGCCGTGCCCGTAAGCCCGCAGCGTGAAAGACGAGCCGGTTCCGTTCCTGTAGACGATATAGTTCCCGGTGCCGCCGTCTTCTTCGATTTCCGTAAAGGTCGTGGGCGGCTGTCCGGCGGGGATGAACCATTCCGTGAGGCCGGTATTATTGAAATTAATGTGCCCGCGGCCGGCATTACCCCCGCTGCCGAACTGGGCCTGGTTCATGGACAAGTAGACGATCACGTCATAGGTGTCCATCGTCAGGCCGCTGACCGTGATGACGACGTTCTTCGTAAGATCGACCGGACCCGAGGCGCCATCGAATTCCGATCCGACCAGCTTGGCGTCGAGCAGGGTAGCATTCCCGTCGGCCATGTAGGCCGGGTTCCCGGTGGGATCCGCGCTTCCATCGCGGAGCGTGGTCCAATTGTACGGGCTCTGGTTGCGCTTGCTTTCGATCGCAAAGGTCGCCGTGGCGCCCTGCGATCCGGTGAAGGTGGTGGAGCCGCCCGCGGCTATGGCCGAGACGTTGATGTCCGTCCACTCGCCGGTCTCCCAGACGCCGCCCGTCTTGCCCGCCATGCGTACCGTATCCCGCCAGGATTCCTGTTGCCACTCTTCGGCCCAGTTGCGGCCGGGCGACCACAGGTTCACGCTGAACAGTTCGGCTCCGGCCTGGACCGTTCCGCCCGCAAGGAACGCCATCGCCAACGCCATCGCCAGGATCGATTTCATCTTCATCCCATGGTCTCCACGTCTGTGTTTCTGTCCGGCTCCGCACACAAGGCGGCGCTCTGCCGCAACCGGCCGCCGGGGGTTCGAGCGATCGCTCGCCTCCCCGGACCGGCGCGAATGCCCCAGTATCCTGCATGCACCGCTCCTCGGTGATTAGCGAAATCCGGCCAATGTGATTAAGGTATTCGGCCAGCGGAGGGTGTTGCGTGTCGGGTGTCGAGTGTCGGCCGGATCGTTGTCGAAATCATTGTCGAGATCGTTGTCGTTCCGGGGGACCAGGGGGATGAAACCGGGACCGGGGCTGGTGGGCGGGGGAAGACAACGATTTCGACAACGATCTCGACAAGGATCGGGACAAGGATCTGCGCGTCCCCACGGGCTTGTCCCGTGGGGGGCGAAAAGTTGGTCTTCGGGGGCGCGCCGCCTTTCGGGAACAGACCCGCAGGAGAGCGCGGCGCGGTCCGCCGGTCGGCCCGCGCTCACCTTCGCGCTCTCTGCCTTCTGAGGTTCGGGGTGCTCTCCTTGACCTTTCCTCCCCCACGGGGCGAGCCCGTGGGGGCCGGGCGGGGAGAGCAGTCGCGCCCGTCCTCGTCCCTCGTCCTCGTCCCTCGCTCTTCCCGGTCTCTGGATCGAGGACGAGGACGAGGACGAGGAGCGCGCGCTGCGCTCGCTGAGGACGGGGACGAGGGCGGCGGCGGGCGCAAGTCGACGTGCAGGCTCTTTCCGGGGACTACGGGGACGAAACCGGGGCCGGGTCGGTGGGCGGGAAGAAGACGACGAGCGGGACTGCGCAGGGGATTACGATCAGCGCGCTCGCGGCGTTTGCCGTCGGGCGGGCGGGAGATCGAGGAAATTGCGCAGGATGCGGTGGCCTTCGGGCGTCAGGATCGATTCCGGGTGGAACTGGACGCCGTGGACGGGCAGGTCGGCGTGGCGCAGGCCCATGATTTCGCCTTCGGCGGTTTCGGCGCAGATGCGCAGGTCCGCCGGCAGGCTTGCGCGTTCCACGATGAGCGAGTGGTAGCGGGTCGCCTCGAACGGGTCCGGCATCCCGGCGAAGATCCCCCGCCCGTCGTGCCGGATGGGCGAGGTCTTGCCGTGCATCAGGCGTTCCGCGCGCACGACGCGGCCGGCGTAGACGGACGCGATGCACTGGTGGCCGAGGCAGACGCCCAGCACGGGGATTCGCGGCGCGAAATGCCGGATCGCCTCGCAGGAGAGCCCCGCCTCGCGCGGCGAGCAGGGCCCGGGGCTGACAAGCAGGCGTTCCGGCCGCAGCCGCCGCAGGCCCGCGATCGAGGTCTCGTCGTTGCGTACGACGCGCATCTCGGCGCCCATCTCGCCGAGCAGTTGCACGAGGTTGAAGGTGAAGGAATCGGTGTTGTCGAGGACCAGGATCATGCGTTCGCATCTCCCTCGGCGCCCAGCACGTGCGCGGCCAGGTCGATCGCCTTCAGCAGGCCGCGCGCCTTGTTGCGCGTTTCCTCGTACTCGCGCTCGGGATCGGAGTCGGCGACGATCCCGGCCCCGGCCTGCACGTAGGCCCGGCCCTGGTCGAGAATGGCGGTCCGGATGGTGATGCAGCAGTCCAGCGTGCCGTCGTAGCCGAAGTAGCCGACGACGCCGGAATACGGACCGCGGCGGGCGGTCTCGAGTTCGGCGAGAATCTGCATCGCGCGAACCTTTGGCGCGCCGGAGACCGTGCCGGCCGGAAACGTCGCGCGCATCAGGTCGAAGGCATCCAGCCCCGCGCGCAGGCGGCCGGTTACCGCCGAGACGATGTGCATGACGTGGCTGTAGCGCTCGATGACCATGAACTCGGGGACCTTGACGCTCCCGTAGTCGCAGACGCGGCCGATGTCGTTGCGGGCCAGGTCGACGAGCATCACGTGTTCCGCGCGCTCCTTCGGGTCGGCGAGCAACTCGGCCGCCAGGGCGGCGTCCCGCGCCGGGTCGGCGTCGCGCGGCCGCGTGCCGGCGATGGGGCGGACTTCGACCCGCCGGTCCTCGCAGCGGACGTGCACTTCGGGCGAGGAGCCGACCATCGCGCTTCCGCCCAGGTCGAGACAGAACATGTACGGGGACGGGTTGACGGAGCGGAGCGCGCGGTAGACGTCGAGCGCATCGCCCTCGAACGGGACGTCGAAGCGTTGCGAGAGCACGACCTGGATGATGTCGCCCGCCCGGATGTAGGCGCGGGCGCGCTGGACGGCGTCGGTGAACCGGGCGCGGCTCATGGTCGAGCGCGCGCGGCGCCGCGCGGGCGGCGGTCCGCCGAGCGCGATCAGGCGGCCGGGCCGCGGCGCCCGGAGCGCCTCGCGCAGTCGTGCAATCATCGCGGTCGCGCGGTCGTAGGCCGCGTCCGGCTCGCCGTCGACGATCGCGTTGGCGAGGAGCAGGACGGTGTGGCGCACGCGGTCGAAGACGACCAGCGCGTCGGTGAGCAGGAAGACCATGTCCGGCGCCGGCAGCGCGCGGTCGTCGCGCACGGGGACCGGCTCGAAGAGGGCCACGCACTCGTAGCCCATGAACCCGACGGCGCCGCCGGTGAAGCGGGGCAGGGCGGGGTCATGCACGGGCCGCGCCGCGGCGAGCAGTTGGCGCAGGGCATCGAGCGGATCGACATCGGACAGCGTTTCCGTTCGTTCCCCGCGCTCGATCTCGACGCGCCGGCCCCAGGCGCGGAAGATGGCGCGCGGCGGACCGCCGATGAAGGAGTAGCGGCCGATGTTTTCGCCGCCCTCGACGCTCTCGAGGAGGAACGTGTGCGAGCCGCCGTGCTCGGCGCGCAGCAGGTCGCGGAGCCGGGCGTAGACCCCGACCGGGGTCTGCTCGTCGGCGAGCAGCTCCTGCCAGACCGGTACGAGGTTGCCCCGGCGGGCCAGGCGGCGGAAAGCGGCGCGGTCGGGGCTCAGCATCATCGGGCCTAGGGATCGAGGTTCTCGAGCGTGCCGCGCTCGAGGTCGAGGCGGCGGTAGTAGCAGTTACGCGGCTGGCCGCGGCGGTTGCGGGTGTGGCAGATGCCGCCGCGCCGCGGGCGTACGCGGTAGAGCAGGGAGTTCTGCTCGCAGTTCACGCGCACCTCCGCCAGTTCGAACGTCTCACCGGAGGTCGCGCCCTTTTCCCAGCGCTCGTTGCGCGAGGTGCTCCAGAGCACCAGCGTGCGGCGCTCGACCGTCTCGCGGAAGGCCGCCTCGTTGGTGTAGGCGAGCAGCAGCAGTTCGTTCGTGTCGGCGTGCTGCACGGCGACCGGCAGGACGCCGCCGCAGCGCGCGGCCTTCTCCAGCTTGCCGAAATCCAGCGCCAGCCGCGCGCCTTCCTCGCGTTCGTCCATCGTACGCCCTCAGTCCTGCGCGTCCTGCAGGCCCGCGCGGTCGTCGCGCACCTCGACGCCGCGGGCCCGGAGGAACGCCTTGGCCTCCGCGATCGTGAACTCGCCGAAGTGGAAGATCGAGGCCGCGAGCACGGCGTCCGCGCCGCCTTCCGTGACGGCCTCGTAGAGGTGCTCGAGCGTGCCCGCCCCGCCCGAGGCGATGACCGGCACGGGGACGGCGTCGGCCACGGCGCGCGTCAGCGCCAGGTCGTAGCCGTCCTTCGTCCCGTCGGCGTCCATGCTCGTGAGCAGGATTTCGCCCGCGCCGCGCCGGACGCCCTCGCGCGCCCAGTCGACCGCGTCGCGCCCGGCGGGGCGCCGGCCCCCGTGCGTGAACACCTGCCAGCTCCGGCCGTCGGGCTCGCGCCGCGCGTCGATGGCGAGCACGACGCACTGGCTGCCGAACTGGCGGGCGGCCTCGTCGATCAGCTCGGGACGGGCGAGCGCGGCCGTGTTGACGGAGACCTTGTCGGCGCCCGCCTGGAGGAGGCGACGGACATCGGCCGCGCTCCGGATGCCGCCGCCCACGGTCAACGGCATGAAGACCTCGGCGGCGACCCGGCGGACGATCTCCACGATCGTGTCGCGGTCCTCGTGCGAGGCCGTGATATCGAGGAAGGTCAGCTCGTCGGCGCCCTGTTCCTCGTAGGCGCGGGCGGCTTCGACCGGGTCGCCCGCGTCGCGCAGCTCGACGAACCGCACGCCCTTGACGACCCGCCCGTCCTTGACGTCCAGGCAGGGGATGATCCGCTTGGCCAGCATGGCGTCGCCCTCCGATGCTCCGGCCGCGTCCGCGGCCCGGGCGAGCGATCCTACCCCGCGCCCGTTCGGAAGGGAAGCCCGGGCGCCCCGGGGTCGACTACGCCGACGACTACGGATGACGACGGGGGAGTCTTCAATCGTCCACCGTAGTCGTCGGCGTCGTCGTCGGCCGAAATGAGCAAGCCGCGAAGAACGGGGGGAAGCAGGCGCGGGGGGCATCCCGGTCTTCGCTGCGCGTCACTGCTCAGGCACCGCCGGAGCAGTGACCATTCCGAAGAGATCAAGACTGTGCGGTCCGGCCTCCATCCCTTGATCCTCAAGCCCTTCTTCGGGGGACCCAGCCCAAGAGGCCGTGCCTCCCGCCCCAAATCTGCGAAATCTGCGAAATCTGCGGACACTCCGCTCCCCGAGAAATGAGAAGATCCCGTAGTGACCAGGACCGAGAGGCCCGGCCTCTACCCTTGATCCTCGAACTCATCCTATCCTGTCTCTCTTCTTCTTTGTCCGCAGATTTCGCAGATTGCGCAGATTCGGGGGGGACGGAAGAGGCCAGCAGCCTCTTTCCCGGGGACCTGGTCTTTGCGGTCCTCGCCCCCTGGGTCGGCCAAGCAGACGCTTGGCGTTCCCGGCGGGGCGCGACGCCTTGAAGCCATGGCCGGGAGGATCGTGCGACGACTACGCCGACGACTACGGATTACGACGGTGATGGGTCCCACCGCTCGCCTGCGTACTCCCGATCTTCCGGTCCCCAGATTCTGTCCAAAATGATTCTGTCCATCCTCGCCCCCGCCGCCCGAGGGCAAGGCCCTAACAGGGGGACCTCGCTGCCGGCGGCGATGTTTCAGCATGTCCGCAGCCTACTACCGGAGGGCAGGCACGGGGGCCTGCCCCTACGATGACCGGGCAGGCACGGGGGCCTGCCCCTACGATGACCGGGCAGGCACGGGGGCCTGCCCCTACGATGACCGGGCAGGCACGGGGGCCTG
>PWTM01000076.1 GCA_003563855.1 PVC group bacterium | reverse complement strand
GAAACCTCAGCAAACCATGACACCGACCCATTGACGGGTCAAGACAAAACGGTAACAATGACTACAGATACGAAAAACGTTCATCTCTCTACAAAGAGACGGAAGTAAGGGAAACCCCCTGAAGGAACGCGCCTCTGTTACTCTTCAAAGCGAGGCGACATTATGATTCCCGGTTCGCTCATTTCTAAAGAGGTTCCCGAGATTCTGGCCTTAGCTGATGGTTGATAGGTTAAGCCCAGCATCATTGACCGTCCAGTCCGCACTGACGCTGGTGCTATCGAGTCGCAACCGCTCGGGGTCCAGGTCGTACACCTGAATCTGTCGCTGATTCAGCGTCGGCTCAAACAACGCCCATTGGCCATCGTCACTGAGATATCGCAACACGCTTTCTAAGCGGTCGTCGCTCAGGTCAAGGGCGCGAACCGGTTACTGTTAACCCTGGTTCAAGGTTTCCTGATGTCGCTCTGCCCAATCTTGAACCCGATTCAAACGGTGATCCCCTTGGAATAGGATGTGGCTCAGCCAGACCACGGCCACATGGCCTAAACTCAAGCCTTGCCAGTTCCCATGGGTCGGAAAGTGGGCGTCGAGCAGGGGTTGTACCTCCATTCGCTGCAATTTAGCTAGCAGCAGGGGAATATCGTCAACCCGTTCTGTGATAAAGGTTAGAGGGATTTCCATAGCCCAAATTTAACCCAATCCGCTGACCTCACTCAAAAATGACCGAACCGGGAGTTATACCAAATGAGATGCGATTACCCTGAGCGAAAAGCCTATAATCATTAGGTCTCACTGGTAAGACAGTATGACGCTTGAGAAAAAAGTCCTAGGCCAGGATCCTCATCATCTCTCATCTCATATTCAAAACCCCAAACCAAAGGGAGGTGTCCACGAGGTGTCTCGGACGCTTTAAGTTCTCCCCCGCTCATCCCTTCAGACCATAACATATCCTCGTGGCTCAGCCACGCAATTCGAGTATCTCCAACACTACCGATATCTTCAATATTTCCATCAATAGTATTCCACCCTATTTTATGGGTGAACCTTATCCAGGATGCTTCATCAAAAGAGGTTGATGAAGCATCTCTATTTACTTCGCTATAGATTTTGTCCTGAGTTTTAAATCCGAAATGGTTCTCGGAGTACTCGAGCCAAAGCATGTTTATCATTAGCAAAATGGAGCAGGAAATATTAGAATACTCAAAATTCCATATATTCCATAAATTTCGAGAGTATGCCGAAGCAATAATCGCTTCAGAAGTTAGCCTATCAGCAGCTCGCCATTGATATTTTGCCAGAAAGGGTTCAAGTTCTCGAATTAATTGCCTTGATCGAAAGTCATAGTGTTTCTTGAGGGCGGCAGCAATCAGAAATTGGAATTGCCCTTCCTCAAAAGACTCACGCAAAGAACTCAGTAATTGATTGAAGGAGTTTGCCACATTTTCAGAGTTTAGGCTTGGCATTGCAGCGGTGTAACTAAAGGCTTGCTCATAGGAGGAGTAGGCACTGGTTGGCTCTTGTGTTTTCCATAAGTAATCTTGCTCTTCTCGTAAATTGCCCTGCACCGCGTAGGTGAAAAAGGCGATCGCTCGTCCAGATGCCGATGCACTAAATACACTCGGATTGGCCTCGACTAGCCGGATGCTTTGCTCAATTTGCGTTTGAGCTGCCTTAATTCGCTCTTGTGCACCTTCATTGCCGCTGTCAGCAGAAATAAGATTGAGGTGAGCCAGAGCCTTACTACTATTCAAGAGTGCTTGCCTGAACTCGTTATTGTCCTCCGTGAAATCTGTAAACGACAGACCAATCTGTTCGATCGCATCCCGCGCTGCTTCAGGCTTGTTAATGGCATACAGGTTGCCGATGAGGTCCGAGAGTGCTTTAGTCGTGTCATTTAAGGCGGCAATCTCTTGTTGCTCCTGGGCAACATCTGCCAGCTTCATGAGAGCTACGTCCAGGTCGTTTTCTGCCTGCACTGCTTTGCTTTGCGCCTCTTGTTCTGCCTGTTGCGCCTGGGCAAGGGCCGCATTGGCATTAGTTAAATCTTGCTCAAGCTGCGCCAGTACAGCCTGCTGTCCCTGGGCAGCTTGCTGGGCTTGTTTTAGTCGCTCATCGGCCTCCTGACGCTGAGTTTGGGTAACTTGCAGGTTTTTCTGGGATTGCTCTAGGTCTGCGATCGCTGTGTCAAGTTCGCTGCGCCTGGCCTCGATATCAGCGCGAGCTTGCTCCAGTTCTCGATCAACCTGCTCTTTTTCCTTTTGAGACTCTGTAAGCTGCTGATTTGCCAAACGCAACCGGTTTCCTGAATTCAACGCTAATCTACCCAGCATTAAGGCAGCGACCAACATCCCCCCCATCGCTAAACTTCCCAGTCGAATCTTTCGTTGAGCCTGCCGATTGGCTTCCGCCTGAATCTGTTCAGCGGCTTCGGCAGCTTCCCGTGCCTGCTTCTCCCTTGCCAGTTCAGCTTCCCGCTCCTTAGTAACGATTTCCTCTTCTCGCTGTTGGGCGCGGCTAGCCGCCAAAAATTCTCGGTCTTCACCGCTCAGGGTGGGTTTCTCACCAGCCCACCGCTCAGCTTCTGCTAGTGCTCCGCCCCTCAGCAGCCGAGAGCTATCCGTCTTACCAGACGCAACCCAGGCGCGGAAACTTTCTGAGTAGGGACGCAGCTTTTGGAGTTCCGTATTGATCCAATCTTCGTCAAAAACAGCGGCATAGATGGGGTTATAGACTCGCAGTTGGTTATCACGCTTTACCACCAAGCCCGAAAGTTGCAGCTCTCTTTCTTCTGGTTGGTTATCCGCTGGTAGCTCGACTACCTGCCGGATAGATCGATACAGCTCCAGCAAGTAGCCTGCCTGCTGCTCTTCATCCAACAACCGCTTGCGAATCGTTTTTAGATGCTCCTGGTGGTCTTGAGATTCCCAGTTCTCAATCAGGCGAGATTCTACAAGCTGCCGAACTCGTGCCGCTTCGTTCCCCGCCGGAATTTCAGCGTCTGAATCCGCTACGAGCTGACACAACCGCTGGGTCAGAAACGGTTGTCCGCCAGTCCAGCGCAAAATCTCGTGTAAAACGGCCTCTGGACGCTCTGTTTTGCCTGCCAACCCAGCGGCAAGGGGCAATGCCTCCTCAAACTCAAAGCCCTTCAGATCAATGCCTTTACCAATGTTAAAGGGCGTGCGCTTGGCATCCCCAATTAGCTCCGAGGGGGCAGCAACCCCCAGCAGGGCAAAGGTCAGTCTTCGATAATCGGGATTCTCTGCCCGTTTGTTGTAGCAAGCGCGAATCAGCGCAAAGAAGTCGTCAGTAAAGGGCAAGCCCAGGGTGCTATCGATTTCGTCAATGAAAATAACAAAGGGGCTTTCACGACTGGGCAGCAGCACCGTCTCAATAAACTCCTCCAGCCGCTCAACCGGGGCAATAAAATCTCGCTCCTTCAGCCAGCTGCGAAAAGCTGAGCGATCTAGCAGGCCAAACTGGCGATTGAGCTGGTTGATAATGCCGTCGTACCATTGAGCCGGTTTATCGACCTGGCTATCTTTGGCTGAAAAGTCAATGATGATTCCGGCCCAGCCATCGGTTTGCAGTTGGGCCAGGGTTCTCACCATCAAGCTGGTCTTGCCCATCTGGCGAGAGTTGAGGACGTAGCAAAATTCCCCGGCTTTCAGCGCTTCGTAGAGGTCGCGATCGCTCCCCCGCGTCACATAAGACGGCACATCCTGCGGCAAAGCACCGCCCACTTTGTAAAAGTTACTGGCGGCTGTGCTCATGGCGACATCCTCAATCGCGAGTGAAAGTAGGGCCGATACAGGCTCTCATGACGTAGCACCACATCGTTACCCTGGAGGTTCACCAAACCCATGCCATTTAGCTTAAACGCCAGCATCGATTTCAGCATCACTGGGTTCTCAGACAGGATCACCTGCTCAAAAGCCTTAGCCAACTCAGGATGCTGCTGCAAATTCCACAGATGCCGCCGCAGGTGCTCGCCATAGATCCCGGCGTCCGTAGGGGCGGCTTGGAGCAGTTGAGCTAGCGTCAGGTCTTGCTGAGCAATGTGATACAGCGCCAGACGGATCAAATAGGGGTGTCCCCCCACCACGGCCATTAAAGCCTCAACCTCTGCTTCGCCCCAATTCAGACCATACTTACCCACCAAATCCATCACCTGAGCTGACGTAAACTCCGGTAGCTCCACCGCCAGACCGACGTTGAAGGGCGAGACATTGCTTTCCAGAACCACGTAGGACTCGGTGGAGTGGGCGATCGCCAGCTTAAACTTGGCCCAGGTCTTATCCACCTTGGCTTTCTCATTCCACGAGCGCAGCAGGGTCAAAAATTCCTTCGACACTGCTTCGTAAGGAAACAGCCGATCCAGCTCATCCAGGCCCAAAAATAAAGACGTGTCAATTTTAGAAAGGATGTGCTCTTCAAAAAAGTCAGTGCAGTTCTCCTTGGGGCCAAACAGCTCCTCATCCCAAAATTCCGTCACCTGGCGGGGAGAAAAGCCCAGTTTGCGGCTGACTAACGCACACAGGCGTTTTAGAAACTGGCTGGAGTCGGTAAAAGTCTGCTCATCGGTCTCCAGAAAATCTACTGTCACCGTTTGGTAGCCCAGCTCGGTAGCCCGGTCTCGAATGCGAGCCAGCAACGAAGTCTTCCCCATTTGGCGAGGAGCTTTGATTCGCACCAGTCCGCCGCGATTTTCAATCTCCTGAAGGCAGCGGGTATCCCAGGGTTCCCGCCGAATGTAGAACTTAGAGTCTAACGGCATGGTGCCGCTGGGCAGCTCCAAATCTGCCACCGGCAGGGGTGGCCGCTGATGGGATGGAGGGGTGATCTCAGGCTCATCTTTTTCTTTGACCGGGGCAGGGGCGTCACCAGCCTCAATCAAGGAGAGAAAATCCTGCACCAAAGCCGCCGTATCTTCCGGCCCCTGCCAGGACTTTTGCTGGATAGTCTGAAGCACACTCCGCAGCTCGTAGTTCAGTGGATCATCTAAGGGCAGGTTGACCCGCACCGGCAAGATCAACGGCTTACCTAGCTGATCTCTCAGACGCCTAGCCGTTCGCACTTCCCCCGCCACCATGTCGCTGGTGGCGGATCGCTCAGACAGCAACAGCAAAAAGTAGTCGCAGCGCTTCAACTCCTGGTCAATGCGATTGACCCAGTTTTCTCCCCAGTTGATGCTCTCTGCCGCCATGAATGGTTCATGGCCTGCCGCTTGTAGCTGGTCATGGAAGGCTTGGGCCAGGCTGACATCAGGTTCTTGCGATCGATAGCTGATGAACACCCGAGACCTATGTTCTGAAGCAGGTGTGCTGTTGTCAGACTTAGCCAGTACTGATCCGAGCACTGTCTCCACCTTCTCTAACCCACAGCCAATCTCGCTTTCGGCCCAGGTCAGCAGAGCCATAACCCGATCGCCCGTTGGCGCTGACGCTAGCGGAATATTACCTGCCGCTGGCTTGAGGGCAAAAATGACTTGGTCAAGCTGTGGACCAGGCAATGCCGAAAGCCGTTGACTGAGCTGGAGTCGTTGGGAGAAGTCGGGGGAGCCTGTCACGACGAAATGAGGCAATGGGGCAGATTATTGCCATCTACTATAGCCTGGTTTCTCTTAGCGACTTGATTTTCCAACCTGATTTCAAGACAAGAGAAATATTTGGGAAAACAGTTTCACTGGAATCTTATTGCTCTCGGTTCGCTCATTTAACCGAACTGACGGCTTTACAGCACCGTATCCTACAGGCCCTCAACGTCCCGGTGAGTATTTGCACTCAGCTAAGGCCAGAATCTCGGGAACCTCCTTAGAAGTGAGCGAACCGGGAGTTATGACTCTCAAGTATCGTGGAATCAGCTACGAAGCAGCTACTCCTGAAGTGCATGTTTCAGAAGAAGTGATTGGACGCTATCGGGGCGCTTTTGTGGTCCGCCACGTTTGTACGGATGAACATCCTGAAGCTCACATTGATGGTCTGAAGTATCGCGGTGCTGCTGTTCTTTAGACCGTCGTTGATTCTTCAGCACCAGCATTAAGTGAGACATGCAATCTGAAGCACTTCCTGGGGGGGTGCTTTTTTGCTGGCATGG
>PWTM01000251.1 GCA_003563855.1 PVC group bacterium | reverse complement strand
GCCCCCGGTCGACGCGCGCACCGAGGCGCGCGCGATCGTCGGACCGGACCGCCGCCGGCAGGCTTACCTGGCCGACGCCGGCTTTGACGACGAGGTTCCCGCGCGCGAGGCCGTCCGCCGCCTGCGCGTCCTCCTCCAGCTCGACGAGGGCTGCCTCTGCTACGACAAGACCTGGGGCTTCGGCGTCGTCCGCGGCAACGATCACTTCGAGCGCCGGGTGGAAGTCGATTTCGAACGGCGGGCCGGCCACCGCATGGCCCGCACCTACGCGGCGCAGTCGCTGCAGATCCTTGACGAAGAGCACCTGCTGGCCCGAAGCCACCGCGAGCCGGAAACCATCGCCGCGATGGTCGCCGGCGATCCCGCGGCCCTCGTCCGGCTCGCGCTCCGGAGCTTCGGCCCGATGCCCGCGGCCATTCTCCAGGAGCAGCTCTCGCCCCGGTTCGTCGAGCCCGGGGACTGGAAGCGGTTCTGGGAGGCGGCGCGCAAGGAGCTGAAAAAGGACCCGCTCGTGGCGCTCCCCGCGCGGCGGACCGAGCCGATGGCCCTGCGCGACCGCGCGGAGGACTTCGGTCCCGCCTGGCGCGCCGCGCTGGGCGCCGAGCGCGACATGGACACGATCCTCACGCGCGTGGTCGAGTGGCGCGAGGCGGTCCGGCCCGAAGAGGCCGACGCGGAGGCCCGGACCGCCCTGGCCGAACGCCTGGCCTTCGTCATCCGCGGCTCCGGCCGCCGGACGCCGGCGCGCACGGCTCGCGCGGTGCTGCTGGCGGAGGCCTGCGGCGTCGACGGGCCGCAGGTCGATGTCGACGAATGGACCCGGCGCTTCGCCGAGCCGGCGCTCTTTCTTCCCGCCAGCCGCGCGTTGCCCGCCCGCGAGGTCCGCCCGTTCCTCGCGCTGCTTCACCGCCGCCTCGGCGCCGCCTTTCTCGACCGCCTTCCGGCGCTGCTGCCGCAGATGGAGATGACGGCGTTCGCCGAGGCGATGGACCTGCTGCTCGGCGAGGGGCGCGAGGCCGAGGCCGCCGCCGAGGTCCGCGACCTCATCACGCGCGTGGACGAGGCGCCGGAAGCGCTGCTCTGGCTGGTCAAGCATCCCGACCGCCAGGCGGCCTGGTGCACGGACGCGCCGATCGACTGGCTCCGCCACGTGCTCGCGGCGCTCGAACGCGAGCAGAGCGGCGACCGGCTCCGGGCGCAGAACGCGCTGCGCGACCGCGTGGGGCGGGTCGAGTGGATGGGCGCGTGGATGGAACGACTCGACGCGCGCCAGCGCCGCGAGGTCATCCTGCGTGTCCGCGAGAGTCCGGCCTGGCCCATCCTCGAACGGCAGGCGCTCGCCGGGCTGCTGGTCAAGCGGTTCCCGGAACTCGAAGAGGCCCTGGCCGAGGCCGTCTCGGCTACCCCGGTGGCGGCCGAGAAGCCGCGCACCTCGACGCGCAGCTACCGCGAGCGGCAGGCCCAGCTCGAACGGCTGGTACGCGAGGAGATTCCCCGCAACAGCCGCGAAATCGGCGTCGCCCGCAGCTACGGGGACTTGCGCGAGAATTTCGAGTACAAGGCCGCCAAGGAGATGCAGACGGTGCTCATGCGGCGCCAGGCCGAGCTCGAAGAGCAGTTGCAGTCGGTCGTGCCCAGCGATTTCGACGGGTCGCCGGCCGACCGCGTCGCGGCCGGTTGCGCCGTCGAACTGACGACGGACGGCGATGCGCCGCCGACCGTCGTGCACCTGCTCGGCGTCTGGGACCGGGACGAGGCGTTGCGGATCGTTTCGAGCGAGACCGACCTTGCCCGCGCCCTGCTCGGGCGCGGGGTGGGCGAGGAGGTCCACCTCCCGACCGAACACGGAACGCGCCCGGCCCGGATCGCCGCGATCCGACCCCTGCCCCCGGAGGTGCGCGCCTGGATCCGGGGCGAAGCGTGAGAAACCCGCTGGGCGAAAGCGCGCGACGATGATCCTGGAACGCCTCACGCGGTGGGCGCAGCGGCTTCTCCGGGACGGCACCCCCGGCCAGTTCGTCCGCTACGCCCTCTGCGGCGTGGCCGCGACGGTCGTCGACATGGCCGTCTTCTACGCGTTCGCCTGGCGTCTGATTCCCGCGCTGGGCGCCGGAGATCCCCTGGTCCGGCTGCTCGGGGTCGAGCTCCCGGCCCTCGACGTCGCCGTGCGCGCGCGCAACTTCGCGATCAACCGCGGCCTCGCCTTCGTGGCCTCCAACTTCGCCGCGTACCTGCTCAACATCCGCTGGGTCTTCCGCGCGGGCCGCCATCGCCGGGCGGTCGAACTGACGCTCTTCTACGTCGTCTCCGTCTTCAGTTGGATGGTCGGCACCGCGGCCGGCTGGGTGCTGATCTCCGCGTTCGGTCTTTCGACCACCCTCTCGTACGGCGCCAACATCGTGAGCGCGGCGCTGGTGAACTTCGTATGCCGCAAGGTCTGGATATTCAAGCGGTGAGGCGCGCGCGCGCGGGGGGTGCCCGCGCGGCTGCGGCTGGGTTGACGTGCCTGCTCCTGGCGGCCGGGTGCATGATGCCCAGGCCCGCAAGCCTGCCCTCGGGCGTCGGCTGGGACGAAGCGCCCGGAACCGGGCGGTTCGATCCGGACGCGCCGGCGCGCGGCTGGGACGACCTGCGCGAAGCCCAGGTGCGCTTCGATCGCCGCGGCGACTGGTCCGTCGAAGCGCCGGCCGGCGTCGAAACCGCCTTCCGCCGCGCCGCAGATGCCGACGGCGCCTGGCACGGGCGCTGGGAGGTGCGCGGCGCGGCGTCGGCCGACCGGCTCCGCCTGCGGCCGACCGCGCCGATCCTGCTGGCCGAGCCCTTCGACACGGTCGAAATCGGACTCGGCCTGGCCGCGCCCGACCCGGAAGCGGCTGCGACGTTTGCGATCGCGCTCGTGCTCGAAGATGCCGACGGCCAACCGCTGCGCATCCCGCTCGACGGCGTGCCGGTCTCGCCGGACGGCGAAGCCGTGCTCCTGCACCGCAACCTCGGCCACACGTTCCTCGAGGAGGCGCGTTTTCCCTTTCGCTGGACCGGTATCGAGGTTTCGGGCTGGCCCGCTTCGGCCATTCTGACGGTCGAGCCCATCGCCTTCTACCCCGAATGCCGTGTGCCGCTCGTGCCCGGCTGGCGCCTGCCGGGTCGAACCCGCCGGACGCCCCTCTATGAGCAGCTCGGCCACCCGCCCGAGCTCCCGCCGCCCGGCCGCGACCCTGCCGGTGGCGTCCCGCGCCCGCCCGATCCCCCGCCGCGCCATGCGCGCCATCGGGAGCCCGATGGAAGCTGGACCCTCGAAGCGCGAACCGGCGCCGGGACCGCCGCCTACCGCGTGCCGCCGCCGGCCGGCGGCCGGGCGGTCGCCCTGCTCTGGAACGGCCGGGAGGTCGGCGCGTGGGCCGGGCTGGATGTGGAACCCGCCGAAGCCGGTCCGCCCGCAGCCTACCCGGACGGTCCCTCGGCGGTCGTCTGGGCCTGGCCCGGCGGGCGTGAACAGCGCTTCGCGCTCGAGGGCGCTTCGCTGGTCGTCACGCTCCGGGGCGGCCGCGATGTCGAAGCGGTCCGGCTCGGCGGCCTGCGCGGGGATTTCGTCCCGACGCCCGCGCCGTTTCTCGACGACGATCCGGAGGCGATCCCCGTTCGCTACGCCCGCGCCTACGCCGGGCATGCCGGCGCGCTGTTCGTCGCCCTCGCGGCCGACGTCTCGGTCTCCGGGGCATCGGGGATCGAGCGCGCCGAAGGCGCCTCCGGCGGGGCCGTCCACGTCTACCGGCCGGCGACGGACGGGCGCCGGCCGTGGCTGCGCGAACGGGCGGTCTTGACGCTCGGCGAAAGCCCGGCGGCGGTCCTTCCGACGCCGCCGTGGGCGCCGGCGGACGGCGGACAGAACGCCGCCGTCGAGTCACGACCGTGGTTGGGCCCGGATGCCGCGCCGGAGGCGGCGGACCCGGAGGCGCGGTTCGCCGCGTTCGGCATGGACGAATGGTTCCGCATCGGAACCGCGTGTCCGGGAGGGGAGGCCCCGCTGTGCCGGACGCTCGCGCAGGACGAGATTGCGCCGGCCGATGCGCGCTGGTCGCGCGACGATCTGCGACGGACGTCCGCCGGCCACTGGATGCCCGGGAGCGCGCCGGGCCGGTATCGCCTCGCGCGCCCGGCCGTACGCGCGGACGCCCGGGCCCGCCTGGCGGACGAGGGCCGCGCTTTCGACCTGCCCGTGGTCGAGGCGCAGCTTACCGCCCTGTCCCCGTGGGCCTTCACCAACTACGATGCCCGTGCGCCCGGGGCGGGCGGATTCCTCGCCGGTTACGAGGCCCTCGCCGGGCAGCTCCAGGACTGGGCCGAGTTTACGGGCGCGCTCCGCATCGGGGACGATCGCCACGTTTCCGCCTACGCCGGCGCGCTCGACGGCTGGGTCGTGAGCGCCGCGCGCGGGCAACGCCTCTTCCACGGGCCGGCGTGGCCCGAGATGGCGCAGCAGGCGCTCCGCCCGTACGGCGTCGGCATCGGTGCCGGTCCGCTCGAAGCCGCGGTGGCCACCCACCCGGACCATCCCAACGCCGACGCGGCGCTCGACCGCTACATCGCCGTGCAACTCGCCTACGGCCTGGCGCTTCGCACCCCGCCGCTGCGCTACGGCGCGGCGCGGGTCGCCCGGCTCTACTATGCGGCCGGCGTGGTTGCGCGCGCACGCGCCGGCCGGCCGGTCGAGCGGCTCGCCTTCCTCGACGACCCCCCGCGGGCGCCGGGCGCGGGCGAGCGGCTCTACGTCCGCTACGCGGGCGGCCTCGAACTCTGGGTCAACCTGGCCTCCGCCGGCGACTGGACCGTGCGCGTGGCCGGCGAGACCTACCGCCTCCCGCCCTCCGGCTGGATCGCGCGCGGCGAGGGGGTTCTCGCGCTCTCCGCGGCGGACGGGGAAGGGCGGTTTGATGCGGCCGTGACCCCGGACCTCCGCTACCGCGACGGGCGCGGCCGGCCGGGCCGCTCCGGCGGTCTCCGGACCGCCGGCGCCGTCGTCCTGCGCCGCGATCCACGCCAGCCCGGCGCCGTCGAGGTCTTCGATTTCGACGGACGCGAAGGCTGGGCGCTCGAAGGCGACCCGTTCGGGCTCGGGCCGGATCCCCACGTGGAAGCCTGGCGCATGCCCGACGGCGTCGAGCTGCCCGCGCCCGTGCTCGTGCGCGAGGACGGCCGGCTGCGCGCCGCGCCTGCCGAGGCGCCCGCGCGCCTCCGGCTCCGGCGCGCCGACGCGCCCCACTGACGCGCATGGTTCGCGCGGGACCCCGCCTCAGACGACGCCCTGGTCGATCATCGCGTCGGCCACCTTCACGAAACCGGCGATGTTCGCGCCGATGACGTAGTTGTCCGGCTGGCCGTACTCCGCCGCCGTCTCGCGGCAGGCCGTGTGGATGCGCACCATGATGTCGCGCAGCTTCGCGTCGACCTCCTCGCGCGACCACTGGATCCGCATCGCGTTCTGCGTCATCTCGAGCCCCGAGGTCGCCACCCCGCCGGCGTTCGCCGCCTTTCCGGGACCGTAGAGAACGCCGCGCTCGAGGAAGACGTCCACCGCCTCCGGCGTGCTCGGCATGTTCGCGCCCTCGGAGACCAGCCGGCAGCCCTGGTCCACCATCGTCCGTGCATCCGCGCCCGAGATCTCGTTCTGCGTCGCGCTCGGAAAGGCGCAGTCGCAGGGAATCGCCCAGGGGCGTGCGTCCTCGATAAACGCGCAGCCGAAATGCTCGGCGTACTCGCGCACGCGCCCGCGCCGCCGGTTCTTCAGGTCCATCAGCCAGTCCAGCTTCTCGGCATCCAGGCCGTCCGGATCGTGCACCGTCCCGGACGAGTCGGAAACCGCCACCGGTTTGGCGCCCTTTTCGATCAGCTTCTCGGCCGTGTATTGCGCGACGTTCCCCGAGCCCGAGATCGCGCAGACCTTCCCTTCCAGCGACTCGTTGCGCGTCCGCAGCATCTCCTCCGCGAAATAGACCGCGCCGTAGCCGGTCGCCTCGGGCCGGATCAGCGAACCGCCCCAGTTGAGCCCCTTGCCGGTCAACACCCCCGTGAACTCGTTGCGCAACCGCTTGTATTGCCCGAACATGAAGCCGACCTCGCGGCCGCCCACCCCGATGTCGCCCGCCGGCACGTCCGTTTCCGCGCCGATGTGCCGCGCCAGCTCGGTCATGAACGACTGGCAGAACCGCATCACCTCGCCCTCGGACTTGCCCTTCGGGTCGAAGTCGGAGCCGCCCTTCGCCCCGCCCATCGGCAGTGTCGTCAGCGAGTTCTTGAAGACCTGCTCGAAGCCGAGGAATTTCAGGATGCTGAGGTTCACGCTCGGATGAAAACGCAGCCCGCCCTTGTAGGGGCCGAGCGCGCTGTTGAACTCCACGCGAATCCCGCGATTGACGCGTACGCGTCCCTGGTCGTCCTGCCAGGGCACGCGAAAGACGATCTGCCGCTCCGGCTCCGCGATCCGCTCCAGGATCGACCAGTCCGCGTAGCGCGGATGCCGCTCCAGCACCGGCTCGAGCGTCTCGAACACCTCCCGGACCGCCTGCAGGAATTCCGGCTCGTCCCCGTTCCGCCGCGCCACGTCGTCCAATACCGATTCGATCAGGCCCATCGTCGCTTCCCCCATCGCCCGCCCACGTCCCATCCCGACGCCCAACGCCGGGATTCGAGCTCACCCGTGGGCAACGCGTTGCCGTACTTTAGATGCTCCGAAGGATTGCGTCCAGAAGAAAGGTGTCCGTAAGGACCCGGTGCGAGTGCGCTGCGGATTCCCAGGGTAGGACTCGCCGACGCTCTCTGTATCCCAGGAAGCATCAGCCAGGAAGGGCAGTTCGCTGAGCTCGGCGAGGAGATCAGGGCGAAAGATTAGTGCAAAAAATCAAGGAAGCAGCGATACCCACCCTTAACGAGCACGAATAGGCAGGATTGCCTTTTGAGATGCATCCTGGCAGGATTCGCGCGGCAGGGCACGTGCGGGGGGAGGTGGAGCTGTGGCGAAGACGGATGGGGGATCGCGCGCGAGGCGGGCGCGTCGCGCCGTTCTGATGGCGCTGGCCGAACTCGAAGGGTCGGCCGGTGCGGTGCGCATCGCCGAGGCGGTCGCGTCCAGGGGCATCGATCTTCAACCCCGCGCCATCCGTTACCACCTCGCGGCGCTCGACCGAGCGGGCCTGACCCGGTTGGTCAGCCGGCGCCGGGGACGGGCGCTGACGGAGCGCGGACGCGACGAGCTGGCCCGGGGAGACGTATTCCAGAAGATGGGGTTCGTCGCCGCGCGCATGGACGACCTGGCGTATCGGATGGATCTCGACCTGCGGCGCGGAACCGGCTCGGTGATCGTGAACGTTGCCTGGCTCGACGCGTCGGACCTTCCGCGCGCGCTGGCGCTGATGGAGCCGGCGTTCCGGGCCGGCCTCGGCATGGGCCGCCGCATCGTTGTCGCCGGCCCCGGCGAGCGCATCGCCGGCCACGGCGTGCCCGAAGGCCGCGCGGGGCTGGCCACGGTGTGCAGTGTGACGCTCAACGGCGCGCTGCTGAAGGCCGGGATTCCCGTCACTTCCCGCTTCGGCGGTCTGCTCGAGATGCGCGATCGCCGGCCACTGCGGTTCGTCGAGCTGATCGAGTACCGGGGCACGACCTTCGATCCGCTCGATGCCTTCATGCGCGCCGGCCTTACGTCGGTCGGCGCCTGCGCGCGCACGGGGGACGGGCTCGTCGGCGCCAGCCTGCGCGAGGCGCCTTCGGCGGCGATGCCCGATCTGCACCGGATTGCCCGGCGGCTCCAGCGGCTCGATCTCTCGGCCCTGCTGACGACCGGCCGGCCGGACCAGCCGCTCCTCGACATCCCGATTACCGGCGGCCGGACCGGCCTGCTCGTGATGGGCGGTCTCAACCCGGTCGCCGTCCTCCGCGAGGCGGGCGTGCGCGTCACGCTGGGCTCCATGACCGGCTTCGAGGACCTGGCCCGCTTCCGCCCCCTCGCCGACTGGCGCCTCGCCCACCGCCGCGAAAGCCCGCTGATCGATTGACCGCGGGGTACGATGGCGATCGCGATGGGGCGGAGGGCGTAGGGGCAGAGGGCGGAGGAGGAACCACAGAATACGCAGAATACGCAGAATGGGGGAAGACAGGGGACCGTCCCGCGCTGCAGCCCCACGCTCGCCACGGACTCACGGCGTCCGGCGTCCGGTGTCCGGCGTCCACGAAGCGGGCGCGGGAACCCGCTGGGGCGAAAGACCGGGGGAAAGCTCAGGCACCCCATGGCACCCCATGGCTTGACCCCCGGCCCTGCTGCTTCTAGCGTTCCCCTTGGTCTGCACGGAAGGCCGGCAGGGACTCGCGCGGAGAGCACACGGACGACGCTCTCGCAGAAGAGGGAGCGCGCTCGCGAAACGAGGAGGAAGGGGTCAAATGAGGGACACGGTGTGGGTCCTACTCGCGATTGCGGGTTTTTCGCTGACCGGTTGCGGCCGGCCGCTTCCGGACGACGATCCGGACCCGGCGCCTGCCGACGCCGTGCTGGTTTTCCGCCTTGTCCACCGGGAGAGCGATAGCTGGGTAGCGCGCCTCCGTGCCGAGGGCAAGGCGCCCCCCGGCTACCGGTGGCATTCGCACAACCGCGTCCTCGTGAAGGCCGACGAGGCGGTCGCGGACGACGCGCCCCGCGAAGACCTCCACCTCCCGCACCCTCCGCTGGCTGAACCGGGATCCACGGAGCTCATGCTGGAACCGCAACAGCAGGATGACGGCACCACGGCCTTCGTGCCTTACTTCGTCGAGACGGAAGTGCAGTTGACCGGCGCCGCGGTCAGCGCCGCAGCGGTTGGGAACAACGTCCTTGGCCAGCCGGTGATCGAAGTCCGGTTCACCCGCGAGGGGCGACGGCAGTTCGCGGAGCTTACCCGGAACCATGCGCCCGGGGGTTCCCTGAATGCCGAAAACGAGCGAGGCCGGCAACTGGCCATCATTCTCGAAGGACGACTGGTCACCGCGCCGGAGATTCGTACGGAGATCCCCGGAGGCCGTGCGGAAATCATGGGAGTCTTTACGGAAGCGGAAGCAAGGCGTCTGGCCGAGTTGATCAACGCGGGTCGGTAGGGCAGTGGGGCGGGGAGTGCCGCCTGCCTTTCGTGGACAGGTCCATTCTCCGAAAGGCCGAAATTCGCTTCCTTCGGAGAAACCGCCAGGAATCCGACAAGGAGCCGGGGATGGACATCTCGGACGCGAGTGGCACGGCCTGCCGCACCCCGCCGGCTCCCCCTCCGTCTCGCGCTCACCCGCGCTGTCACGTTCACACCCAACAGCGAGATCGGAGGCGGCATGACGGGCACGGCCGAGATCGCCGCTGAGCCGGAACGTCGCGGCGTCCGGCTGGTCGACTGGGCGCGCTGGCGGCGGCGTTGCTCCCTCGCCCGCTGTCCGCCCGAGACCGCGGAGTCGCTGCGCGATTTCGCGGGTGCACGATTCCGCGCCTGCTGCCGCCGGTGCGCGGCGCCCGATGTTCCGGTGCCGGCCCCCGCGGAATGCTGGCACCGGTTCGAAACCCACCTGGCCGCCGGCCGCGGCCGGCGCGGCAAACGCTACAAGGCCTGGCTCTTCGCCTGGGCGCGCGGCTGCGATCAGCCGCCGGCCGCGGCGCTCGCCTTCGGCGCCACGCTGCTGATGCGCGACGTGGTCCGCGCCTACCTCGCGCGGGAGGCGCCCGACCCGCGCTTCCGCTCCCTCCAGGCGCCGCTCCGCCCGGCCGGCGACGGCACGCTGACTGCCGAGGATCTCCTGCCCGCGGAGGAGACCCCGTTCGACGAGGCTGCGGACCGGGAGTTCATGGAGATCGCCGACCGCCAGGCCGCGCGGCACTGGCCGGACCTCGACCGCCGCGAGCGCGTCGCCCTCGCGGCGCGCGGGCGCGGCTGGCCGCTCGACCGCCCGCCCGTCCTGCGGGCGGCCCGCTGTGGCAGGAGCGCGCTCCACGCCGCCTACCGCGCCGCGCTCGAACGCCTCGCCGCCCGCCTGCGCGCCGACTACCCGGCGGAGACGTCCGACGCGCTCCTCGTCCTCGCCCGCCACACGCTCGGCCGGCTGACCGTCCAGGCCGCCGACTGGGCCGGCTCGGAACGCGGTTGCGCCGCGCTCTTTGGCCGGCGCTTCCGCCCGATCGAGCCCGCACCCGCGCCCCGGCCGGCCGCGCCGGAACCCGTGCCCGCCGGTCGCCCGGGACCCTCGCGGTCCGAACCCCACGCGCCCACCGCCACCCGCGCCAGGCGCGGACGAAGGATGCATCGCGTATGAGTCCCCGCCTGCCCCGAACCCGACCGGGAACGAAGCCCGCCGCCTCGGAAGAGCGGGCGGCGCTCGAGGCCTGGCTGCGCGCATGGCGCGCCGATCCGCCGCCGACGGACGCCCCCGCCGGGCGTCCGCCGCCCCGACCGCAGCGCGGCCGCCGGCAGCCCGTCCGCATCGGCGAGATCCGGCTGCTGCGCCCCGATACCCCGGCGGCCTGCGAACGGCCCTGCTACGTCGCGGTGATCGAGAGCGATCCCGACGATCCCTCCGTGATCGCCGCCCCGTTCGGCCGGTTCCCCGTCCCCGCCACACCCGGCGAGTGGCGGACCGCGCTGGCCCCGACGCCGCTGCTCGTCCTCTGCTGCTGGAACGCGCGGCGCATGCCGCGGGTCGCCCTCGAACGCGCCTGGCCCGTCGGCAGGCTGCGCGCGGCCGACCGAAGGGCGGCGCTCCGCCTCGTCCGCGTCCGGGATGACGGCCTCGACCTGCCGGCCGACCTCGCCCCGCGGGCCGGCCCGTCGCTTCGTCACCCCTGCGACCCGCGCCATGCGTATATCGAGGAAGAGCGCGCGCTCTTCGACGGTCTCGGCGTGCCCGTCCGCGCGGCCGCCGCGCCAGCCGACGCGCTCGAATATCCCATCCCCCGCGACGCCGCGCTGCCGATCGCCGCCGAACCGCGCGCGACCTACCGGACGGATGCCCACGAGAAGCGCCGCGGAAGGCCGGGGAACCGCCATCTGTAGCCGCGGTCGTTGACCGCGGCCTTTATCCTTTCCGCGATCTTCGCCCCCCCCTATGACCGCGGTCATCGACCGCGGCTACAGCCGTCTCGTGCCTTTCTCGTCCCCGCGATCCTGTAGCGGCGGTCGGTGACCGCCGTAGAGAGGCGAGGATCGCGGGACAGAGAAAAAGGACGGGGCCACCTGTCCCTTGCCCCGGCCGCATGCCCGATTCCGGGATCGGCCGCGCGCCTGCCACCGGACCCGTCTGCACCGGAGGCCCTGAAAGACCGCCGAAAGCCGTCCGAGAGTTAGTGTCGCTATTCATTGCAAAGGAACAGTTTAGGCGGCCGCTTTCCGCAATCTTCGGAAAAGTGCGGGGTTCGTTCCTTCTCTTGGGGTAGGGCCGCCGATGAACGGCGGTCCGAAGAACAGGAGAAGGAACCATGACTGGAATCAACCGCGTGATGCTGCTGGGGAACCTGACGCGCGACCCGCAGGTGAAGCAGACGCCCTCGGGGCAGACGGTCTGCGACCTCGGCCTGGCCGTCACCGAGCGCTACCGCAACAAGGAAGGCGAGTCGGTCGAGACGACCTGCTTCGCCGATATCGTCACCTGGGGCCGGCAGGCCGAAGCCTGCGGCCAGTTCCTGGCCAAGGGCCGGCCGGTCTTCGTCGAGGGCCGACTGCAGCTCGACCGCTGGCAGACCGAGCAGGGCGAGAACCGCCAGCGCCTCCGCGTGCGGGCGGATCGCGTCCACTTCCTCGGCCGGCCGCGCGAGGCGGCCGCGACCGACGCGGCGCCGGCGGCCGAGGCCGAAACGGCGATGCCGTTCTGACCCGCCGAAGGCCAATCCCTCAATACAGGAAAGGAAACCCGCCATGAAGACCGCAACCGAAGAGACCCGGCGCGAGCCAACGGGACCCTACCCCGGCCGGCTGACGCTCTATCATCCGAACCGGGAGGGCAGCGGCACTGCGCTGCGGCTCGAGCTCCGGCTCAGCCGCCGGCGCGACGACCGCTACGACTGCTTCTTCCTCGAGATGGCCCGGCAGAAGCCGTCCGAGGAGCGCGGCCGCGGGCCGGCCCGCTTCGACTGGCAGAACCGTGCGACCGTGAAGCTGGACTTCGCCGACATCTGCGAGATCCTGCTCGTGCTCGAAGGCCGCAAGGAGCGGGCCGGCGGCGCGCGCGCCAACGGCATCTACCACGAGAACGGCGGCGCCAATACCCTGATCGACGTCCGGCGGGACGCCGAGCGGGGCGGCATCGGGGTTGGCCTCTCGAAGAAGACCAAGGGTGGCGAGCAGCTCTTCCGCGGACGCCTGCTGCTCTCCGAGGCGGAGGCCCTCGGCCTGCGCTGCGTCTTCCAGAGCGGCCTCTTCTTCATGGTCTACCACGGGAGCCTCGAATCCGCTCCCGCCGGGCGCTGAAGGCCGGCCTGCGCCGCGGACGAACCCGGCCCGCACCGCCATCGGTGCGGGCCGGCCGCTCCCCGCCCCCCGACGGGCTTGCCCCGGGCTGCGCGAGAGCAGGCGTCGCCCGGTCGACCCCCACGGGCTTGCCACGGGCTACGCGAACGGGGCCGGCCCCCACGGGCTCGCCCCGTGGGGGAGAAAGGTTGGGAAAGCCCCGAGCGCGCTTTCCCGAAAGAGGGAAGAGCCCGAAGGAGAGCGCAGGCAGACCCATGGTCCTCCCGCGCTCCTCTCCGGGCTCTTCCGCTGGCACCCAACGCCGAACGATTGAGCCTCGCGGATTCTTCGGCTAGACTCCCGCCGTGCGCTTGGCGCCGGACCGCCGGCGCGGGACCGGCGCCGCACGAATGCGATACGGGGGAGAAGAGGATGAAGAAACTGCTCCTGGGTGGATCGCTGCTCGCCGTCCTGCTGATCGCGGCCGGCTGCGCGGCGGGGAACGAACGGTTTGTCGATGCGCCCGCGGGATTCTGGGCCGGACTCTGGCACGGGCTGATCTGTTTCTTCGCCTTCATCGTGAGCCTGTTCACGGACGGCGTGGGCATCTACGAGGCGAACAACGCCGGCCCGCTCTATAACCTCGGCTTCGTCCTCGGCGCGGCCATCGCCTTCGGCGGCTGCGGCCGCTCGCGGGCCTGCCGCGTGCGCAGGGCGAAGTCGCCCGAGGCGAAGGAATGGGAGGAGATCGGGTCGCGCATGGAGGAACGGGTACGCCGCAGCATCCGCGCCTGGCTCGACGAGTCCGGAAAGAAGGACACGGAATGGGAAGAACTCGGGAGCAAGCTCGAGGAGAAGATCAAGCGCGAGCTGCGCAACTGGGCCGAGAAGTAGCCCCTCGTATTCCCCCCGATCCCCCACCGCACCCAAGGAGCAACGTTTGCGCCAGTTGGTCAACCTCTTCCGGGTCGCGCTGATCGCCGCGCTGGCCTTCGGCGCCTGGCGCGCCGTGCAGTGGATCCGGACCGAGCAGGACCTCCTGGCCCGCGAGAACGAAGCGATCGCCCTCTACAACGAGCAGCGCTTCGAAGCGGCGGCGGAAACCCTCGAGGCCGTGCTCGAGGCGGAGGGCGATGCGGACACCGAGCGCGCGGCGCGCATCCGGTCGTTCCTCGCCCGCGTCTATGCCGATTGGGCCGCGATCGATCACGGTCTCTCGTTCGAGGAGACGCTGCGCCTCTATCGCCGCGCGCAGGCGCTGGATCCGGACGTGGAGGTCCCGCCCATGCTCCGCCGCGTGCTTGACCGGCGCCCCGATCCGCCGGACGGACCGTCGATGCCGCCATGATCCGTGGGCGGCGGGACCGAGGCGCGGATGGCCGTGACGGCGCCGCCGAGGAGCAGCACGGTCGCGGCATAGAAGAGCGGACCGGGAACCTCGTGGAAGAACCACCAGGCCAGCAGCGCGCCGAAGACGAACTGCCCGAGGTTCAGGATGGCGACCCGCTGCGGGGGCAGGGCCTTCATCGCGCGCATCAGCGCCGAGTGGCCCAGCACCGTCGGGACCAGGCCCAGCCCGAGCAGTAGCGCGATCTCGCGCACCGGGTACGGTTGGAAAACCGGCGTAAACGGAAGCGCGACGACCAGGCAGATGAGCCCGGCGCCGAGGTAGAGCGGGACCACGTAAAGCCAGATGCTGGGCAGATGGCGGTTGATCCGGCCGAAAATGAGGTAGACCGCGAAGAGCAGCATCGAGAGCAGGCAGATCGCGTCGCCCGCCAGTGTCGTCAGGCTCACCCGCGCCGCGGAGGCGCCCAGCACGATGACGCCGGCCATCGCCAGCGCGGTGCCGCGCCGCTCCCCGCGGCTGATGGCCTCGCCGAGCATGGTGTGCAGCAGCAGCGGCATCGCCACCGGGACCATGTTCACGATCAGCGAGGCGTTCGCCGCCAGCGTCAGCCGGGCGCCGATCGTCCACGTGATGAAGTGCAGCGCGAGGAAGGCGCCGGGCAGCAATGCGCGGGCCAGGTCGCGCGGGGTGACCTGCGCGCGATGCCGCCGCCAGGCGCGCAGGAAGAGCGGAAGCAGCGCGATCCCGGCGACAAGCAACCGGAAGGCGGACAGCGCGAAGGCATGCGTCGCGCTCGCCTTGATCATGATCACCGCGGTCGAACAGGCGAACACCCCGCCGAGGAGCACCAGCGTCGGCCGCGCGGTCCCACCCGAACTCATCGCGCCGTCCCGAGCCGGCGGCGTTCCACGCGCTCCAGGAAGACCTCCATCACCCGGCGGTACAGCTCGCCCTTGAGCACCGCGTCCTCGACGCCCGCATCGATGCTCGGGTTATCGTTGACTTCGATCACGCAGCAGCGCCGGCCCCGCTGCTTGAGGTCCACCCCGTAAAACCCGTCGCCGACCAGGTTGGCCGCGCGCAGCGCCGTCCGCACCACGGCCGGCGGCGCGTCCTCGACGCGAAGGCATTCCGACCGGCCGCTGTTCGCGCGCGCGCCGGAACGGTCGATGACCTGCCAGTGCCGCCGCGCCATGTAGTACTTGCAGGCATAGAGCGGCGTGCGGTCCAGCACGCCGATGCGCCAGTCGAACGGCGTGGCGATGAACTCCTGCGCCACCACCAGGTCGGAGCGGTCGAGCAGGCGCCCGACCGCCGCGCGCAGCGTTTCCTCGTCGTCCGCCTTGACGACCCCCTGCGAGAACGAGCTGTCGGGCTGCTTGAGCACGACCGGGAGGCCCAGCTCGGGGATGATCCGCTTGACCCGTGCGCTCGAGACGATCAGCGTGCGCGGGGTCGGCACGTCGTGGCGGTCGAGAAGCTCGGCCAGGTAGACCTTGTTCGTGCAGCGCTCGATGGACGGCGGGTCGTCCATGACGACGAGCCCCTCGGCCTCCGCGCGCCGCGCAAACCGGTACGTGTGGTGGGTCACGCTTGTCGTCTCGCGGATGAAGAGGGCGTCGAACTCCGCGAGCCGGGCATAGTCGTCGCGCGTGATCCGCTCGGTCTCCATGCCCAGTCGCTCGGCCGCGCGTTCGAATCGCTCCAGCGCCCGGTCGTTGGAGGGCCGGTCGCGCTCGGCCGGGTTCCAGAGAATCGCCAGGGCGCAGCGCGGCGGCGACCGGCGGCGGGTGCGGAAGCGCCCGCGCGAGAAGTACCGTCGGGCCGCCTCGGTCACGAGGTCCCGGTGGGCGTCCGGAATCTCCCCCGCCGGCAGCGGACGGACGGATTGCAGGGTCCATTCCCCGTCCCCGTTGCGCTGGAATTGCGCCCGAAGGAACGGCGCCTGGAAGAGGTTGAACAGCTCCCGCGTCAACCGCTCGTACCGGGCCGCCGGGGTCCGGCCGAAATAGACGTGCAGCGCAAGCCGGTCCGAGGGCGTGTGGGCCAGGCACTGCTGGATGCGGTCGTCCAGGTCGTCCGACACCAGTCGGGCCATCGCCTGGGACTTCATGTCCTGGATCGCCGTCACGCTGGGGATCGGCTTGTGCCCGCGCGCCGTGGCCAGCAGCGACACGTAGTACCCGAGGCTCTGGTACCGGTAGGAGCGGCAGAGGTTGAAGACGCGCGTGTTCGCCACGTCCGAGTAGGCCGGGTCGGTCACGTAGTCCTGGGCGGCGACCACCGACACCCCGTCCACCTCGAGGCGCCAGTCCTCGCGCCGGTTCACCACCACGAGGATATTCACCGGCCGTTCCCGCCCTCCGCCGCTCAAGCCGGCATATTCTTGTAGCCCCGCACGGACATGACAAAGAAATACAGCGTGCCGCCTCGCAAAGACAAGCCGCGGGTGCGCATCCCGCGCTTGACACCCGGACCCTGCCGACGCCTATACTTCGCGCTTTCCACGGCGGGGAGCAGGCGGACGGACTATGGCGTCGGACGACAGCGTAAAGATGGATGCGATCGTGGTCGGCGGGGGGCCCGCCGGGCTCACGGCTGCGCTGACCATGGCCCGCGCCGGGCTCGAGGTCATGCTCGTCGAGCGCGGCGAGTACGCCGGCGCGAAGAACGTCGGCGGCCTGCTCTACGGCACCGTGCTCGAGCGGCTGATGCCCGGCTTCTACGAGAAGGCGCCGATCGAGCGATGCGTCGCCCGCCGCTCGCTGGTCTTCCTCGCCCCGGAGGAGCACATGGCGCTGGATTTCGGCGCCGAGGCCTGGGCCCGCCCCCCCTTCAACCACACCTTCATCGTCCACCGCTCGGCCTTCGACCGCTGGTATGCCGCGCAGGCCGAGGAGGCCGGGGTGAACCTGATCGAGGGTATGGTCGTCGAGGATCTCGTCACCGAGACCTCCGGCGGCGAGACGAAGGTCTGCGGGGTGCGCATCGCCGGCGACGAGGTCTTTTACGCCGACACGGTCATCCTCGCCGACGGGGCGAACTGCCTCGTCACCGAGCGCGCCCGGGCGGCGCTGAAGCTGCGCGGCGGACGGGTTGAGCAGGACTTCGCCATCGGTGCGAAGGAGATCCTTAGCCTTCCCAAGGAGCGGATCGAGGACCGGTTCGACCTCGAGGACGGCCAGGGCGCGGCGATCGACTTCTTCGGCGCCCCATTCGACGGGCTCATTGGCGGCGGCTTCCTCTACACGGCGCGCGAGTCGCTCCACCTCGGATTTGCCGCCCGGATCGGTTCGCTGACGAAGGCGGGGCTCAGCCCGAACGACGTGCTCGAACGGCTCAAGGCGCACCCGCTCGTCCGGCGCCGCATCCAGGGCGCGGAGCTGCTGGAGTACTCGGCCCACATGATCCCGGAGGGCGGCTATGACGCGGTCGGCGACGTGTCGGGCCACGGGGTCATGATCGCCGGCGACGCGGCCGGGCTGGTCAATATGTCGCTCTACAAGGAAGGCACGAACCACGCGATGGAGTCGGGCCGGCTGGCCGGCGAGACCGCGGTCGAGGCGCACGGGCGGAAGGACGCCTCCGCGGCCGTGCTGGCCGGCTACGCCGAGAAGCTGCGCGGCGGCATCGTGATGAAGGACCTCAAGAAGTACCGCAAGGTCCCCGTCGTGCTCGAACGCTCGCCGGACCTGCTCGGTCTCTACCCGCGCAAGGTGAACCGGCTGCTGACGGACTTCTTCACCGTGTCGGAGCGCACCAAGTCGAAGACGCAGCGCGAGGCGATCCGCGCGTTCCTGCGCGGCCTGCCCAAGTGGCGGTTCCTGCGCGACGCGGTCCGCGCGCGGCACCTGGCCTGAGCGGCCCGGCGGAAGGGAAGACGATGACGGACGCACCCGAGAAGATGACGCTGGCCGACAAGCTCTACCGCACGAAGTACGAGCCGGACGCGGCCCACCCGCACATCGTGGTCGACCAGGCCGTTTGCGCGACCTGCAAGGACCGGGTCTGCCTCGTCGTCTGCCCGGCGGAGGTCTACAAGGCGGACCCGAACGATCCGAAGAAGGTGGCGGTCTCGCACGAGAACTGCCTCGAGTGCGGCACCTGCCGCAAGGCATGCCCGTTCGACGGGATCGAGTGGAAGTACCCGGAAGGCGGGCGGGGCGTGAAGTACCGCTTCGGTTGAGCGGCAGGAAGGGGAGGAGCGAGGCATGGCAGGCAACGTGATGGTGGTGGTGCGCGAGGTCTGGGACACGCGCGACCTGGTCTCGAGCCCGCTGGACGAGTCCGGCGCGCTCAAGCCGGGGGCGCTGGCCACGCGGTTCGAGCCGGAGGACCTGAACGCGCTCGAGGCCGCGCTGCGGCTCAAGGACGCGCACGGGGCGAAGGTCACGGCCGTCTCGGTCGGCCCGCCGCGCGACGTCGATGTCCTGCGCGAGGCGCTCTACCGCGGCGTCGACGCCGCGCTCCGCGTCGAGGCCGATCCCGCGGCGCTCGACGACGCCGCGCTGGCCGCGCTGGCCGCGGGCGCCATCCGGCAGGCGGGCGGCGCGGACCTCGTCCTGACGGGAACGGCGGTGACCGACAACGAGAACGCGCTGCTGGGCGCGCACCTCGCGGCCGCGCTCGGGGTCGAGGGCGTGAGCTGGGTCGATGCGATCGAGGAATTCGGCGACGGCCGCGCCGTGGCCAAGCGGGCGGTCGAGATGGGGTACGAATTCGTCGAGGTCCGCTGCCCGGCCGTGCTCGCGATGGGCGTCGCGCTGCTCGAGGACGACCCGCGCACGCCGCGCAGCGCCAAGGCGATGCTGAAGCTCAAGATGAAGAAGGCCGAGATCCCGACGCTGACGCCGGAGGCGGCGGGCGCGGCCGACCCGGCCGCGGCGGTGCGCACGCGCATCGCCGGCATGGAGACGATCCCGCCGCGCGCGATCGCCTCGCGCGAGGTGGACGTCGAGGACAGCGCGGCACTCAAGGCGATGCTCGACGCCGTTCGAAAGGGGGACTGACCGATGGCCCACGTACTCGTATTTGCGGAAGTGGACGACGGGGCGCTGCACGACGGCAGCCTGGCCTGCCTCGGCGCGGCGCGCGCGCTGGCCGGCGAGGGCGGGCAGGTCTGCGCGCTGCTCGCGGGCGCCGCGGTCGCGGACCAGGCGCCGGCCCTCTTCGCCGCCGGGGCGGACCGCGTGCTCCTCTGCGAGGACGCCGCGCTGGCCGCCTACACGGCCGGACCGTTCCGGCAGGCGCTCGAGGCGGCGGTCCGCGCCGCCGATGCCGGGCTCGTGCTGCTGCCGGCCTCGACCGTCGGCAACGACCTGGCCAGCGCAACGGCCGCCGCGCTCGGCGCCGCCTGCGTGCTCGACGCCGACGCGGCGGCGGCCGGCGAGGGCGGACCGCGCTTGAGCCGCGCCGGGTTCGACCGCAAGGTCCTGACGCACTTCGCCCCGGCCGCCGACGGCCCCGTCGTGGCCACGTTGCGCGACGGCGCCTTTGCGGCGCCGGCTCCCGACCCCGCCCGGACGGGCGCGCCCGAGCCGCTGGCGCTCGAGCCGGCTCCGGCGCCCGGCAGCGCCCGCGTGCTGCGTCGCGACGTGGCGAAGCGGACGGTCAACCTCAAGGACGCGAAGACGATCGTCGCCGTCGGCGCCGGCGTCGGCAGCGCCGAGGGGCTCGCCCTCGTGCGCGCGCTCGCCGAGGCGCTCGGCGCCGAGCTGGGCGCCACGCGCGCCGTCGTCGACGCCGGCTGGTTGCCGGCCGACCACCAGATCGGGCAGACCGGCGCGACGGTCCGGCCCGACCTCTACATCGCCTGCGGCATCAGCGGCGCGGTCCAGCACCGCGTCGGGATGATGGACGCGGGTACGATCGTGGCCATCAACACGGACGCCAACGCGCCGATCTTCCGCGTCGCCCACTACAAGCTGGTCGGCGACCTGCGGACCGTCGTGCCCAAGCTGACGCAACTGCTCTCCGCCTGAGCCGTTCCGGCGCCGGCTTCCGTGCCGCTTGACCAGGGGCCGTCTGTCATGCTAGGTTCTGCCATATGACAACGCATGCCGCAGACTCCTCGGTACGGGTGGGGTTCGTGAAGGATTGGTCCGAGATCCCGCAGCGGTCGCTCCGCGCGTGCTGGTTCGCGCTGGAGGATCCGGAGCGCCCGCCCCGCAGCCTGGTGTCCACCTATGCCAATCTCGTCGGGGAGCGACGGCTCTTCCGCTCGATGGACCGTGCCAGCCTTCGCACCGTGGTCGAAGGCCTCGACCGCGGGTTGCCGACCCACAGCATCCGGAAGGTTACGGACCTGATCGGGGTCAATCGCCAATCGATGTCCCGCCTGCTCGACATTTCGCCGCGCACGCTCGCCCGGCGGCGGACGCTGCGCGCCGCCGAGTCGGAGCGGCTCTTCCGGGTCAGCGCCCTGTTTCACAAGACGCTCGAGGTTCTGGGCGACCGGGACGAGGCGCGCCGCTGGTTCGCGGCGCCCAAGCGGGCGCTGGGCGGCAGGAGTCCGCTGGAGTTCTGCGAATCCGAGGTGGGCGCGCGGGAGGTGGAAGACCTCCTGGGGCGCATCGAGCACGGGGTCTATGCGTGACCGTATGCGCCTTTCGCATCGTACGGCAGGAGCAGGCGGACGCGGGCTTCGACGGGGAGGGCGCCCGGCTTTTCGGCGGCCGCTGGAACGCGAAAGGCACGCGCATGGTCTATTCGAGCGCAACCCTCTCGCTCGCCATCCTGGAGATGCTGGTGCACCTGGAATCGCGTGACATCCTGTCCCGCCGGTACTGTTTCCGGACCGCGCGTTTCGACGAGGCGCTCTGCGAAACCCTGGGCAAGGCGCAGCTTCCGGCCGGATGGAACGACGACGTGCCGATCAATGCGACCCGGGACCTGGGCGACGCATGGGTCCGGGAGGGACGGACCGCGGTACTGAGCGTGCCGAGCGCCCTTTCGCCGGACGAGCGCAACTACCTGCTCAATCCGGCGCATCCCGATTTCACCCGCATCCGGCTTGGCGCAGCCCGGCCGTTCGAGTTCTCAAAACGCCTGCCGAAGGACTGAAACCCCGAAGGAGAAGCAACATGCCCGCCAATTTCTACACCGAGAACCGCGACCTGAAGTTCATCATGGAATCGATGCTCGACTGGCCGGCCATCGTCGCGCTCAAGGAGCAGCCGGGCGCGGAGGACTGCCCGTTCGAAGACGCCGAGGAGGCCAAGGCCGCCTACCTCGGGCTGCTCGAAGACCCGGTCGGCGAGATCGCGGCCAACCGGTTCGCCCCGCGCGCCGAGGAGGTCGACACGATCGGCTGCCGCTTCGAGAACGGCACGGTCGTCTTCCCCGAGGGCCTCGAGCGCAACCTCAAGGACCTGCGCGACGCGCAGTTGATGGGCATGACCACGCCGCGCGAGTACGGCGGGCTCGGGTTCCCCGAGACGGTCTATACGGCGGCGATCGAGATCGTCTCGCAGGCCGACGCCTCGCTGATGAACTTCTTCGGCCTCCAGGGCGGGATCGCGGCGACGATCGCGCACTTCGCCACCGACGAGCTGAAGGCGCAGTACCTGCCGCGCATGAGCACGGGCGAGTTCACGGGCGCCATGGCGCTGACGGAGCCCGACGCCGGCAGCGACCTGGCCGCCGTGCAGACCCGCGCGCAGGGCGGGCTCGCCGCGAAGCCCGACCCCGTGACCGGCGCTTGGACGATCAGCGGCGCGAAGCGCTTCATCACGAACGGGTGCGGCGACGTGATCCTCGTCCTGGCCCGCAGCGAGGACCCCGCGAAGAAAGGCGGCGGCCGCGGGCTGAGCTTCTTCCTCGTCGAGAAATGCGACCGGGTGCGCGTGCGCCGCATCGAGAACAAGCTCGGCATCCACGGCTCGCCCACCTGCGAGCTGGTCTTCGACGAGTGCCCGGCCTGGCTGATCGGAACCCGCGGCATGGGGCTGGCCCGGTACACGGCCTGGCTGATGCTCGCCGCCCGGCTGGCGATCGGCGCGCAGGCCCAGGGCATCGCGCAGGCCGCGCTGCTCGAGGCCGAGCGCTACGCGCGCGAGCGCGAGCAGTTCGGCCGCCCGATCCGCGAGTTCCCGCAGGTCGCCGCGATGCTGGCCAACATGCGCGTCCAGACGGAGGCCGCCCGCGCGCTGCTCTACGCCACCAGCGAGATTGTCGACCTGCACCAGGGCGCCGAGGCCCGCGGCCTGCGCGAGGAGACGCGCCGCTACGGGCGGGTCGCCGAAGCCCTCACGCCGATCGCGAAATACTTCACGACCGAGGTCGCCAACCGCGTCTGCTACGACAGCATCCAGATCCACGGCGGCAACGGGTTCATGAAGGATTACCCGGTCGAGCGCCTCTACCGCGACGTGCGGATCACGAATATCTACGAGGGCACCTCGCAGATCCAGGTCAACTGGGCGGTCCCGCGGCTCGTCCGGGGCGACCTCGACGCGCTGATCGAGACCGAGGCCGCGCGCGAGGCGCCGGACGAGGAGCTCGCCGCCCTGCGGACGCGCGTCGGCGAGGCCCGCGCGCTGCTGACCGAAACGCTGGCGTTTCTGAAGGAGAAGGACGCCGCCTACCGGGAGCTGGTGGCCGCCCACGCGACCGACCTGTTCGTCGACGTCTATGCCGCCTACCTGCTGCTGCGGCAGGCGGAACGCTGGGACTACAAGCGCAAGGTCGCCGCCCGGTTCATCGACGGGATGCTCCCGCGCGCGCGGATGAACCGCGACTACGCGCTGGGCGCCAGGATCGAGGCGCTCGATCCCGAGGTCTGACGATGCGGAAGGTGCTGATCCCCACGAAGCTCGATGCCGTCGCGCGGACGCTGCTCGAGGCGCACGGCGGCTACACGGTCGTCCAGGATGCGGACACCGGGCTGCCCGCCCTCGCCGCCGCGCATCCGGACGCCTATGCCCTGATCGTGCGCAGCGAGCCGATTACCGCGGAAGTCCTCGATGCGCTGCCGGCGCTCAAGGTGGTGCTCCGCGCCGGCGCCGGCGTGAACACGATCGATACGCGCCACGCGCGGCGGCGGGGCATCGACGTGATGAACACGCCCGGGGCGAACGCCAATGCGGTGGCCGAGGAAGTCGTCGCCCTGATGCTGGCCGACGCGCGGCACCTCGTGAAGGCCGACGCCTCCTGCCGGGCCGGCCGCTGGGAGAAGAGCGCCTTCATGGGGCGCGAGCTGGCCGGGAAGACCGTCGGCATCCTCGGGCTCGGCGCCATCGGCCGCCTGGTCGCCCGCCGTCTCGCGGGGTTCGAGGTCACGCTGCTGGGCCACGACCCGTTCGTCGCCGAGGACCGCGCCGAGGCGTGGAGCGTGCGCATGGTCGATCTCCCGACGCTCTTCGCCGAGAGCGATTTCGTCACGCTCCACCTGCCCGAGACCGAGGAGACGCGCGGCCTGGTCGGCGCCGAGCTGCTCGGCCGGATGAAGCCCGGCGCCACGCTGGTCAACTGCGCGCGCGCGGGCATCGTGGACGAGGCGGCGCTGCGCGAGGCCCGGGCCGCGAAGTCACTGCGCTTTCTCAACGACGTCTATCCGAAGGATGCGGCGGGGCCGAAATCGGTGGCCGATATCGCCGACCTGATGGTGCCGCACCTGGGCGCGAGCACCCGCGAGGCCAACGAGAACGCCGCGCGCCGGGCCGCCGAGCAGCTCATCGAGTACGACGACATGGGCATCGCCAGCTACGTCGTCAACCGCGACATCCCCGAGGGGCTCGATCCGGCCTTCGGCGAACTGGCCTTCACGCTCACGAAGCTGGCCCGCCAGGTGGTGGGCCGCGGCGCCCAGCTCGAGCTGGTGGAGACCAGCTTCTACGGCTCGCTCAAGCCCTACGCCGAGTGGCTGCTCGTGCCCATCGTCGCGGCGCTCGATCCCTCGTTCGATCGCGCCTCGGACCACGCGGCGGCCCGCCGCGCCCTGCGCGAGGCGGGTATCGAGTACACCGACCGCGAGACGGACGAGCACAAGGGGTTCCACAACTCGCTGACGATCGACCTCGTCGCCGGGCTGGGCGGCGGGAAGCTCCGGCGCGCGAGCGTGCGCGGTACCGTGGCCGAGGGCAACCTGATGGTGGCGCGGATCAACGACTTCGACAAACTCTACTTCGAGCCGACGGGCCATACCGTCGCCTTCGTCTACCGCGACCGGCCGGGGGTGATCGGCCGGATCGGCGCCGCGATGGCCGAAGCGGGAATCAACATCGACGACGTGCGCAACCCGCACGATTCGCAGGGACGGTTCTCCTGCGCCATCTTCAAGGTCAACCAGCCGGTCCCGGCCGCCACGGTCGAGGCGACGGCGCGGGAGATCGAGGCCGAGATTGGCTTCTACGTCGAGCTCTGACCGGCCGTCGCCCGAGGCCGGCCGGCCGCTGATCGACGGACCCCTCGGGCCCGCCATCTTGGGGCTGGCCTGGCCGATGCTCGTCAGCGCGCTGCTGCAGAACGCGCAGAGCGTGATCGACCTCTTCTGGGTGGGCCGGCTCGGACCCGCCGCGCTGGCCGCCGTCGCGATGGGCGGGGCCGTGATGATGATGGTCTTCCCCGCGATCATGGGGCTCTCCGCCGGGACGATCGCGCTCGTCGCCCGCTCGGTCGGCGCCGGACGCCCGTGGGAAGCGGGCCGCGTCGCCGGCCAGTCGCTCCTGCTCGCCCTGCTCGTGGGCGCGGTCACGGCCGGCATCGGCGCGGTCTTCTCGCGCAGCGTGCTGGTCCTGCTCGACGCCGCGCCCGAGGTCGCGGACGAGGGCGGGCACTACCTGCGCATCCTGCTGGCCGGCAGCTTCACGATGAACCTGCTCTTCGTCGGGAACGCGGCGCTTCAGGGGGCGGGCGACACGGTCCGGCCGATGGCCTTCATGGCCACGGCCGCCGTGCTCAACATAGGGCTGGACCCGCTGCTGATCTTCGGCATCGGCCCGTTCCCGGAGCTGGGCGTGCGCGGCGCGGCGTGGGCGACCGTGCTGGCCCAGGCCGTAGCCGCGATCGGCCTAGTGGCGCACCTGCACCGGCGCCGCGCGCGGGTCCGGCTCCGCGCGCGCCTCTGGCGGCCGGACGCCCGGCAGCTCGGGCGCATCGTCCGCATCGGCCTTCCGGGCTCCGGCCAGATGCTCGCGCGCAGCCTCGTCTCGCTGGTCCTTATGCGGCTTGTCGCCGGTTTCGGCACGGCGGCCGTGGCCGCCTACGGGACGGCCTGGCGCTGCTTCATGGTCTTCCTCATGCCCGCCTTCGTGCTCGGCGCGGCGTCGGCGACGATCGTCGGCCAGTGCCTCGGGGCCGGCCGGCCCAGGCGCGCGCGCCGCGCCGCCTGGCTGGCGACCGGCTACGATGCGGCGTTCATCGCCGTGGCCGCGCTCGGCGTCGTCGTCTATGCGCCGGCCGTCATCGGCGTCTTCAACGACGATCCCGAGGTCATCCGCATCGGCGTGCGGCTGCTGCGCATCGTCGCGCCTTCGTACCTGCTCGCCGCCCCCGCCATTATCCTCGGCCGCAGTCTGCAGGGCGCGGGCGACACGTTCTGGCCGATGGTCGCCACCGTCATCAGCCTCTGGGGCGTGCAGCTCCCGCTTGCCGTGTTCGCCTCGCGCGGTCCCGACGGGCGGCTCGACGGCATCTGGTGGGCCATGGTCCTCGCCATCGCCGTACACGCGGTGCTCGTCACCGCCTGGTTCGAAACCGGCCGCTGGCAGCGGCGGGAGGTCTGAGCCGGTTGCTGGATGCGCTAACGGTGACCGGACGCCTCCCCATCGTAGTCGCAGTCCTAGTCCCAATCGTAGTCCTCGCCTCTCCCTACCCGTCTCCGCGCCATCCCGACTAGGATTGCGACTACGATTGCGACTACGAGGCTTGCGCCGTCCCCTCATCGTAGTCGCAGTCCTAGTCCCAATCGTAGTCTTCGACTCCTCCCCCCCAGCCTCCGCGCCACCCCGACTACGATTGCGACTACGACTAGGACTACGAGGCTTGCGCCGTCTCCCTGCCCCTCGCCCCCCGCCGTCCTTCGGGCGGCCACGGGGGGCCGCCCCTACGGCGCCGGCCGTCGCGGTCCTGCCCAGTCCTCGTCCTCGATCGGGAAGAGCCCGGAGAAGATCGAGATCGAGGACGAGGACGACGACGAGGACGAGCAGGAGATGCGCTCCCCATCGTTGTCGGGATCATTGTCGAAATCGTTGTCTTCGGCCCCCCTCGCGCCTGCTTCGACTCCATCCGCTCTTCGACAATGATCTCGACAAGGATTCCCGGCTCCCCATCATTGTCGCGATCGTTGTCGAAATCGTTGTCTTTCCCCCATCCATTCGCGTCCATTCGCGGTTCCGCCCTCATCTTCCGCACCGCGCGCCTTCTCCGCCGCGCCGCGATCCTGTCTTCCCGGCAGGCTTCCCGGCGGCGGGCGGGTGCGGTAGACTGACTCCGCATCGCAGCACGGAGGACGGGACCATGGCAGATCGCAGCGAAGTGTACCTGGCGGCCGATTTCGGAGCGGAGAGCGGGCGGGTGATGGCCGGGCTTTTCGACGGCAAGCACCTGCGGCTCGAGGAAGCGCACCGGTTCCCGAACGAGCCGGTCGCGCTGCCCGACGCGCTGCATTGGGATGCGCTCCGGCTCTACCGGGAAATGACCGCCGGACTCGCGCGCGCCGCCCGGGCGCACGGCCGCCGCGTGGTCAGCCTCGGCGTCGACACCTGGGGGGTGGACTTCGGCCTGCTCGACCGGCGCGGCGCGCTGCTGGCCAACCCGGTTCACTACCGCGACGGGCGCACCGCCGGGATGCTCGAGCGGGCCTTCCGGAAGGCCCGCCGCGAACGCATCTACCGCCGGACCGGCCTCCAGTTCATGGAGATCAACACGCTCTACCAGCTTCTCGCGCTGGCCCGGGCCCGCGCGCCCGAGCTGGATGCGGCGCGTACGCTGCTCTTCATGCCCGACCTCTTTCACTACTGGCTGACCGGCCGCCGCTGCAACGAGTGGACGATCGCCAGCACGAGCCAGTGCTTCGATCCGCGGCGGAAGGCGCCGGCCCGCGCCCTGCTGCGCGAGCTGGGCATCCCCGCGGGGCTCTTCGCCGAGGTCGTCGAGGCCGGGACGAAGCTGGGCGCGCTCCGCCCGGGCGTCGCCGACGAAACCGGCCTCGCGCGCTGCGCCGTCGTCGCGCCCGGCTCCCACGACACCGCGTCCGCCGTCGCCGCGGTCCCGGCCGATGCCGCCGCCGGGCCGTTCGCCTACCTGAGCTCCGGCACCTGGTCGCTGATGGGCATCGAGACGGACCGCCCGCGCATCGACCAGCGCACGCTCGCCTCCAACATGACCAACGAGGGCGGCGTCTGCGGGACCAACCGGCTGCTGAAGAACATCATGGGGCTCTGGATCCTCCAGGAATGCCGCCGCGCCTGGCAGGTCGAGGACGGCGGGACCGAGCTGTCCTACGACCGGATCACCCGCCTGGCGTCGAAGGCCGCGCCGTTCCAGGCCGCGATCGATCCGTTGGACTCCGCGTTCCTCGCGCCGGGCCGCATGCCCGAGCGCATCCGCGCCTGGTGCCGCCGCACGGGGCAGCGTCCGCCCGGGGAGCGCGGCGACATCGCGCGGGTCGTGTTCGAAAGCCTCGCCCTCGCCTACCGCCGCGTCTTCGACCAGCTCGAGGCGTTTCACGGCGGACGCATCGAGACGCTGCACATCGTCGGCGGCGGGTCGCGCAACGCGCTGCTCAACCAGTTCACCGCGGACGCCATCGGCCGGCCGGTCGTCGCCGGCCCTGTCGAGGCGACGGCGGCCGGCAATATCCTCATGCAACTGCTCGCGCGCCGCCGGATCCGGTCGCTCGCCGAGGGCCGCGCGCTCGTGGCGCGCTCCTTCGAGCGCCGCGTCTTCGAGCCGCGCGACGAGTCCGCCTGGGCCGAAGCCTATGCGCGTTTCTCGAAGCTGGCCTGAGCGCCTCGCGCCCTGCGCCGCCGCGCTCCTGCTGGCGGCGGCCGCGCCGGGCGAAGCGCCGCGCCTCGTCTGCGAGGCGCCGGTGCTGGACTTCGGCCGCCGGGCGCCGGGCGCCGGCCGGATCCGCCACGCGTTCGCGCTCCGCAACGCCGGCGCGGCGCCGCTGGAGATCGTCGACGTGCGCGCGCTCTACGACGGCGCCGAGACGGCGCTCGGCGCCCGGCGCCTTGCACCGGGCGAAGCGACGGAGCTGCAGGCCACCCTCCCGCTGCGCGGCCTGCGCGGCCCGGTCGAGGCCTGGATTCTCGTGCTCTCCGACGACCCGGCGAACCCCGAGCTGCGGCTCGGCTTCCGCGGCGAAATCGCGCCGCCCGTCGCCATCGAGCCGCCGGCCCTCACGCTCGACGCGGGCGACAGCGAAGACCGCGCCGAGGCCGCGGTCGACGTCACGTTCGCGCCGGACCGGCCCGGCCGCGTCGTGGACGCGCGGACCGACTCGCCCCGTTTCGCGGTGAACGTCGAAGAGGTCGCGCCGGACCGCCACTACCGCGTGCAGGTGCGCACCGTCCCGCCGCTCGATGGCGCCGCGACACAGCGCGCGGAGCTGCGGATCGTCACCGACGACGGCGCCGAACACCGTGTACCGCTGGCGGTCCGGCGTCTCGACCCGATCATCGTGTCGCCCGCGGAGATGGTGCTCGCCGCCGGCGAGCGGGGCGCGGTGACCCGGTTCGTTTCCGTGCGCCCGGGCCGCATCGCCGCGTTCCGCATCCTCGGCGTCGAGACACCCGAGGGCGTCCGCGCAAGCGTCGAGGAGGCCGGGCCCCGCGGCTACCAGGTCCGCGTCGACATCCTGCGCCCCCGTGCGGAACTCGACGGACAGCACCTGCGGATCGTGACCGACGTGGAGGGGCGCGAAGAGATCCGCGTTCCGTTCCAGGTTCTCTACCCGTTACGCCGGAGGTGAGCACGGTGCGGCAACCCCGTATCCTGCGCAACATGGACGCCCGCCCGCTGCGCGGCGAAGGGACCGGCCGGTGAGCGCGGCGCTTGAGCTCGAGGGGCTGGGCGTCCGGTTCGACGGCCGTTGGGTCCTGCGCGGCTTCTCGCTGCGCCTGGACCCGGGCGAGAAGGTCGTGCTGACCGGCCCCTCGGGCACCGGCAAGAGCACCGTGCTCCGGTGCGCGATGGGCCTGGCGGTGCCCGACGAAGGCGGCGTCCGCGTCTTCGGCGAGCCGATGGACGGGCGCAGCGTCTGGGCCTTGCGGCGCCGCATGGCCTACGTCGCCCAGGAGCCGGATCTCGGTCCCGGTACGGCCGGCGAGGCCGTCCGGCGCCCGTTCGGCTACCGGGCGAACGCCGCGCTGCGCGGTAACCTCGACCGCCTGCCCGCGCTGCTCGAGCGCTTCCACCTCGCGCCCGATCTGCTCGCGAAGGAGACGAGCGCACTCTCGGGCGGCGAGAAGCAACGGTTCGCGATCATCGTGGCCCTCCTGCTCGACCGCTCGATCGTCCTGCTCGACGAGGCCTCCTCCGCGCTCGACGCGGACAACCGGAAACGCGTGACGGACGGGTTTGCGGCCGACGCGTCGACGACCGTGCTCGCCGTTGCGCACGACGAAACCTGGGGCCGCTTCGCGAGTCGGGTCGTGACGGTGCCGGGGGGGAGGGGGTAGCGCATGGACGGCATCGTCGATCTCGGGCTCGGGAGCATGGCCGCGGCCTACCTGCTGCTGATCGCACCGCTCGCGATCCTGCTCTTCCTGCGTGTGCCGATCCTCCGCGAGAGCGGGATCGCCGTGGTCCGGATGACCGTGCAGTTGCTCTTCGTCGGCTTCTACCTGCAAGTCGTCTTCCGGCTGAACCGGCCCCTGCTGAACCTTGCCTGGCTCACCGTGATGGTGCTGGTCGCCGACGGTTCGATCGTGCGCGGCTGCCGCCTGGCGCCGCGCCGCTTCGCGCTCCCGCTCTTCCTCGCGCTGCTGGCCGGCACGGCGCTCCCCGTGCTGGTCTTCGTCGGCCCGATCCTCCGCCGGCCCGGCATCCTGGACGCCCAGTACGTCATCCCGATCGGCGGGATGATCCTGGGCAACTGCCTGCGCGCGGACATCATCGGGCTGCGCCAGTTCTACGAGTCCATCGCGCGCGCCGAGAAGTCCCACCACCTCGCGCTGGCCCAGGGCGCGCGGCTGGGCGAGGCGCTGCGGCCCTGGTTCCGCGAGGCGATCGAGGCGGCGCTGCGGCCGACGGTCGCGACGATGGCGACGATTGGGCTGGTTGCGTTGCCGGGCATGATGACCGGCGTCATCCTTGGCGGCGGTGACCCGATGACGGCGATCAAGTACCAGATTGCGATCATGATCGCAATCTTCGCCGGGACCGCGATCACCGTCTTCCTCGCCATCGCCCTGACCGTCCGCCGCAGCTTCGACGCCTACGGCCTGCTCGACCGCGCCATCTTCCGCGCCGCTCCCCGAAAGACGGGGGACCATCCCTCGCCGTGACCGGGCCGTGGCCGCGAGTGTGGGTCTTTGCCGGTTTCCGCCCCTGGGTCTCTCCGGTCGACGACGACGGCGACGACTACGGTGGACGATTGAAGACCTCCTGTCGTGAACCGTAGTCGTCGGCGTAGCCTGTCCGCCGTAGCCCGGAGGGCGAGGGCGGAGGAGGAACCACAGAATACGCAGAATACGCAGAATGGGGTGGGAACGGGGCGGTTGGAGGGAGCGAGCGTCGAACGTTGAACGGAAGCTCCGGCGGGGGGCACTCTCCCGCGCGACGGGCCGGGCATCGCGGCTCGCGCCGGTCCCGCGCCGCGCAGCGGCGCTTTTGGACTGCGGCCTCGCGAGGCCGCTTTCGTCCCCCGCCGCGTCGCGACGCGGCGGAATAAAGCGGCGACGTGTCGCCGCACTCCAAGGCGCCTGCGGCGCGGGAAGGGCGTCCGCTCGCGTCAGCCGCTCGTGAGCTGACGGGCGCTCAGCTCTCGCGCGCGCCGGTCGGCGCGCGCGGGCGACGGAGCAGCGGGAGGAAGAGCGCGCGGGGCAGGACGAAGAGCGCGACGACGGCGATCCAGAGGTTCAGCAGGTCCTTGGGCGGGTCGTCGCCGGCGGCGCAGCCCCGGGAGAGCGCCGCGCCGAGCGCCACGCCGAGAACCATCCAGGCGGTCAGGAGTGCGCCGGCCCGCGGCCGGAACCAGCGCCCGATCTTCTGCGGGACGTTGAAGAAGAGGTCGAAGACGGCGTGTTCGAGCAGCGCGCCTTTCTCGCCGAAGACCGGCACGATATGCACGGCGCGGGTCGCCCAGCGCGCGGCCATGAACCGGGCGAGCCGCGGATAGGTCGCCGTCATCTGCAGGGGAAACGCCAGGTAGCCGATGTACTTCACGAACGAGAGCGGCGCGGCCACGGCGTAGTCGCGCAGGTTCCGCTCGCGGATCATCAGGCCGACCACGAAGAAGCCGCGCGCGAGCGAGCCGGGCGAGACAGGGAAGACCTGGAAGAAGAGCATCACGGCCCCGAAGGCGACGGTCGCCTCGCCCCAGCCCCGGCCGCGGGCAAGGAGCCAACCGGCCACGGCCGCGCCGACGAGCAGGCTGACGACCTGCGTGAGCGGCAGCGTCGCAAAGTGCACGCCGAGGCACTTGAGGTACTTCACGATGAACGGATCGCGCACCCGGCCGCGGATCTCGTCGGCCTCGAGTTCGGTCAGCATCCCGCCCTCGACGCCCGCGGCGATTTCGTCGAGGAACCATTCCTCGCGGAAGGCGGCGGAGACGAGGAAGTCCCGGAGGAACCGGAAGAAGTCCGCGATCCGCCCGAGCGCCCAGGCCGGTTCGGCCAGCGCCCGGTGCACCCCGACCGCGGGGAGGCGGCCGAGCGTGTGCCACTCGAGGAGGAACCGGACGGGCCGGTCGGCCAGCGCCCGCGCGCGCTTCTCGCCGATCCGCCCGGCGCGCAGCCCTTCCACCAGGCCCGCCGCCGCGCGCGCCTGCAGGGCGAGGCGGAGGTAGCGGACCGAGCGGAATTGCGCGACGACGTGCCGCCGCCAGTCGCGGTGGCCCCAGAACCGGCGCAGCGGGCGGCCCAGGAGCGGGACCGCGCCCAGGACGCGGAACAGGCCGAAGCGCAGCGGCGAGTCGCGCAGGCGCCCGGCGAAATCGGCGTCCACAAGGTCGTTCGCCCGGTACCCCTCGATCAGGCCGTCGCGCACGTCACGCCGCAGCGCGGCGTCGGTCGCCAGCCGGAATCCGTGATGCGTGATGTCGAGCAGCGAGCGGCGGTAGGCGCGATCTGCCGCTTCGAAAGCGTCCGCCAGGGGCGCCAGGTCGGCCCATGCGGGATCGCCGGCGAGAAAGGCGCGCAGCCGGCCGAAGTCGCAGCGGTCGAACTGCGCGAGGGTCCGGCGCCGGAAGAGCCCCTCGAGCACGAGCGCGACGTCCGCCGGGCTCATGGGCAGGAAGGGCAGCAGGGCGAGGCCGGCGCGGAAGTCGATGGCGCAGAGTCCGCCGCCGGGGCCGGGCTCGTCGACGTCGGTCCGCTTCAGCACGTTCGGCTGGCTCTTCATCGTCCACCAGGTGTACTGGCGGGCGAACTCCGGCGCCCCCATCTCGCGCATCAGCCGGACCAGCGCATCCATGAACCGGCGCTTGGCGAGGTACTCGGGGCTGCCGGTCATTTCCGGCGCCGTGGACCGCCAGCGCCGGCGGCCGCGCAGCCCGGCATCGGATTCCAGCCGCCAGGTCCGGCCTTCGACCCATTCGGTGATCTCGCCCCATGCGCCCACGACCGGATCGTGGAACGCGGCATAGACCTCTTTGACCGCCGTATCCCGGCCGAAGCGACGGGCGGCCACCTGCCGGAAGAGGCGCTGCCAGAGCAGCCCGCTGCGACAGGCCTCGCGGCTGACCTGGGCGCTGAACGGCCCCTGGAAGGCGAGCCAGAAGAGCGCATCGCGGAAGCGCCGCGCGCCGCGGCCGGGCGGGACGAGGATCTTGACCGCGTAGCGGTCGCCCTCGCGCAGTCCGGGCACCGACGCTCCGTCCGGGAGCTCGAGCCGAAGCAGCCGCGCGCGATAGACCTGGCCGGCGAAACCGCCGCCGAGAAACCGCTCGAGCTCGAGTTCGGCCGTGCCGCGCACGGGCGGAAAGACGCCTTCGATCTCCAGGCGCAGCCGGTCGCCTACCTCGTGCCGGAGCGGCCTGCGCCTGGCGTGCAGGTCCCGCTCCCGCATCCGCCCGGCCAGGAACCGGATCAACCCCTCGGAAACTTCGACGCGGCCCATGGCGGCTCCCGGTTCAGTCGCCCGCCCGGTACAGGGCGAGCAGGGCGATATCGTCGCGGTAGGCGGGATGGCGAGCGGCGCCGGCGCGGGCCTCGGCCACGAGTCCGCCAACCAGGTCCGACCAGGAGGGCCGCGTGGTCTTGAGATTGTCCGCCTCGCGGGCCAGCAGTTGGGCCAGCCAGTCCTCGAGGTAGAAGCTTTGCAGCGTCAGGCCTTCGCTCAGGCCGAGCGCTTCGCGGATCATGGGCATGAAGAATCCGTCCGTGGCGAGCAGCAGGCATTCGTTCGGTTCGAGCGTGAAGGTTTCGCCCGACTCGTCGATCGCCGCGTGGACCGCTTCCGCCTCTCCGATCCCGAGAAAGCAGGTCAGCTTCCGGCTCAGATCGAGCAGCTCGCTGCCGAAGAAGGCCGTCGGACTCCCGGTCTCGCGGAGTCGCTGGTCGACGCCGTTGTGGTCGCGCGTGAGCGCATGCGCCGCGAAGGCCGGCGTCCTCCGGCCGGGCGTCGCCTGCCGGCGCAGGCGCCAGGCCCGGGCATCGCCGAGATTGTAGACCCGGCAGGCGTGCCCGTACACGGCGGCGAAGCAGACGCAGAAACCGAAGGCCGAGTCGTCATGCCGGGAGCGGATGTCGTGCAGGTAGGCGTCGTGGCGCACGAGCTCGTCGCGCAACAGGGCTTGGTGCTCGGCCTCCGTAGCCGGGTCCGCGGTGCGCAATCGTCGGCGCAGCCGTCGTTCGATCGCGCGCACGTAGCCGCGCCAGCCGTAGCGGCGGACCGGCCGGCCGATCATGTCGGCGACGCCGTACCAGCCGGCAAGGCACGCCCCCCTGGGGCGCTCGACGACGAGGCAGTAGTCCGAGGAACGTCGCGGCCAGGTCCACGTCAGCAGCTCGAGTCCGTGCTCCGCCATCGCGTTCCTGCTCCCGCACGGGTTCGGCCGGTCCGTCACGCTTCCCAACGGGCGCGCAGCGCATCCTCGGCTTCCCGGGTCCAGACGCCTTCGCGCAGCCCGGCGGCGGCCTCGGGCGCCGCATCGGCCAGGCGTTCGAGCGGGGTCAACCCCAGGCCACGGCACCCGGGATAGACCATGATCTTCCCGGCAATGTCCTGGCGTTCCACCCGGCGGATGCCGTCGATCGCGCCGTCCAGCCCGCTGACCGCGGCCACCGATACGTTCGTGTCCATCCGCCCTTCTTCGACCTTTTCCAGCACGATGCGCATGTCCTCCATCACCGAGCCGCTCGTGCCGATCATGTAGAGGCCCCGCTCGACGTAGGCGTCGAGGTCGAGCGGTGCGCACTGCCCCGGCGGGATGCCGGCGAAGATGTTGACGATGCCGCGGGGCGCGGCGGCCGCGACGGCGGCGGCGACCAGCGCCGGAACGGGGGCCATGACCGCCGCGTAGTCGACGGCCTGGCGCAGCGGAGCGGTCTTCGGGTTGAACGGGTGGAAGGCCGTTCCGTTCGCGCGGGCCAGCGGTCCGGCGATCCGCTCCAGCGCGGCCAGGCGCGCGTCGCTCAGGTCCGAAGCATGCACCGCAACACCGGGCACGCCCTGGCAGAGGTTACGGACGACGTGCATGACGCCCATCGGGCCGCCGGCGCCGACGACGTGCACGACGTCGTCGGGACGCAGCTCGCCGGTCTCCGGAATCGCCGCCAACGCGTCGGCCGGATCGAGCGTCGCGGCGCCGGCCAGGCGATAGCCGCGGTAGTGGACTCCGCCCACGTCGGTCTGGACCGGCCGGCCGAAGGCGGTCGCGCCGCGCAGCAAGAGGAAGAGCGCGCCCGGCGCACCGTGTGCCCAGAGCGCCTCCGCCGTGGCGGGATCGGCGCCGAAGTACAGGACGTCGTCGAAGACGGCATCGCCCAGCGCCTCCAGGTCCGGCACGGCGTCCGCCTCCAATCCCTCCGGGCGCGGCCGGGTCGAGCACCAGACGGGCCGCCGTCCCCCCGGCTGTCCCTCGAGGAAGGTCCGCAGCCGCGCCGCGTCGGGCGCGGCGTCCGCGACGATCAGGCGCCGGCCGTCCGGCTTCAGCCCCTGGCGTTCACGCACCCGGTAGGCGTCCTCGACGCAGGCCCACGGCTCGACCAGCGCGAACGCGGAGGCGGCGCGTGCGCCCGCGGGCGCCGGGATCAGCATGGACTCGCCCTCGGGCGAGAGGAGCAGCCGTTCGTCGAGCAGTACGTATTCCTGCAACGCCCCCTCGAAATTGTAGCCGAAGGCTCCGTTCGTTCCTGTCGAGGTCTTCAGCCACCGCCAGTCGGCCTGCACGAAGTATCGCTCGCCCGGACGGAAGCGCTCTACGCCGGGGCCGACCGCGGCAATCTCGACCACCGGCTCGTGACCGGGCACTGTCGGCGCTTCGCCCGGCACGTAGGACGGGAGCGCGTCCAGCACCTCGTCCGGAACCCCCGCCACCACGGGCGCCTTGCGGACATGCTCCGAGAACTGCTTGAGCAGTTTCAGATCCGAGAAGCAGAGGCCGACCACGATCACGCGGCACAGGACCTGGCGCTCGCCCGGCGCGGGCACCGGCTTGTCTTCGTTCAGGACCAGGCGGTCCGGCCCGACCAGTTGCACCGCCCGCTGGCTCGCGGGAATCCGATCCGCCATGCCCTGTTCCTCCCTGGCCGCGCACCCTCGCGGCGGCCGCGGTCCCGCGCCCCGAGGCCGTTCAGCCGGCGGGAGCCCCGCCGTTCTGCGCGCGCCACAACAGCACCCCGCGCAGGACGTCAACGGCCCGTTCGAGCTGCGGATCGTCCGGGTCCACGGCCGGCTCGTCCTCGCCCGGGGGAGCCCCCTCGCGCTCGGCGCGCCGGCGCTGGATCGCCAGCCACGTCTCGGGGTCGATCACGACCCGGACATCGGGCTCCACGCCGCGCCCGTCGATCACCTGCTCGCCCGGCGTGTAGTACCGCGCCGTCGTCAGCCGGATGGCCGAACCGTCCTGAAGCGGCAGCACCGTCTGCACCGAGCCCTTGCCAAACGTCTGTTCGCCAATCAGCATCGCGCGTCCGTGGTCCTGCAGCGCACCGGCCACGATCTCCGCGGCGCTGGCCGTGCCCCGGTTGACCAGGATCACCATGGGCAGATCCTGGTAGCGGCCGGTCCGGCGCGCGTTGAACGTCTGCCGCTGCCGCTCGTCGCGTCCCTGCGTGTACACCACGAGCGCCCCGCGTGGAAGGAAGTGCTGCGCGACCTCGATCGCCGAGCGGAGCAGCCCGCCGGGATTGTTCCGAAGGTCGAGCACCAGCGCGTGCATGCCCTCGCCCTGCAGCGTGCGGATGGCATCGGCGACCGCATCCGCGGCCGGTTCGTTGAACTGGGCGATCCGCAGGTAGCCGATCCCGTCGTCGAGCATCCGCGCGTCGGTCACGCTGGGCGGGCTGATCACCGCCCGGACCAGCTCGACATCGAACGGCTCGTCGGCGCCCTCGCGCCCGATCCGCAGCTCGATCCGCGTACCCGGTTCGCCGCGCATCTTCCGGACCGCATCGCTCAGCGAGAGCCCCTCGGTCGCCTCGCCGTCGATCGCCAGGATGCGATCGCCCGCCAGCAGGCCGGCGCGGAAGCCGGGCGTGTTCTCCATCGGCGCCACGATCGTCAACACGTTCTCGCGCACGCCGACCACGACGCCGAGCCCGCCGAACTGTCCGGCCGTGTCGTCCTGAAGGTCGGAGAACTGGTCGGCATCCATGAACTGGCTGTGTTCGTCGAGCGACTGGAGCATCCCGCGCAAGGCCGCGTGCACCAGCTCGCGGTAGCGGGTGCGGTCGGTATCGACGTAGGCGCGGCGGACCTGCTCGACCACGCGGGTGAAGACGGCGATCAGCTCGTACGGATCGTCGCGGTCATCGTTGCCCGCCTCCTGCGCATGGATCCGGGCGCCGACCGCGAGATTCATCGCCAGCGCGAGGGCCAGCAAGCCCCCCGTGACGGATCGCCTCATGTTCCAGCCGCCCATGCCGCACCTCGTTTCGTTCCGGTAAGAACCGCTCTACTATACGGTCCGGGCCGCCGCGTGGCAATCGCCGCGCGGCGGCCCCGCGCCCAGAGGGCTTTCCCCAGTTTTCGGTGTGCGGGGGTGATCTCCCGGGCGGCGTGGTGCGGCAGGCCGTGCCGCTCGCGTCCGCGAAGGCCCCGTGAGCGGCGTTGCGGCGGCGCGGCGCGGACACTGCCAAAAGGGTGACGCGATATGGAGTGCGGCGGCAGAGGGCGAAGCCCGGCGACGCCGCTTTCGGTTGGCGAGGTTCGCGCGGTGGCTGGTGAGGCGAAAGCGGTGTCGCCGTCGTCAGCCGTAGTCGTCGACCGGCTCGTCCCTTTCCGGTGGACGACTACGCCGACGACTACGGATCACGAGGGCCTCCGGCCTTCCCCTTTCAGCGTTTCAGCTTCTTCCTCATGTCAAGCGATCCCACTCCAGCACGTTCCGCAGGACGCGCCGCGAAGAGAGGGGAAGGTCCTCCGCCGCGCCGACCGCCTTTGGCCTCGCCACGGGGGTGGGCGCGCGGCTAGGGTGTTGGCGGGGGACGTGCATCATGAAGAACCCGTCGAGAACCGCGGAGATCGAACGCGCCACGCGCGAAACGCGCATCCGGGTGCGGCTCAACCTGGACGGCCGGGCCCGCACCGCGGTTGAGACCGGCATGCCGTTCATGAACCACATGCTCGAGCTGCTCGCGCGGCATGCGCTGCTCGATCTCGACGTGCGCGCCGAGGGCGATCTGGCGGTCGACTACCATCACACCGTCGAGGATCTCGGCCTCGTGCTCGGCGACGCGCTGAACGCGGCGCTCGGCGACCGGCGCGGCATCGCCCGCTACGGCCACAGCGTGCTGCCCATGGACGAGTCGCTCGCCCTGGTCGCCATCGATCTCGGCGGGCGGCCCTACCTGGTCTACGAGATCGCCAACCGCAAGCGGAAGATCCGCGACTTCGACCTCGGGCTGATCGAGGAGTTCTTCCGCGCCTTCGTCACGCAGGCCCGGATGAACCTGCACATCGCTCACCTCTACGGCCACGAGCCCCACCACGCCTACGAGGCGGTCTTCAAGGGCGTCGCCCGCGCGCTCGCCGCGGCCGCCGCCCGCGATCCGCGCGTCCGCGATGTGCCCTCGAGCAAGGGCGTGATCTGACCGCCGGCGGCGTGGGCAAACCGCGGCGATCACCGCTCGCGGGGGGGGGGCTGGCCTCATGAGCCTCCGCGCGGTCCGGCCTTCCGGCCGTCACATTTTCAGTTGACGTCCGCGACAACAGCGGCTATCATACGGCTTGCACGCTGCTTCGAGACACCGTGCAGGGACAAGCAAGGACTGACTATGCCTACAACCTTGGCCGACGAAGAGCGCCGCGCCGCGATCGCGGATCGGTTGGACGAGACCGGGGGGAGCGAGCGCTGGCGCGACTGGCGCTGGCAGTTGCGCCACGCGATCCGGGACATCCCGACCTTCGAGGCGTTGCTGGGCGTCCGGTTCTCCGCGCACGAGCGCGGCCGGCTCGATGCCACGCTGGCCCGGTTTCCGCTCTCGATCACGCCCTACTACCTCTCGCTGATCGATGCGAAGGACTACGCGAACGACCCGGTCTTCCTGCAGGCCTTCCCGCGCGCCTCCGAGCTCGAGGTCATGCCCGGCGACATGGCCGACCCGCTGGCCGAGGACAAGGACAGCCCGGTGGCGGGCATCACCCACCGGTATCCCGACCGCGTACTCTTCCAGGTCAGCAATGTCTGCTCGATGTACTGCCGCCACTGCACGCGCAAGCGCAAGGTCGGCGACCGAGATTTCATCCCCGGCCGCGACGCCCTGAAGGAAGGGCTCGACTACATCCGTGGGACGCCGGTGGTGCGCGACGTGCTGCTTTCCGGCGGCGACCCGCTGATGCTCGCCGACGGCTACCTGGACTGGATTCTCTCGGAACTCGACGCGATCCCGCACGTGGAGATCGTGCGCATCGGCACGCGCATGCCGGTCGTGCTTCCCTACCGGATTACCGACGAACTCGTCGCCATGCTCCGGCGCCACCACCCGCTCTGGGTCAACACGCACTTCAACCACCCGCGCGAGATCACGGCCTCCTCGCGCCGCGCCCTCGCGCGACTGGCCGATGCCGGCATCCCGCTGGGGAACCAGACCGTGCTGCTGGCCGGGGTCAACGACTGCCCCCGGATCATGCGCCGGCTCGTCCACCGGCTCGTCCAGAACCGGGTCCGCCCCTACTACCTCTACCAGTGCGACATGTCGGAAGGGCTGAGCCATTTCCGTACGCCGGTCGGGAAGGGGATGGAGATTATCGAGAGCCTGATCGGCCACACGAGCGGGCTGGCGGTGCCGACGTACGTCATCGACGCGCCGGGCGGCGGCGGGAAGATCCCCGTCATGCCGCAGTACCTGATCTCCTGGAACACGAACAAGGTCGTGCTGCGCAACTTCGAGGGCGTGATTACCACCTACAAGGAGCCGGACCAGTACCGGCCGGTCTTCTGCAACCGCAACTGCGAGGAGTGCCGGCTCTCGCTGCGACTCGAGGGCGCGGAGGAGTACCAGGCGCTCGGGATCGAGCGGCTGCTGGCCGACCACGACGACGCGGTCTCGCTGGTGCCGGCCGGGAACGAGCGGCTCGGCCGCCGGTCCGGGAACGGCGCCGGCGAAGCGGACCCCGCCGAGGCCGGCGAAGCGGAAGACGTGCCGGGCGAGGGGTAGACGGGCACGGACCCCGGCCGCGGGAAACGAAAGGAGGCCTCCCATGCAGGCGTTGGACTACCTGATCTTCGGACTCTACATGTGCGCCATCCTCGGCGTCGGCTACTATCACTTCCGGCGCAACCGCGACGAGGACGACTACTACGTTGGCGGAAGGCGCATCCCCCCCACGGCGCTCGGCCTCTCGATCGTGGCCACCGACGTCGGCGGCGGCTTCTCGATCGGGCTGGGCGGGCTCGGGTTCGTCATGGGCCTGGCCGGCTCCTGGCTGCTTTTCACCGGGCTGGTCGGCGCCTGGCTGACGGCGGTCTTCGTCATTCCCCGGATCAAGGGCCCGGACCTGGCGCACCGGATGCGGACCTATCCCGACTTCCTTCGCTACCGCTACGACGGCCGCGTGGCGCTGGTGGCGGCGCTGATCTCGGCCGTGGGCTACCTGATGTTCACCGGCTCGCAGATCCAGGCCGGGGCCGCGCTGGCCTCGGAGACCGTGTTCCGCGCCCCGCCGTTCGGCTGGGATCCCATGCACTTCTCCCTCTACGCCATGGGGTTCATCATCGTGGCCTATACCGTCATGGGCGGGATCAAGGCCGTGATCTACACCGACTTTGTCCAATGGCTGATCCTGCTCTTCGGCCTCATCGTGCTCGCCATACCGCTCGCGCTTCGCGAGGTCGGCGGCTGGTCGGCCCTGCGCGCCACGCTGCCGGACGAGTTCTTCTCGCTGCGCAACATCGAGGCGGTCACCTTCATCAACTGGATGGTGCTGATCGTCCCGATCTGGCTGGTGGGGATGACGCTCTACCAGCGCATGTACGCCTGCAAGGGCGTGAAGGAGGGGCGCAAGGCCTGGTACATTGCCGGCTTCTTCGAATACCCGGTGATGGCGTTCATGGGGGTCTTTCTGGGCATGTGCGCGCGGGCGCTCTACCCGGAGCTGATCGAGATCGAGGGCGGCAACGAGCGCGGCCTGCCGCGGCTGATCAACGAGGTGTTGCCGATCGGGATCACGGGCGTGGTCGCCGCCGCCTATTTCTCGGCGATCATGTCGACGGCGGACAGTTGCCTGGTGGCGTCGTCGGGCAACATCGTGGGCGATTTCCTCGGCCGGTATGTCTTCAAGGGCGCGCCGCACCGGAAGATGATCCGGGTCTCGCACGTCGTCACGCTGCTGCTCGGGCTGCTGGCGGTCTACTACGCGTTCCGCCTCGGGACGGTCATCGAGGGGGTGTTCGACGCCTACGGATTCCTGGTGGCGGGGCTGTTCGTCCCGACGCTGGGCGCGTTCTTCTGGAAGCGGGCGAACGCGATCGGCGCGCTGCTGGGCATGCTGGTCGGGGGCATCGGGACGAACCTGATCCAGTGGACGCGCGGCCTGATGTCGCCGGGGGTGGAGGCGTTCTTCTTCGACCTCGGCCTCTCGCCCGTGGTCTTCGGCATGGCGGCCTCCGCCGTCGTCTTCGTCGCCGGCTCGCTGCTGACCGCCCCGCCGCCGCCGCGCCCGGCGCCGGCGCCGTCCGGGGACGGCGCGTGACCGACGTCGACCGCGTCGAGCGGCTGGGCGGGTCCCGCATCCAGCACGGCCCCGCGAACGCGCGCGTCTACCTGATGCGGCTGGACCCGGCCGACCTGCCCGAGTTGCCGGACCGTCTCGCCTCCTTCGCCCGCGCGCGCGGGTACGGCAAGGTCTTCGCCAAGGTCCCCGCCGCGCGCGCCCGGGCTTTCCGTTCCGCGGGCTATGCCGAAGAGGCCCGGGTCCCCGGCTACTACCGGGGACGCGCCCCGGCGTTGTTCATGGCGCTCTACACCGACCCGGCGCGGGCGCGGGCGGACCAGGCCGCGGTCGAGGCGGTCCTCGCCGCGGCGGAGGAGCGGGCCGCCGCCGCGCGGACGGACCCGCCCGACGGCGCCGAACCGGAACGCCTGGGCGCGGAGGACGCGGACGAGGCGGCCGCGCTCTACCGCGCGGTCTTCGAGACCTACCCGTTCCCGATCCACGATCCGGACTACCTGCGCGAGACGCTCCGGGGGCATGTGGCCTACTACGGGCTCCGCGAAGGCGGCCGGCTGCTCGCGCTGGCCTCGGCCGAGAAGGACGCCGAGGCGAAGGCGGCGGAGCTGACGGATTTCGCCACGCACCCGGAGGCGCGCGGGCGCGGGTTCGCCGCCCGGCTCCTCGCGCGCATGGAGCGCGACCTCGCGGCCGAGGGGTACGTCACCGGGTACACGATTGCCCGCGCCCGCTCGCGCGGCATGAACATCGCCTTCGCCCGCGCCGGCTACCGCTTCGGCGGCACGCTCTGGAACAATACGCAGATCTGCGGCCGGCTCGAATCCATGAACGTCTGGCACCGGGGGCTTTCGGCCTAGCCGCGTCGTTGACCATCCCGAGCACGGGCTCCCCCCATGGGCTCGGCCACCATGCCGCCCGGCCCCCACGGGCTTGCCCCGTGGGGGAGGCAAGGTTGAGAGAAGAGCCCGGCGAACGCGCCTCAGAGAGAGCCCAAGAGAGAGCGCAGGCAGCACGAAGGTCCGCCCCCGCGCTCTCCTCCGGGCTCTTCCCGAGGGCATGCCGCGCTCCGAAGACCAACTTTCCGCCCCCCACGGCGCAAGGCCGTGGGGACGCGTGTGTCCGTCATGGCCGCCCGGCTCCCACCATCGCGAGCAGGGCCCGCCCCCCACGGGCTTGTCCCGTGGCGCCCCGGTTCGCGCCCCGGTTCGCGATTGCCGGGCGGCGCGGAGGACCGTAGAATACGCGGCCCTGCGGCGGCCGGCACGAGGTCGGCGCTGCGCGGAGTACGGTGCGTGATGAAGGCTTCCGAAATCCGGGAATCGTTCCTCGAGTTCTTCCGCGAACGCGGCCACGCGATCGTGCCGAGCGCCCCCGTCGTGTTGCCGTCCGACCCGACGCTGCTCTTCACGAATGCGGGGATGAACCCGTTCAAGGATATCTTCCTCGGCGCCCGGAAGCCCGAGGCCCGCCGGGTCGCCGATACGCAGAAGTGCATCCGCGTCAGCGGCAAGCACAACGACCTCGAGGAGGTCGGGCACGACACCTACCACCACACCTTCTTCGAGATGCTGGGCAACTGGTCCTTCGGCGACTACTACAAGCGCGAGGCCATCGCCTGGGCCTGGGAGCTCCTCACCGGGCGCTGGAAACTTCCGAAGGACCGGCTCTGGGCCACCGTCTACCGCGACGACGACGAGGCCGCGCGGATCTGGGGCGAGGTCACGGACCTGCCCCCCGAACGCGTGCTGCGCTTCGGCGAGAAGGATAACTTCTGGGAGATGGGCGAGACCGGCCCCTGCGGGCCGTGTTCGGAGATACACTTCGACCGAACGCCCGGGGGCGCGGGTCCGGAACGCGTCAACGCCGGCACGCCCGACGTGATCGAGCTCTGGAACCTGGTGTTCATCCAGCACAATCGCCGGGCGGACGGGGCCCTCGAGGACCTCCCGGCCCGGCACGTGGACACCGGCATGGGGTTCGAGCGCATGACCGCCGTGCTCCAGGGCCAGGCCTCGAACTACGACACCGATCTCTTCCGTCCGCTGATCGAAGCGGTCGGGGAACTCTCCGGCCGCCCCTATGCGGGCGACGACGCGGTGGCCATGCGGGTCATCGCGGACCACATCCGCACGCTCGCCGTCGCGGTGGCCGACGGGGTACTGCCCTCGAACGAAGGGCGCGGCTACGTCCTCCGCCGCCTGCTGCGGCGGGCGGCGCGCTACGGCCGCACGCTGGAACTCACGGAACCGTTTCTCGGCCGGCTCGTTCCCGTCGTCGAGACCAGCCTCGGTTCGGCGTTTCCCGAGCTCGGAGAGCGCCGCACCTCGATCCTCCGGGCGTTGCAGGCGGAGGAGGAGAGTTTTTCGCAGACGCTGGACCGCGGGCTCGCGCTCTTCGAGCAGGTGGCCGAACGCGTCCGAAGCGCGGGCGGCCGCCGGTTCCCCGGCGACGAAGCCTTTAAGCTCTACGACACCTTCGGGTTCCCGCTCGACCTGACGCGGCTGATGGCCGCCGAGCGGGAGCTCGGCCTGGACGAAGCGGAATTCGCCTCGCGCATGGAAGCCCAGCGGGCCCGCGCCCGCGGGGCGCGGAAGGACGGCGACGCGGGCGGCGAGGCGGCGGCCGACCTCGTCGCCCGTGGTCTCTCCTCCGTCTTCGTCGGCTACGACAACGAAGAAGTCGAGGCCCGCGTCCTGGCCCTGGCCGGTCCGGCCGGTCTGCTCGACGAGGCCGGCGAGGGCGAGGAGGTCGAGATCCTGCTCGACCGCACGCCGTTCTACGGCGAGGCCGGCGGCCAGGTCGGCGATACGGGCCGGATCGAAGGCCCGGACGCGGGCGTGGATGTCGGCGACACGAAGAAGCCGGCCGAGGGCCTGATCCTCCACCGCGGCCGCGTGCGCCGCGGCCGGCTGTCCCCCGGGGCCCCGGTGACGGCCGCGATCGACCGGGAACGCCGGGCGCGGCTGCGCCGGCACCATACCGCCGCGCATCTGCTCAACGCGGCGTTGCGCATGCACGTGGACTCCGCGGTTCGTCAGGCCGGCTCGCTGGTCGCCCCCGATCGCCTCCGCTTCGACTTCACCTGGCCCGAAGCGCTCGACGCGGAGGTTCTCGCGCGGATCGAGGAAACGGTGGGCGAGTGGATTCTCGAGGACCACCCGGTCCGCGTCTCCGAGATGCCGTTCAGCGACGTGCCCGGTTCCGGCATCGTGGCGATCTTTGACGAGAAGTACGGCGAGACGGTACGCGTGGTCGAGGTCGAGGGCGTCAGCCGCGAGCTCTGCGGCGGAACGCACGCTGCGCGCACGAGCCAGGTCGGGCTCTTCCGGATCGTGGCCGAGTCCTCCGTCGCGGCCGGTATCCGCCGAATCGAGGCGGTCTGCGGCGAACCGGCCCTCGCCTGGACCCGCCGGCAGCACGCGCTCGTGCGCGACCTGTGCCGCCGGTTCAGCGCCGCCGAGGAGGAACTGCCCGCGCGCATCGAGGCGCTCCAGGAACAGAACCGCGAACTCGCGCGCGCGCTTCGCGCCCAGGCCGAGGCCGCCGCATTGGGTCGGGTCGATGCGCTGCTGGAGAGCGTCCGTGAGATCGACGGCTGCCGGGTGCTGGTCGCCGACGCCGGCGAGACCGATGCCCAGGGCCTGCGCCGCATGCTCGATGCGCTGCGCGAGCGCCTCCCCGACGCATTGATCCTTCTTGGCGCGGCCTCCGGGGGGAAAGCGCTCTTCGCGGCCGCCGCCGGCGAAGCCGCCGTCCGGGCCGGCGTTCACGCGGGCCGCCTGGTCGGCCAGGTCGCCCGCGTTGCCGGAGGCGGGGGAGGGGGACAGGCCCACCGCGCCCAGGCGGGCGGACGCGATGGCGCAAAGCTCCCGGACGCGCTCGACGCGGCGCCCGACCTTATCGCGGGGATGCTAGCGTAGCGCGACCTGCACCCCGTAGGCGTTCGATACGAACCGCCCGCCCGGAAACGGATCGAGCTCCGGGTTGGTGTTGCGCGGGATGCTGACCACCGCGCGGAATTCGACCAGGCCCGGGCGCGGAAAGGCGTCCGTCCGCACGCGGACCATCCGCTCGATGCTCTCTCCCGGCCCGAGCTGGAGGCTCTCCCCGGGGCCGAAATGGACCGCCGCCGGAAGGTCTTTGACGAGGTTGTCGCGGACTCCGCTCGGGTAGATCCAGGTCAGGACCACCGCGGGGTCGCGCGGAATCCAGACGGGGCTTTCGGCGCCGTTGACGACGCGAACGCGGAATACGACCGGCTCGCCCAGGATCACGCGCGACGTGGCCGGCGCGATCTCGACCCGGTACGGCTCCCGGTGCGGCGCATCGTACCGCGCGCCGGGGTCCGTGGGACGGTAGACCGCCGGAACGGCACACCCCGCCAAGCCAAAGGCCGCCGCCACGGCGGCCGCAGCCAAGCCCCGGCGAAGGCCCGCCCCGCCCGCATCGTCACCATGGTTGTACATGTTCATATTGCGTCAACCTACCCGCATCCCGTAGAATCTTCAAGATGAAATCAGGTTCACTCCGATGCGACATTCAGCCCTTTCATGACCGGAAGTCGGACGATGTGCAGTTCGTCTACTGCACGGTTCCGGACGAAGAGACGGCCCGCGCGATCGCGCACCGAATCGTCGAGGCGCGCCTCGCGGCCTGCGTGAATCTCCTCGGCCCGATCCACTCCGTCTACCGCTGGGAGGGGAAGATCGAGGCGGCGGACGAGTGGGCGCTGATCGCGAAGACGGTCGTGTCCAGCTTCGCGTCGCTTCGCGACCGAATCCGCGCCCTGCATCCGTACGACTGTCCCTGCATCGTGGCGCTTCCCGTCACGGGCGGCTGGCCGGCATTCCTGGACTGGATTCGCGCGGAGACCGGGCCGGAGGCGGACCAGGAGGGAAAAAGCTGAAACGCTGAAATGCTGAAACGCTGAAAGGAAAAGGGCGGAGGCTCTCGTGGTCCGTAGTTCGTACTCGTCGCCCGCTCTCGCCTGCCGCGCCGAAGCGCGAAGCGCGTAGGCGGGTCGTCCGCGCTCGTCGCCCGAGCGCGCGGGGCTGGCGCTCGGTTCCCTGTCGTGGCCGGTCCTTGCGGGTGTCTTTCGTGCGACGATAGGGGGCGACGATAGCGGTGGACGATTGGGGCCCGGGCTCTTTCCCTCGTCCCTCGTCCTCGTCCTCGTCCTCGGTTCTCGAAGGACGAGGACGAGCAGGACGGTCGGCGGCGCAGAACTCGTGTCCGCGCCGCGCCGCCGCAACGCCGCTCACGGCTTGCCCGCCGTAGCCTTGGCGAAGGCGGGGGCCTTCGCGGACGCGAGCGGCACGGCCGCCGCACCACGCCGCCCGGGAGATCACCCCCGCACGCCGAAAAGTGGGGAAAAGTCCACTTCCCGCGCCAGCTTGCGCGCGCGGGGGTGTCTGCGTAAGATGGCTGTTCGGTTCCGAGACGCCTTTGTCGGGCGGAGCGGGTATTCGCGTTGTACAGGAAAGAGGTCGAGGCATGAACAGGTTCTTCCGCGGTCTGCGACGTCGGAGTTCTCCCCGGATGTGCGCGCTGGCGCTGGCGGGGATGCTTGCGGGCAGCGGTCTTCCCGGGATCGCGGGCGGGGCGGATGCCTCGGAGAACGCGACCCTCGAGGAAGCCCGCGCATGGTACCGGGCGGGGCGCTACGAAGAGGCGCTCGCGGCGGTCCTGGACCTCTCGCGCATCGATCCGCAGCCGGAAGGGCTGGAGGCGCTGCGCCGCGAGGTGCTCGACGCGGTCCTCGATGCGCGCGCCCAGCGGCTGGCCGGCGAGACCCGGCAGACGGACCGGCGGGCCATGCTCGATGCGACGGAACGCGCGCGGATCCCGGACAGCTTCGGCCTGGAACGCCTGGTCCGGCCCGGGCCGCGGGAGGCGATCATCCCGGACGGCACCGTTTCCGCGCTGCTGAACCGGCCGGTCACGCTGCACCTGCGCGATGCGTCGCTTTCCGCCATCATCGACGCCCTGGCGGACGATACCGGCGCCAACATCATCGCCGAATCCGGCCTGGGCGCCGCCGAGCGGGTCAACATCCGCGCCGACCGGGTCCCGGTGCGGGAGCTGCTGGACTACATCGGCCGCGAACTGAACGTGCGCTTCGCCTTCGGCCAGGACCTGATCTGGGTCACCTCGGCCGATCCGGCGGACGCGCGGGCGCTGCTCCAGACCCGCATCTACCGACTGTCGAGCGGCGTGCCCCTGCACGGGACCGACTGGGGCGGGGACCTGGACGCCCTGGGCGGCATGGGCCACGTGGCCATGCTCTCGCAGAAGGCGACGGTATTGCCCGAAACGCGGTCGCACCTCGAGGAGATCCTCGATCTCTTCGTGCCCGAGGTTCCGGGCGCACGGGTTCACCTGGACCGGAACACGCATACGCTCTTCATCCGCAACACGGCCGAGAACCTCGAGCTGATCGACCGCATCGTCCGGGCGCTGGATACCACGCCGCCCCAGGTGCTGATCGAAGCGCGGTTCATGGAGGTGATGGCGGCGGACCTGCGCGAGCTGGGGATCGAATGGATCCTGGGGACCGATCTGGCGGTGACCCGTACGCGGACGACACAGGAGGATGGAACCGACGTACGGGAACCGAGAACCCTGATCCGGGAAGGGGAAGTGACCCGGTTCCCGCCGTTCGGCGAAGATGCCGCAGCGGACAGCCGGATCCGACCGCCCGGGCCCTGGGGGGTGAACCTGACGTACGCGGGGGTCCTGACCGAGCCGCAGTTCGACGTGATGCTCCGCGCGCTCGAGGCCACCGGCCGCAGCCGTACGCTCTCGGTGCCGCGCGTGACCACGGTCAACAACAGCCCGGCCAAGCTGCGCGACGGAGAGGACCTGCTGTACTTCGACGAATTCCAGGCGCAGGCCTTCGCCCTGGTGGACGCGGACAACCGCCGGTATACCGTGACCGCGCTGATCCCGAAGGGCCGGCCGGAGATGCAGGAGCTGGGCATCACGCTCGTCGCCGTTCCCAGCGTGGGCGCGGACCTCCGCACGATCAGCCTGCTGTTGACGCCGACGATCAGCCGCCTGGAAGGGTTCGTCAACTACCAGGACGAATCGACGGCGCCGGACCCGGATCGCGCGACGATCCGGCAGGTCGTCGCCAAGCTGCCCATCATCTCGCGCCGGGAGGTGCAGACCAAGGTCGTGGTCGAGAGCGGAGAGACGGTGGTCCTGGGCGGACTGATCGACACCGTCACGCAGGAGACGCGGCATCGGGTGCCCGTCCTTGGCTCCCTGCCGCTGCTCGGATCGCTGTTCCGCCGAACGGAGCAGACGGAGCAGAACAAGAACCTGTTGATCTTCGTGACCGCCACGGTGCTCTCGGAGCGCGGCGAATCGCTGCGCGCCAGGGCGGACGCCCCGGACCGCGTCGGCGCGGGCGGGATGATCATTGAAGGCGCGCCATCGGCGCGGCCGTCGAACGCGGACGGCCAGGGCGACCCATGAGCCGGCGCCGCGGCATCGTGGGCATCCACGGCGAGGACGGCGCGTCGGTGTACGTTCGCAGGCGGCCCTGGCCGTTCCGTGCCAGGATCCGGGGTTTGGGGCGGTTGTCTCCGGAAAAGGGCCCCGAGGGCGGCGCTTGCGCGCTGAGTCTCTCGGGCGAGCAGGTATTTCTGCGCGTCCTGACTGCCGCCCCCCGCCCCGGCGCGCATCCGGCCGAGACCCTCGCGGAACAGGCGGCGCATTTCGACGGAAACGGCGATGTGGCGACGGTGCGCGCGCTGGGCCGCGAGCGCCGGATGGGAGGATTGCGCGCGGCGCTCTTCGCGCTGGCCCGCGCGGAAGCGGTCGAGGCGGCCTTCCGCGACGCCGGGGTCCGGGGGCTGGACCTGGTGGACCTCGTGCCCGCGCCGCTGGCCCTCTACAACGGGGCGGCGGCCCAGTTGCGGACCCGGGGCACGCTGCTGTGCCTTCGGGTGACCGCGGAATCGACCGACGCCTTCCTGGGCCGGGGCCGCGTGCCGCTCCTGGCGCGGCGTCTGCCGGTCGGCCTTCGCGCATTCGGTGCGGCCGAACCGGACAACGACGCCTGGAAGCGCTGGGCGCGGGAACTGGCGTCGGCCCTGGCCTTCGCCCGCTCGCTCTGGCCGGATCGCCGGGCGGTCCCGCAGACGGTCGTGGTCTGCGGCGAACGCCGCTGGTCCGCGGCCGAGCGGGAGCGGATCGGGTCGATCGCGGGCGCGCCATGCCTGGATGCCGCCGATCTCCCCGAGGCGCGCCGGAAGGGCGCCGGCCCCGGGTTCACGCCGGCGCTCGGCTGTGCGCTCACCAGCCTCGGGCGCGCACCGATCGGCCTGAGCGTGTTCCCCGCGGCGGCGCGCGAACAGCAGACCCTCCGCCGGCAGGCGCCGTGGTGGATCGCCGCGGCGGCGTGTGCCGCGTTGGGCATGGCGCTTCCCGTCTACCGGGTGCACCGGTCGCGGGTGTACCACCGGCGCCGGGTACGTCAACTCCGCGAACGGCTGGACCGGCAATCCGACCTGGAGCGCGATTTCCTCGCGCGCCAGGCGGAGAACCTCGCCCTGCGCCGGGGCATTGCCCCGCTTCGGGGCGCGGTGCACGGCGCCGACGTCGTCCGGCGCGCGCTCGAGGCGGTGGCGTCGGCCAAGCACGAGGACGACTGGATCATCCTCGCCGCGGACGCCGAGCGCTACCTGGCCGAGGGACAGGTGGCCGCCGGGCGGGGGTCCGGCCCGGCGGGGGGCGCACCGGTCGAGCACCTCGTGATCGAGGGCTATACGCCGGCGCACGACCTGTCCACCGTGCGGGCAATGATCGAGCGTCTTCGCCGCTACCCGTTCATCGCGGAGGCCGACCTGCTGGCCGACGACCGGCTCCGGCAGGATGCCGACCGGGACCGGCTGTGGGCGCCCCTCGGCTCCCGCCTCTTCGCGCTCGAAATCAGGACGGCCATCCCGTGACGCCGCCCGCCACCGCACCCTCCGTGACCACGCTCCGGCGACGGATCGCGGCGGCCCTCGCGGTCCTGCTGCTGGCGCCGCCGGCCACGTTCCTGCTGGTGCTCCGTCCCATCGAGCACGATCGAAGGCGGCACGCCGACGAGGCCGACCGGCTCCAGGCCGAGCTGGACCGGTATGCGGAACGCTATGCCGAGGTCCCGCTCGAGGTCCTGCTCGAGCGCGAACGGGCGACCACGGAACGCATGCGCGCCGAGCGCGAACGCATCCATCTGCGCGCCCGCACGCTTCGCGACGACCGGACGCTCTCCGACGTGCTGACCTCGGGCGTCGAAGGCCGCATCGACTTCAAGGTCACGCTCTTCGAGGCGAGGGACCGGCTGGGTCGGATCGCCGAGGAGCGAGGCGTGAAGCTTCCTGCGGACCTGGGCATCGCCGAGACGATCGCCTCGGCCGAGCAGGCCCGGATGCGGCTCTGGCAACTGGCCTCCACGGTATTGCTGCTCGAGCGCGGCATCGACACGGGGATCCGCGAGATCACCCACGTGGAAGCGCTGGACCCGCTGAGCTTCCCCGACGCGGCGGCCGATCGTCCGGGCGTGACGGCCTACCCGGTCAACCTGCGCTTCACGGGTTCGTACGACCGTTTCGGCGCCCTGCTCCGGGCGCTGGACGACGAGCGGGAGTTCTTCGCCCTGCGCTCCTTCTGGCTCCGGCTTCCCGACCCCGAATCGCACGACCGCCTGGACAGCCGCGTGGTCGCGCTGGCACTCCGGGAAACACCGCCGCCCGAGGAGACGGAGGTGACCGACGACGAAGACGGCTGGGGTGCCGACCTGTACGGGGAGATCGTTCCGGATTTGCCCGAGGGGGATTCGCCGTGACCCCGCGCGCCTGGACCTTCCTTTCCCGGGTCGACGCCCGGTGGCTCTTCCTGCTGGTGCTTGTGCTCATTACCGCGCTGATGGTTGGCCCGTGGCTGGACCGCCAGCCGGTCCGGCCGCATCCCCCGCTCCGTCTCGCGGAACGGGATCGACCGGAGCCCGAGCCGCCGGCCGCGCGCCCCCCCGCACCGCCCCTGCACCCGGAGGTCGTTCCGTTTACGTCGCGGTTCCTGGAACGCGCCGTGGCCGAAGGGATTCTGGACGCCCCGGCGCTCGAGACGGAACCGGATGCCGGCGAGCCCTGGTGGGCGCCCCCCCCGGCGCCTGCGCCGCCCGAACCCGAACCCGAACCGGAACCCGTTCCGCCCGGGCCCGAACCCGAACCGGGCATCCTGGTCTATCGCGGTGTCTTCGTGCGCCCTGATGGCCGCAGGCTCGGTCTCGTGGAGTGGGCCGATGCCGGGCACAGTCGCTTTCTCGCCGAAGGCGATACGCTGGGGCCGGTCGCGGTCGAGCGGATCGATTCCCGGACCCTGACGCTGCGCCGCGGCGACGCCCGGCACGAGCTGCCGCGCGACACGCCGGTGTCCGTCCCCGGGGGCGCCCATGAGTGAGCCGGACCGATTCCCTGCATCCCCGCCCGACCTGGCCGCCCTGCTCGTCGAGCGCGGGCGGCTGGCGCCCGAGGAAGTCGGGCGGCTCACCGCCGAAGCCGATCGCATGGGCCTCTCGCTGGACCGGCTGCTTCTCCGAAGCGGCCGCCTGGAGGAAGCGGACCTGCTGGACCTTCTCTCCGAGGCCAGCGGGATTCCCGTGCTCCGGATTGCGCGGGATCGGGTCTCCCCCGCGGCGATCGAGGCGGTTCCGGTTCGCACCGTCGCCCACTACCGTACGATGCCCGTGCAGTTCGACGCAGGGGTGCTGACGCTCGCGACGGATCGCCTGCGGGACGAAGAGGAAACCGACTACCTCCGCGTTCTGCTCGGGCACGAGATCGCCTGGGTGTTGACGACCCGCCGCGAGATCGAAGAGAGCATCAAGCATTTCTACGGGGTGGGCGTCGACCGGTACCTGAACCTTCCCGAAGGCCCGCGCCACGCGGGGACGGACGCCCCGGCGCAGCCGGATATTCCGGCGTTCGTCCGCGAGGTTCTGCGCGACGCCATCCGGTCCAATGCCACGGATGTCCACCTCGAACCGACCGGCGACGAGGGGTTCCGGTTGAGGTACCGGATCGACGGGGTGCTCTATCCGATTCCGCTTCCCCGGGGGATCGGCGACTACCGGCGCGCCATCGTGTCCAGCGTGAAGATCATGGCCCAGCTCAACATCGCCGAACGGCGGATGCCGCAGGACGGCCGGTTCGATATCGGCTCCGGCCCCGACCCGTTCGATGTCCGGGTGTCCGTCCTTCCTTCCCGGTACGGCGAGGCCCTCGACCTCCGGATCCTGAACCGGAAGGCGACCTTCATCGCCCTGCGCGAACTGGGCCTGGAGGCGGAGCGCGAACGGATCGAAGACCTGCTGGGCCTGCCGTCGGGCATGGTGCTCTTCACCGGCCCGACCGGAAGCGGGAAGACCACGAGTCTCTACGCGGCGCTGGACAAGCTCAATACCGACGAACGGAAGATCATCACGATCGAGGACCCCGTCGAATACCAGATCCCGGGGATCCTTCAGCTCCAGGTGCAGCCGGAGATCGGCTTCACCTTCGCGTCCGGGCTGCGCTCCGTCCTTCGCCACGATCCCGACGTCGTGCTGGTCGGTGAAATCCGGGACGGGGAAACGGCCCAGATCGCCGCCAGCGCGGCGCTGACCGGCCATCTCGTGTTCAGCACGCTGCACACGGGCGACTCGGGTTCGGCGGTCACGCGTCTGATGGATATGGGGCTGGAGCCCTATCTCGTCGCCTCGAGCGTCAACGGCATCGTCGCGCAGCGGCTTCTGCGCCGCGTCTGTGCAGCCTGCTGCGAAGAGGAGCCGCTGGACGCCAGCTTCCTGCCCGAAGTCGAGACGCTGCTCCCCGCGGGAACGGAGCCACCGCGCGTCCGTCGCGGTCGCGGGTGCCCGTACTGCCGCTTTACCGGCTACCAGGGCCGGCAGGCCGTCTTCGAAGTGCTCGAAGTGACCGACGCGCTCCGCTCGCTGATGGTCAACCGCGTCCCCAGCGGCGTGCTCATGCGCGAGGCGATCGGCGCCGGCCTGGTCACGCTGCGCGAAAGCGCCTGGCGCCTGGTCCTGGATGGCGTGACGTCCGTGGACGAACTCGTGCGCGTGACGCGCAAGCCCCGCCCCGCCCGGACGTGACCGCCGCGTGTCGGGTGGAGGGGGGGGCGGCCTGACCGCAAACCCCGCGCGAGGGGTCGTGTGCCCCATCCTCGTCCTCGTCCTCGTCCTTCGTCCTCGTTCTCGATCTTCCCGGAATCCTCCCGGACGAGGACGAGGACGAGGACGAGGACCGCTCGCTTCGCTCGCTGAGGACGAGGACGATGCCCTCGATCGCCGGCTCGAACCACGGCTTCCAAGACTGGGAAACGGATGAGCGCGCCCTTTCCAAGCTTTGGAGCGGCCGGCCCGCGCCGCGAAGCGGCGCCCTGGACTGCGCGAGCTTGCTCGCGCTTTCCGCGGCGCGGCTTGCCGCGCCGCACAGCCGGGTTGCCGGGCGGTCGGACAGGGAAACCGGGCGGGCTCTTCCCTCGCCGCGGCGAGCCGCGGCGGACAGAGCGGCGCCGAGGCGCCGCACTCCAGGGCGCCTGCGGCGCGGGAGGGGCGTCCGCTCG
>PWTM01000056.1 GCA_003563855.1 PVC group bacterium | reverse complement strand
GCGCGATGCCGCCTGCGCCGCCGCCGCCGCGCGGCGGCTGGGCCTGCCGCTGCTCGACGTCCGGCACCGGGGCCGGAAGGTCGTCCTCGAAGGCGGGGCGTTCGACGTCAACGGCCGCGGGAGCGTGCTGACCACCGAGGAGTGCCTGCTGGACCCGGGCCGCCAGTGCCGGAACCCGGGCTTCGCGCGGGCGGATGTCGAGGCGGTCTTCGCCCGCTGGCTCGGCGCGCCCAACGTCCTCTGGCTCAGCGGCGGGATCACGGGTGACGACACCCACGGGCATGTCGACGACTGCGCCCGCTTCGTCGGCCCGCGCACGATCGTGCTCGCCACGACGGACGATCCGGCCGACCCGAACCGCCGCGCCCTGGCGGAGAACCGGGAGCGGGCGCAGGGGTTCCGACTCGAGGACGGCGGGCGGCCCGAGATTGTCCCGCTCCCGATGCCGGCGCCCCGGTTCCACCGCGGCGTCCGGCTCCCGGCCAGCTACGCGAACTTCTACGCAGCCAACGCCGCGGTCCTCGTCCCGACCTTCAACGATCCGCGCGACCGCGAGGCGCTCGGAATCCTCGGCGAGCTCTTCCGCGACCGCCCGGTGGTCGGCCTCCACGCCGCCGACCTCGTCATCGGCCTCGGCGGCCCGCACTGCCTGACCCACGAGCAGCCCTTGTCCGGGAAAACGCTGAAACGCTGAAATGCTGAAACGCTGAAATGTTGGCGGGTGCAGTGGCCGCTCCCCGGTACAGCGGGGGCTGCGCGCCCGTTGCGGAACGGCGCGCTCGCCGGGCCAATCGCCGTCTCGATCCGGGATCAGTGCGCGGTTTGCCGCGCCGCGCCGCGAAGACCCTCCCCCGGCCCCCACGGGCTTGCCCCGTGGGGGAGGAAAGGTTGAGCGAAAGCCCGCGCGAGGCCCTCCCCCTCTCCTCCCGAGCCCAGGCAAGAGCGCGGTGGAGGACCGAAGGGGCGAACCGCGCTCGCACCGGACTCTATCCCGAAATGACGACGGGGTGTCGCCACGCACCAGTCCGGTGGGCTCGTTCGCGCCCAACGGGTACGGGCTCCACGACAGGGCAGGGAGCGTGTGGGAGTGGTGCTGGGACTGGCACGATGACGAATACTACAAGACGTCTCCGGACACGGACCCCCGCCCCACCGATCACCGATCACTGTTCACTGCTCACTGCTCCCCCGCCGACTGCCAACTACCAACCACCCCCTTCCCCCGCCGCCCCCGCCAGCCTTTCAGTATTTCAGCATTTCAGCATTTCAGCGTTTTCCCCAAGCCCCCCCCCCACACACACACCCACACCCACACACCCACACACCCACACCGCCCCGGACTTGCCGCGCACCGCGTCGCCGCGCTAGGATGCTCCCGCATCCGGGATGCTGCGGGGGGAACAGGGAGCGGCCATGGCGCGGTACATCTTCATCACGGGCGGCGTCGTTTCCTCGCTGGGCAAGGGCGTCACCGCCGCCTCGGTCGGCCGCCTCCTCATCGCGCGCGGCCTGCGCATCCGCATGATCAAGGTCGACCCCTACCTCAACGTCGACCCCGGCACGATGAGCCCCTTCCAGCACGGCGAGGTCTACGTCACCGGCGACGGCGCGGAGACGGACCTCGACCTCGGCCACTACGAGCGCTTCACCGGGACGCCGACCACCCGACGCAGCAACTTCACCGCCGGGCGCGTCTACTGGGAAGTGCTCCACAAGGAGCGCCGCGGCGACTACCTGGGCGGGACGATCCAGATGATCCCGCACATCACCGACCAGATCAAGACGATGATCCGCGCCGTCGACGCCGAGGGCGTCGACGTGATCCTCTGCGAGATCGGGGGCACGGTCGGCGATATCGAGGGCCTGACCTTCCTCGAAGCCATCCGCCAGATCGGCCTCGAGGAAGGGCGCGAGCGGGCGATGTACCTGCACCTGACCTACGTGCCCTTCATCAAGGCCGCCGGCGAGATCAAGACCAAGCCCTCGCAGCAGAGCGTCGCGCGGCTGCGCGAGATCGGCATCTCGCCCGACGCGCTGATCTGCCGCTCGGAGGTCGCGATCCCCGAGGACGCCCGCCGCAAGCTCTCGCTCTTCTGCAACGTCCAGCCCCACGCCGTGCTCGAGGAGCGCGACGTCGCGCACTCGATTTACGAGATCCCGGTCGTGCTCCACGAGCAGGACCTCGACGGCATCATCCTGCGCCACTTCGGCCTCGATGCGCCGCCGGCGGACCTCTCCGGCTGGACGGCGATGATCGAGCGGATCGTCCGGCCGGAGCGCACGGTGCGCATCGGCGTCGTCGGCAAGTACTCCGAGCTCCAGGACGCCTACAAGTCGATCTACGAGGCCTTGAACCACGGCGGGATCGCACACCGGGCGCGGGTCGAGATCGTGAAGATCGCCGCCGAACAGCTCGAGAACGGTTCGGACTGGCCGCCCGAGGCAGGGGACCTGCACGGTCTGCTCGTGCCGGGCGGCTTCGGCGCGCGCGGGCTCGAGGGCAAGGTCGCCGCGATCCGGCGCGCGCGCGAGGAGGGCCTGCCCTTCTTCGGCATCTGCCTCGGAATGCAGTGCGCGGTGATCGAGTTCGCCCGCAACGCCGCGGGCCTGGCCGGGGCGAACTCGACCGAGACCGCGCCCGACACGCCCCACCCGGTGATCTGCCTGATGGAGGAGCAGGCCGAGGTCGTCGACCTGGGCGGCACGATGCGGCTCGGGAACTGGCCCTGCGCGCTCCAGCCCGGCTCCCGCGCGGCGGCGGCCTACGGCGCCGAGTCGGTCGAGGAGCGGCACCGGCACCGCTACGAGGTCAACAACGCCTACCGCGCGCAGCTCGAGGCGGCCGGGCTCGTCTGCTCGGGCCGCTCGCCCGACGGCCACCTGGTCGAGATCGTCGAGGCCGCCGGCCACCCCTGGTTCGTCGCCACGCAGTTCCATCCCGAGTTCCGCTCCCAGCCGCTCGCCCCCCACCCCCTCTTCCGCGACTTCATCGGCGCTGCGCTCGCGCGCGCCGGCGGCGGGGACGGCGCCGGGGCCGCGCCGGCGGCGCCATGAGCGACACGACCAACGCGCGCAAGACCGAGGCGATCGACGCGCTGCTGCGCGATCCGGCGACCGACCGCGGGCGGCGGGCCTTCGACGCCTTCCGGCTGCGGCACCGCGCGCTGCCCGAGCTCGACCTGGCGGCGATCGATCCCTCGACCCGTTTCCTCGGCCGGCGCCTGGCCTTCCCGCTGATCATCGCCTCGATGACGGGCGGCGACCACGAGCGGCTGCGCCGGGTCAACCGCAACCTCGCCCAGGCCGCCGAGCAGGCGGGCGTCGCGATGGGCGTCGGATCCCAGCGCGTCCTCTTCACTGACCCGGCCTCGCGCGACAGCTTCGCGCTCCGGCCGCTCGCGCCCTCCGTCCCGCTGCTCGCGAACCTCGGCGCCGTCCAGCTCAACTGCGGGTTCGGGATCGAGGAGTGCCGCGCGGCCGTGTCCGTGCTCGAGGCCGACGGACTCTACCTGCACCTCAACCCGCTGCAGGAGGCGGTGCAGCCCGAGGGCAACACGAACTTCGCCGGGCTGGCCGCCCGGATCGGCGCGGTGGCCGGGGCGCTCGACCGACCGGTGCTCGTCAAGGAAGTCGGGGCCGGGCTCGGCCTGGCCGATGCGCGGCTGCTCATGGCCCGAGGCGTCCGCCATTTCGATGTCGCCGGCAGTGGCGGGACCTCCTGGAGCCGGGTCGAGCACCACCGCCAGCCGGACCGGGGCGGGCACGACCTCGGGCTCACGTTCCAGGACTGGGGCACCCCGACGCCCGAGGCCCTGCGCGAGCTGGCGGCGCTCGGCCCCGAGGCGACGCTCATCGCCTCCGGCGGCATCCGCAACGGCCTCGACATGGCCAAGGCGATGGCGATGGGCGCCTCGCTCTGCAGCCTGGCCCGCCCCTTCCTCGAGCCGGCAATGGAATCGCCCGAAGCCGTCCTCGCCGTCCTCGCCCGCCTCCGCCGCGAATTCGTCACCGCCCTCTTCCTCCTCGGCCTCCCCCACGCCGCCGACCTGGTCGGCCGCACCGACTTGCTCGCGCCGGCCCCCGCCTGGTTGCCCGAGGTCGGCGACGAAGAGAACCGCGCGATGCGCCTGTAGCCGCGGTCGGTGACCGCGGCCTTTCTCGCCCCGCGATCATCGCCTTCCATCCGCCGCTTGCCCTCCGAAGCCCGCCAGGGCGAAGTAGGGTCGGCGACCGCGGCTTTCCATCGCGGGGAGGAGAACGCGAAGAGACGCGTAGGGGCGGCCCCCCGTGGCCGCCCTCCCCCCCGTGTCGTAGTCCCATCGTAGTCTTCGTCGTAGTCCTCGCCCCATCTCGCCCCCACCCGGCGAAGGCGAAAGCGGACAGAATCATCTGGGACAGAATCAGATCCAGGGGCGAGAGACGCAGAACAAGCGCCGACGCCCACGCCACTGAACGTTGAACGTTGAGCGTTGAACGTTGAACGTTTCCGTCCCTCCTGTCGCCTTGGCGTGAGATCCATTCCGGAAATGCTCACGCAAAGACGCAAAGGCGCAAAGGGCGGAAGGGAGGAACGTGGTAGGGAGGACGGAAGCGAACCGCGAACGAACGCGAATGGACGCGAATTCTGGGGGCAGGCACGGGGGCCTGCCCCTACAAGGCGGGGGCAACGCGCTGCGCGGAAAACCTCGCACCTTCCCCGTAGGGGCGGCCCCCGTGGCCGCCCTCCCCCATCGTAGTCCCCGTCGTAGTCCCACTCGTAGTCTTCGCCCCTCCTCCCACCCGCCCGACGGAAGGAAGACGGACAGAATCAGGAACAGGAGACAGCCAAAGACCAAAGACGGACGCCCGCGCCGCTGAACGTTGAGCGTTGAACGTTTCTCCCTCGCCCCCCCTCTTCGCGCCTCTGCGTCTTGGCGTGAGACCCATTCCCAAAGGGGCACGCAGCAGGCGCCATCAACAGGCAAGCTGCCGCGGCATGACCAGGACGTTTTCCAGGTCGGTCATCGCGGGATACAGATCCGACGTGCGCCGCCTATTCCTCGAAGATGTACTCCACCCGCACCGGCCTGCCCGGCTGCTGGGGCGGCATGACGCTGATCTGCGGGCGGGCGACGCGCGTTCGCATGTCGAGCGGATTGAACCCCTCGTCCGGGTCGCCTTCCCAGAAGTAGCGGATGCCGTGGAGATCCGTAACGTTCCGATCCGGCAGGCGCTCCGCATAGAAGGCCTTGACCCTTTCCGCCGGGTCGTCGCTGAACGCCACGACGACGGGCAGCGTGTCGATAACCTCGTCATTGATGGTCATCTGCTGCGAGGCCGCCGACGATATGCGTCGGAGCCCGGGATAGACCGGCAGGCCGCCGACGTCCGCCGGGGTCAGGGCCGGCTCCGCAGCGGCACGCCGCGGAACCGCGGCGCCCGGCGCCGCCGGCTCCGCACCGTTGCCGCAGCCGACGGCAAGCAGCGTGAGAACGCTGCCCAGAACGACGAGCGAAACGATCCGCATCCGCTCGCTCACACCGTTCGACACGTGGGTCACCTTCGTCTTGCGCCGATTCATGGCCTTCCTCCTTCTGTTGCTCCGCTTCACAGCGAACGCTTCGGGATCTTCCTGTGCGAGGTGTCACGGTCGGGCCTCCCGACAAACGCTTCCCTTCGCCCGATGGTTGAAGGCTGCCAGAGTCCGGGCAGATGTCAAGCGCGGGGCTCGGCCGTGGGGCGGACACGAAGAGGGACCGAATCGGACCCAGGGGCGAGGATTTCGAAGCCGACAGCAATATCAGCGTTGTCAAGGAAGGCGACGGCGCTTTCGCTTCCTTGGCGCGGGCGGGGTGATTCGGCCCGTGCCGCGGGGGCGCTGCGCATGCGGCGGCAAAGCGGCGTCGCCGGGCTTCGCCCTCTGCCGCCGCACTCCATATGATTGCCACACGGGCGCAGATATGGAGTGCGCCGGCAGAGCGCAGCGGCGACGGCGCTTTCGCTTCCCTGGCGCGGGCGGGGTGATTCGGCCCGTGCCGCGGGGGCGCTGCGCATGCGGCGGCAAAGCGGCGTCGCCGGGCTTCGCCCTCTGCCGCCGCACTCCATATGATTGCCACACGGGC
>PWTM01000230.1 GCA_003563855.1 PVC group bacterium | reverse complement strand
GTGATGCCGGCGGCTTCTTCCGCCGCGGCCCGCCCAACGGTCCGACCGGCCGCGACGAGCGCCGCCGGATCGAGCAACCGCGCGGCCGCCGCGCGCCCGACCGCCGCGCACCCGCCGAGCACGAAGACCCGCGGCGTGCCCGAGGGCCGGAACGGGCGCAGCTCGGCCGGGGCATCCGCCTCGGCGATGAGCGGGTCGGGCGGGACCTGGAACAGGACGTCCGAGGCCTCCACCTCGGCCGGGTGGAACGTAAGGTCGCGGGCGGCCTGGCCGGCGGCCGCAAAGGAGCGGAACGAGCCGTCCGGCATCGGGATGCGGAGCGTGCAGGCATACACGGGTTGCGGCCCGGACTCGGCTTCGATCGTGTGCGGAAGGGTGCGGCATGTCACCCCGGCCCCTTCGCGCGGCGGTCCGCCGGCGACCACGCGCAGGAAGGATTGCTCGCCGGCCGCGTACGGCCGGAACGGCGCGCCAAGCTGCCGCGCGACGAAGGCCCGGTCCGTGGCGTCGATCAGCGTCCGGGCCCGGATCGCCCGGCGTCCGGTGCGATCGGCGGCGATGACCCCGAGGAACCGGCCGTCGGCGTCGCGCAGCGCTTCGGCGGCGAAGCTGCCGAAGAGGAATGGAACGCCGGCGGCTTCGAGCGCCTGATCGAGCGTGCGTTTCACGTGCATCGGCGTGACAGCGCCCGCCCGGGGGAACAGCGCCCGGGCCAACGGATCGGCCGGCGGGTCGGCGTCCGGCTCGCGCCAGAGCCGGCCCGTGGCGCAGAGGTCCTCGCCCAGATAGGTGAAGCCGGTCAGGAGGAGCGTCTCGGCCCCGGCGGCCGCCGCCTCGATCGCGGCGGCCACGGCGCCGGTCGACCCGCCGACGACCAGGACATCCACGGACTCGGTGACCGGGATCTCGGTGGCCTCCTCCCGAATCCAGCGCGGCGCTTCCGCGGGCGGGTGCCCGCCGGGGTTCTTGCGTTTCGTCGGCGTTCGCTTCTTCGTCATCGGGTCCTCAATCGGCAGGGGTCTCGACCGCGCGACCGAGCATCCGGTCGCCGTCGAAGAGAAAGCGTCCGTCAAACCGCCGGCCGGCCAGCAGCCACGGGAGCCAGTGCCGGTCGTCGGCCCACATCCGGTCGAACGGAAGCGCGTCAATGGCCGCCCAGAAGGGGCGCGCCTCGTCGGTTTCAACCGGCTCGCCGCCGGTGTAGCCCGTGGCGGTGAAGACGAAGCCCTCGATCGAGTGGCCGTCGACGAACTGGAACCGGAGCCGGCCGGCAGGCGCGACCCCGGTCGGCGTCACCCCGACCTCTTCGCGGACTTCGCGGATCGCCGCTTCGCGCGCGGTCTCGCCCGGCTCGATGCGGCCGCCGGGCGCGTTGACCTTGCCGGCGCCGAGCCCGCGCTTCTTGTCGATCAGCAGCAGTTCTCCGTTCCGGCGGATGAAGAGGAGCGTCGCGCGCTCGACCGGGGTCCATGCCGCCCAGTCGATGGCGGAAAAGCGGGGCGCCGGCGCGCGCAGCTCGCTGGGACTCTTCGTCGTCATGCGCTCCGCAGCATACCCCGGGCCGGGGGGCGGTTCCAAGCCCGCGCCTCGCGGTCACAGGATAGAGGATGGACGGGGTCGGCTAGGGCTCGAAGTGGATCACGATCGGCTGGGGCTTATGAACCGTGTCGGTCGTCGAGATTCCGGGCTGGACGAGCACGGGCGCCCCCGCCCGCATGGGAAGCAGCGGCATTTCGACGACGAACGAGGTTGGCTGCGGCGTCTCGAGCGCGCGCTCGGGAACGCCGGCGACGACCGGCGCGCCGGCGCCCGGCTCGCCGCGCCGGGGCCGGAGCAGGGTCTGATCCAGGCCAAGGAGAAGGAGCAGGACCGCGGCCAGGGCGTAGCGCCAGGCCATGGCCGGAGCCGGCGCCGCGGGGGCCTGATACGCGGAGGCCGCCGACGGGGCGGACAGCGCCGATCGGATGCGGGCCAGCACACGCGCTTCAAGCATGGGGTCCGGACGTTCAAGACGCTTGAGCGCGAGCAGGCGGACCACCGCCGCATCGCGGGCCAGGTAGGCCCGGCACTCCGCGCACCCTTCCAGGTGCCGCCGGACTTCGGGATCGCCGGGGTTCGCCGTTTCGCCGACCAGCCGCCGCCGCAGGCGCACACAGTTCATGGGGCATACTCCGCAAGCTCGCCCTGCAGCAACCGCCGGGCATAGAACAACCGCGACCGTACCGTGCCGACCGAACATTTCAACATCCGGGCGATCTCCTCGTGCGGGACGCCCTGGATATCGTGCAGCACCACCACGGTTCTGTGTTTTTCTGACAGTGTCTGAAGCGCGGCGTTCAATTTCCGCTGGAGCTCCGAGATCGTGGCGTCGCGAAACGGCGAGTCGCGGGCCGCGAGTTCCTGGTACTCCTCGGACCGCTCGATCGCGGCGTCCGGGTCGTTCAGGCTCATCGCGGCGCGCTTCCGGCGATGGATGAAATTGATGGTGGTGTTGACCGCGATCCGGTGAAGCCAGGTGCTGAGCGAGGACTTCCCGCGGAACCGGGGGAGGGAGCGGTAGGCGCGCAGGAAGACGGCCTGGAGGATGTCCTCGGTATCCTCACGGTGCGAGGTCATGTGGTAGATGAGGCCGTAGAGGCGGGCGTGGTGGCGACGCACGATTTCATCGAACGCGCGCGAATCGCCGCGGCAGGCGCGGCGCACGAGCGCGGCGTCCACGGCCGCCTCCGCCTTGCGATCGGGCTTGGCCTCGGCGCTCATCCCGGCGGTGCGGGCCTCTCCGGGATCGCCGGGGGCGGTCCGGCCGGCTGGGTGCAGTCGTCGTTCATGCCTCGGTCCTTTCCGCCGCCGGCGCGCCTCCGCGTTGCCGGGCCCCCTGCCTTCAGCGCGTCAGCCGAATCCGCGGGCCCCGCGGCCGGCCGGTCCTCGCCGCGGCGCGGCGTCGGGGCGGCCGAAGGCGTTTCCGTCTCGGCGCGATGCCGGATGTACCGGTCGTTGATCTCGCGCAACGAGCGGACGGTCTCCGCGTAGGCGCGCTCCAGGGCGTCCATTCGCTGTCGGACGAGGTCGGCCTCTTCGCGCTCGTGCCGGATCGTCTGCTGCGCGCGCTCGGTCTCGGCTTCCGCCTCGCGCCGCACCCGCTCCGCCTCCCCGCGCAGCGCTTCGTTCTCGGCGGTCTTCTCCTCGACCTGCGAGGCCAGGGCCTCGAAGCTGCGGGAGAGCTCCACGTGCATGGCCATGAGCGTCGCCAGGCCCGGCTCGCCCGAAGCCTGCTGCGCCTGCTCCATGAGCTGCGCCAGTCGGTTCCGGTCCCGCTCCGCGGCATCCACGGCCGCATGCAGCCGAACGGTCTCCTGCTCGAGCGCGCGGATGCGGGCGGCGGCCTTGTCCGCCGCGAGCCGCGACTTCTCCGACTCTTCCTCGTACAGCGTCTGCCAGCGGCGTGCCGCGTCGGCGAGCTGGTCGCGGTCCCGCGCCAGCGCCGTCCAGGCGGGCGGAAGCCCCGCCGCATCGGCCGGCGGGGCGCCGGCTGGCGTGGCGTCCGGCCCGAGCACCGTGCGCGTGCGAATGTTGCGGAAGCGGCTGTCCGGCGGAAGGGCGCCTTCGCGGGCCAGCGCCCGGCAGGCCTCCAGGTGGATCGGACCGTAGGTGGTTCCGTCGGGCGTCTCGACCATCCAGTTGAGCTGGAGGTCGACGAACGCCGGCGCCGGCGACCAGCGCTCGCCGTCGCGCGAGACCTGGTCGTTGGGGGCGACGCGGCCCGCGGCCGCCCACGCCCGCATCGTTGCGAGATCCGCGGGCCCGAAGACCTGCCCGTCCTCCTTGCGGAGCCGCCAGGTCCCCCTGCCGGCCGCGGCGCCGGCGGGACTCATGGCTCCGGGATGAAGAGAACCTGCCCGACGCGAAGCAGGTTCGGGTTCGCGATGGAATTCGCGTCCAGGATGGCCTGCATCCGCACGCCGTAGGCCGCGGCGATCGTTGAGAGGGTCTCCCCCGTCCGGACTTCGTGTTCGAACCCGGTTCGGCCGGCGGCCGGGCGCCGCGCGGTTGCGGGGCGCTGTTGCTGGAGCAGCTCGGTCATCCGCCGCGTCAGCGTGTCGACGATCTCCTGGCGATCCTGCGCCCGCGCCGTCTCAAGCGCGCGCACGCGGCGCTCCAGTTCGGCCGCCTGCGCCTCCGCCGCTTCGCGCTGGCGCTGCCCGGAAGCCTCCTGCTGACGACGCAGCGTTTCCACCTCGTCGGCGAGCCGCTGGTTCTCGATCTCGATGCCCTCGACGCGGCCCTCCACCCGGCGGATGGATTCCTCGACGGACCGCCAATCCTCGCGATCATGCGCCTGCCGGCGCGCCGACTCGTGCATGTAGGGCGTGCACCCGGCGAGCAACATCGCGGCCGCGCCCCATCGGGCAACCGCGCCGAAACCGTGTCCCGTCATGCCCGCTCATTACCCGAGAACCCCCCGGAGAGACAAGCCGAATCTTAGTTGCGCGCGCGGGTGTACGCGCGGCTAACGGGATTCGCGCCCGGAGGGCGGGGCGGTCAGAACGTCCCGGCGCCAGTTCGGGTCTGGAAGCGATACTGGAGCGCCTTGAGCAGCGCCGCGGGGCCGCGGTCGGCGAAGGCCTCGTGGGGGCGGGTGCGGGCGAGGCCGTCGCCGTTGGTCCAGACGTTCTCGAACCAGCGATCCCAGGCCGCGAAGGCCTCGGGCGCCTGCTCGACCTCGAGGTTCGCCTCCAGGTTGAAGTTGCGCAGGTTGCGCGGTGTCCAGTTCGTCGAGCCGACCAGCAGGGCCGTCGCGCCCTCGGCCGTCGCCACGGCCATGGCCTTGGAATGGAACTGTTCGCCCTGCGTGTCGGCCCACCGCACCTCCAGGTCCCAGCCGCGCCGCCGGGCGGCGCGGACGAGCCCGGCCGCGGCCGGCCGGTTCGGTACGCCGTTCCTGGGCCGGCCAAAGGCATCGCGGTTCGGGTCGAGCACGAGGCGCAGCCGCGCGCCGCGCGCGGCGGCCTTCCGGATGCGACGCAGGATGTCGCGGTCGGCCAGGTAGAAGAGCGCGAGGTCGGCGCGGTCGCCGGGGCCGAGCGCATCGAGCCGCGCGGCGATCGCACCGGCTACGCCGGCCTCCGTCAGCCAGCGCGCACGCGGTGCGCCGGGCGGCGGCGTCGGTTCGCGGGGCGCGGGGAACCGCGCCTCGAGGGCGTCGATCCGGCGTTCGACCCGTGCGGCGTCTTCCGGCGATGCCGCGCCGGCCGGCAGCGACCAGCGCAGCACGGCCAGTTCCGAGCGCAGGGCATCGACGGCCACCGCGCCATCCGCCTGCAGCGCGACGTTGACGTGCGCCGCGCTGGCGTCGGCGGGGTTCAGGCTCCCGACGAGCAGGCGCAGGCCGCCCTCCGGCGTGTCCGCGACGAGCACCTTGCGGTGGTTCGCCTTGAAGTGCAGCAGCCGGGCGGCTTGGCGGACGGACCAGCGCGGGCCCGCCGCGCCCTCGAACGGGTCGCGCAGGCGCGGACGGTCCGCCCAGCGGCGCAGCGGACCGATCCGGTCGAGCGCCGGCCCGTAGAACCGCGCCGGCCGGCTCCAGAGCGGGTTGGAATCGCGCAGGCGGTCCAGGTCGGTCTCGACGACCGGCACGCCGGAGGCGCGCAGGCGCAGGGCCCAGTCCGGCGCGGGGCCGCCGTACCGCGCGTTCAGCGGGTCGGTCATCGCCAGCACGACCGCCTCCGGTTCGGCCGCGGCGCGCGCGGCCAGCGCGTCGGCCAGCGGACCGGCCAGCGCACGGTGCCGCTCCGGCGGGTCGCCCTGCCAGGTGTTCCAGAGGAAGAAGTCCGCGAGGACGAGTGAGGGCGCCTCGGCGATGGTGTGCAGGATGGCGTCGAAAATCGCCTGGCGGAAGACGCGTTCCCCGGACTCGGCGTCGAAGGCCGTGTCGTCGATGAGCAGCCGCGCGGCGCCGGGCGCCAGCGGGCGCCAGGGCCCGGTTTGCGCGGTGCCCGGCGGCATCGGCGGGTTGCGCACCGCGAGGTGCGGCGCAACCGCGGCCGCCGCCAGCACGGCCGCGGCCGCCCCGCGCCGTCGCCATCGCCGCCCCCTCCGCCTGCCCGTTCCCATGCGCCGGCCTTCCGCG
>PWTM01000335.1 GCA_003563855.1 PVC group bacterium | reverse complement strand
CCGCAGCCGACACCGTGCGCGCGGGCCGAGAGGCTACAGCCTTCGCCGCCGGACACCTGGCGCAGCCGTTTACAGTCATCACCGCACGCGCCACGGCACACGGCCGCGGGCGTGTCCCCCGGTTCTACGCCTTCGTGCGCACATCCGAGGGGCGGGACCTGGGCGAGCTGCTCGTGGCGGCCGGGCTGGCGCGCGCCCTCGGGGTGCGCCGAGGGACGCCGGAAGGGGTCCACCGCGACGAACACGAGCAGCGACTCCGCGACCTCGAGCTAGCCGCCGCGCTCCGCGGTGCCGGCGCCTGGCGTGACAGCCAGCCGGAAACGCTGGTCGAACGCCGGGCGCTGCTGCGCGCGGAGCTGGCCGAGCTCGATGCCCTGCGACTCGAGGTGCTGGGACTCGACGATCCCGATGCGCCGGTCGATCCGAACCGCGCGCCCGTCGAAGCGCTCCAGTCCCTGCCGGGCATCGGCCCCACCCTCGCCGCCCGTATCGTGGCGCACCGTCCGTTCACCGACGCCGACGACCTGCGCCGCGTCCCCGGGATCGGCCCGGCCACGCTCGACGCGATCCGGGACCGGCTGGTGTTCGAGGAACGGGATGCGCCGTGAGGGCCGGGAAGCATCCCACCAAGCGATTCGCCATGGCCCGCGCCTGCCGGTCCATTCCGACCCGATGCGCGCGGCTACCCGGCTGACCGGAGGAAGAGCGAGTCCTTGTGGTATCCGAGGAACCTGGCCTGGTTGTCCGTGAATCCACCGACATTGGCGTGGAATACGGACGGGATATGAAGCTTTGTGAGCAGGGGATCGCTCATGCTGGGAGAGACGAGCAGATCCCCGTTGGCGTCGAAGGAGATCAGCCCGCGTGCGAAGAGATAGTCGGCATTCGGGCAGAACAGAAGGCCGTTCTCTCCATCGAGGCGCTCCTCGTCGGTTGAGAATCGCCAGGGCTTGATGTGGCGGCAGATCAGGAAGGCAGGCTGGGTGACGCCGGACAGCCGACACCCGCGTTCGACTTCCAGCACACGCCGGCGGAACACGCCGTAGCCCCGCCGGGCGCGGCGAATCTCGCGCAGGTTCGCGTCCTCCCCGGGATGTGCGGCCGCGATGCGCCGTTCTTCGTGACGGTCCCATTCCTCCGCAACCTGTTCGGCGTGTTCGAAATCGAGATCGCGTTCGTCGATGAGCGACGACGAGGATTTGAAAACCGCCGCGGAGGGGCCGGCCAGATCCAGCAGAAAGCAGGCCATCGGCACAGGGAGTTCCGTAAGGTAGATCCCCTGAGATCCGCGTCCGTTGGCCTGGAGCGGGGCGTACCGGGGCGGCAGGAGGGGCCGGATCAGGTCCATGGCGTCGGCGGGGCGGCAGGGATCCTTGAGTTCGACGTAGTGCACGTCGACCATCCATCCTTCCCAATCCCAGTTCTTTCCGGCCTTGCCGAACTCCAGAGGTTTCGGCGCCGTGTAGGCAACCGACCGGGCAATCCCAATGGCTCTGATGCGTGTGCCGCAGAAAGAGAAGACCAGATCGCCCGGGGCGACCTCCCGCATGGTCTCGTAGAAATGGTTACGTGCGCCGTCCGCGCGACGCTTTGGCGACCAGAGATAGCCGCCCTTGACCTCTTGGCTGTAGGTCTGGTTCTGGTTAACCCACCAGTAACGCATACGCCCAGGGTAGGCGTCCGCCGCCGAGAGTCAAGCTTACGGGCGGGGCCTGATGGCCGCCGTTTAAGGATGGCGGGGGCGCTGCTATGTGAGGTTGGTAAACTCCTTCAGTGCCTGTCCCATGGTGGGGTGGGCGCCAGGAGAGAGAATGATGAAAGAAATCAACCTCGAAGCAATGGCGGCGGTGTGGATGCAGGCTTCGGCAGAGGAACGCGCCTCGGCGTTTCGCTCCCTGAAGGGCGAGCATCCGTCCAGCGCCCACGACACCCGCATCCATCGTTGGCCCGATGCGGCTAAGCGCCTCGGTGTGTCTGTGCCCACGCTCCGAAACTGGGTGAACGCCTCAGACATCGAGCCAGTCCGATTTCCGGGGCGAAAGCGCTCATACGGCATTCGTGATCGAGACCTCCACGTCCTCGCCTTCAGGTAATCGGCGTGTGTCAGGCTGCCGTCTTGCTTGCGCGGCGGCCGGCATGCAATAACCGCGCAGGAGGTGGCGACGAACATGCGCTTCGACCAACTCAAGCTCACGTATAGGATTCTTCAGCCGAAGGGCGCGGATGTCGGGATCCTGGCGCCACGGGTGACCATCAATCGGAAACGTATCGGTGCCGGGATAGCGATCGACCCCGTCGCGTTTTGCCAATCTGTTCGCTCTGCGGGCGAGCATTTCATCTTCACCTGTGGCTGCGGGGTGCCTGGATGCGCAAGGATATACAGGGGCGTCATTGTCCTACATGCCCCCGATTCGATTCGCTGGTTCATGCCTGAACCGATCCGGGAACCAATGGAGGAAGATCCTTCGCCGGCCGCGCCTGATAATCGGTGGGTTTACCGCGAATATCGTTTTCGCCTCGTTGCCTATCGGAAGGCGTTAGCTGACGCGCTGAGCCAGGCGCTATCCCTCGCGGAATCGAACAGCCGGCCGGTTGAGATCGGCCCCTATGGCTTCAGCATCAGGAAGCTCAAGGCCCTGGCGAGGAGACTGCAATGACTGAGCACGTCAAGGCGTGTCAGATCAACCACGATCTCCCGGATTTGGTGGTCTCGTGACATGTGGCATGCAGGCGGCACGCAAGGACGCGATGCGCGACATTTCCAAGTCCAGGTACCTGTCCGGGACGCAGTGTCCGAAGCTGCTCTGGATCGGCTATCGGAAGCCGCGGCTGATCCCGCCGACGGATCCGGCCACGCAGGCGATGTTCGACCAGGGGCACGAGGTCGGGGCGCTCGCCCAACGGCTGTTCCCCGGCGGGCTGGAGGTGGACTGGAATCCGAACCCGCGGGCCACCGTCCGGCAGACCGCCGACCTGCTGCTGCCCTTCCGCGGGTTCCGGGCGTATGACCCGGCGCAGCATGGCAGCGCATCGCTCAAGGCCGTACTGCCGGCTTTCACATCCCGGAGTTACGCCGGCATGGCGATCGCGGACGGAGGCATGGCCGCCGGCGAGGATGCCCGGGGCATGTTCGGCGGCGCGGACCGGGACCTCGATGCCGTGCTCCGACACCTGGAGGAGTACTGCGCCCAGGACGCCTACGGCATGATCCTGATCCTCGACGAACTCCGGAGGCTGGCGCGGGGTGTTCTGCTCTAGGGCCTTGATCCGCTCCCTTGCGCGAGAAGGGCCTGCAGCTACGGGCCATCGTTCCGGCATCGAAGCAGTCTCCAGAACAGAGACGCCCGGCACCGAGGTGCCGGGCGTTTAGCGCTCGGACGCGCGCCTTCAGCAGGCCGACTTCCGGGCGTGATTAAACGCTACCTCATTCGCTGCCCGGTCGCAAGGTGGCCTCGATTTCCGTGGGTCGTGCGCTCTGTCGAACAAGCCACGCTTCGCGCACCGTCACCTCTTTGTGTCGCCCTGAACATTGACCTGCTGACCGCCGCCGGCGGCGATGTTGACCTGCAGCGCCGGGGTACTCCGGGCGAGCTTGCGGACCCGGGCCAGGGTCTCGATCGCGCGGAGGTACCGTGTCTGCGCCGTCGTCAACTGCGCATCCCGGAACGCGCTTAAGTGGTACGAGCACGACGGCGCGTTCAGTACGAGCTGCGTGAAGGCGGTTTCCACGCAGAGCAAACGCAAGCGCAGGGTCAGGATGTGATCGATGAGAAGCTGCTCCAGCGGTGGGGCCTGCGCGCCGCCCAGCTCATCTCGCAGCACATCGCACTGCGCCAGAACCTGCGCCTGCATGAGGCCGTTTGCAGAGATTTTCGCGACCAGTTCCTGCCGCACGTTGTCCATGGCAGCGGCCGGGGCGGCGACAAGCTCGGGCACCACCCGGACGAGATTCCTGAGCCGAGACACCTCGCACGGGTCGGGTTTCTTCTCGCGCTTCAGCTTGTGGGCAAGGGTCAGCGCCGCATTCCGCTCATCGAGCTCTCCGGCAGACATCTGCTTACGTTTCATGACGCCGATGCCTCCACTGACCCCTGTGTTGATGAAACCCGGCCGCGCAGAGCGCCACCGCCGTGAGCGCTGAAAGCATGTCTCCGGTCGCCGCCAGCTCCCGGTTCAGCATCACTTCAGTATCCCGCGCAGAGTTGAACGCTTCCCGCTCGGCCGCCCGCGCCAGGCGCCGCTGTCGATCCTCTTCCGCACGCTGACACGCCCGCTCGCCGCATCCCACATAGGTCGAGCGAACACGGCGGCCGGTTCGGGTCTTCGTGTAGTAGTAGGTTCTCGAGCCTCGTTGCTCCCAGCCCATCTTTCGTCTCCGCTTGATTGTGCTACAGAGTCACGCCCCCCCGCTTCGCTGCGATCCCGGCCCGCCATGGGCGCGGCATCTCCGTGACCCCGCGAAGCGCCGCAATCACCTGCAACCGCCGGTCCAACCTTCTCTTGCAGCGCCCGATCGGGGGGCGCCCCGTCACGCCATCCTCCCTGTTTGTGCGCTGCACCTTCCCGCCACAGAGGAAACGTCACGCGAATGGATCGGCAGATCAACGAGAATGACGCGCTGGGCTCTCGATTTTCAGCATGGCCGGTCCACACGGGAGCGACATCCGACTTGCCATCGCCGTAGAGTATCCGGTACACATCAGGCATGGCACAGACCTTTGGAGCTTACGTTCGCGAACGACGCGAGACGCTGCGCCGCAAGGACCGCTCCTTCAGCGTGCGCAAGGTGGCGGGCCGGATGGGCGTTCAGCCGAGCTATCTCTCCAAGATCGAGCTCGGCCAGGTCGGCCCGCCATCGGAGGCGACGACGATCCGTCTGGCCGAACTGCTCGGCGAAGATCCTGACGTCCTGCTCGCGTTGGCCGGGAAGGTAGCCGCCGACCTCCGGGATGCGATCCGCAAGCGCCCCCAGCTCTTCGCGCGGTTGATCCGGGAACTGCGTGACGCCCCAGATCCGGCGGTCGAACACGTCATCCGAGAGACGCATGAGGCCTATGGATCCCCGCAGGAAGAGAGGGCGCGCGGCACCACATCCGGCGCGTAATGTGCGCGAACGCTTCAGGATGAACAGCGGCCCGTCTGAGAAGCTCGGGGTGGAAGGAGGAGCCAGTGGCGAAGGCAACAACACGGTCGGCCCTGCAGGCAGCACGGGAGGTCCTTCGAGCGCAGGGTGTTCCACTGCACTGCCGCGAGATCGCCCGCCGGATCCTTGAATCAGGGCTTTGGGAGAGCCATGGCAAGACGCCGGAGGCGACGATCCACGCCCGGCTGGCCTCCGACATCAAGATGAACGGGGAGCAGCTCGTCGCCCTCCTCGTCGAAAACGAACTGGGCGTCCGCCGCACTCCGCTCCAGCTCATCGAACTTGGCGAGGGGCTGAGCAGTCAACAGGATGACAACTGATGCGCTCGTGCAGCGGGAAGATGCGCGGATCACAGCCAGACACAACACCGCCTGCGCAGCACACGCTTCAAATCTCAGCCGACTGGGCTCGCACGCGCTCCGCAGCCCGTGTCGACGGGCATGTCCGTTTCGGCTTTCTGACCTCGAAAGCCTGCCCGGGGTACGAGCTGGAGATCTCCCCATGGCGCGTACACTGCGAGGATGCGGCCGTCGCCGCTGAACCCGTATCCTTGGCAACCCTTGCCCTCGAGAGCATTGATGCGATCTGCAGCGCGCTCGGGATGTCCGGGTTGCCACGGTTCGAGCAAGCCATACGGCAGGCTGCAGACCAGGCGGGATCACCGCGAGGCCTTGCACGCATGGCCCCGAATGCCGCGTGCCGCCCTCGTTCCAACTCCGCGGAAGCCCGTGACAGGATGGCTCGGGCCCTTAAGCAGGACTTGTTCGATCCGAGATTCGCGAGGCTGACGGTACCCGTGTTGACGCTCCTCGCGCGGAAGAAGGCGCCGGTGGCGCTTGAGCGGACCGCGTGGCCCTTCGAGAGTCCCCCCGTCCGCCTCGAGCACCTAGCCCAAGGCGGCTTCTCCAGCCGTCTGCCATGGGGCATTCTCGCGTATCCGGCCCACGGGGAGGGAGCTTGGATCGTGGCGAGATTCACCCCCTGCGAGGTGACAGTGGACCCCCAGCACGTCATG
>PWTM01000121.1 GCA_003563855.1 PVC group bacterium | reverse complement strand
TTGCGGGCGTCTGCTCATAGCGGGGCGACATCTGCGGTGAGAAGCGAAATTGACAGAAGAATCGGAAGGAGTGTGCACAATGAAACTGCTGCCTGCTCATATCGAACGCAGCGTGCAGTTCGAGCTATCGGTTGAGCCGGGAAGCCAGGTGTTTGTCGCGGGAACGTTCAATAACTGGAATCCGACGGCGAATCCCTTGAAGGACAACCCTGGGAGCGGGCACTGCAAGGCGACGCTTTCGCTTCCGGCCGGGCGGCACGAGTACAAGTTCGTGGTCAATGGGGTCTGGATCATAGACTCGAATTGCTCGGACTGGGTCCCGAACGCCTACGGCTCGCTCAATAGCGTGCTTCATGTCTGACATGAACCGAGGGGGCAATGCCCGACCCGCCGAAGAAAGCGACGCAACGACCCGCGTCCTCAGATGTTCCGCGGGAGGTCGTGCCGATGATGCGCGAGACCGCCGTGGAACACGTACGCACGAGGGTTCCGCCGGCATCGCCATCAACCACCGCGGGCGAGGTGCGGTGGTCTCTGATAGGCCGGGAGGTCGATACCGCCACCCATGTAGTCATCGATTGTCCAACGCCTGTCAATCCGGCATTTCTCCCGCCACATGGTAGCGCGTTCGGGCGTCTCGGATGGCGGCGTGCAGTTCCGGCCACTCCTGGTACTCGTCCTCGGCCTCAAAGAGATGCCCCACGGCCCGGAGGCGATAGGCGTGTAACCCTCGCGGGTCTCAGTCAGGAGGACGTAGGCTGCGCCGAGATGCTTCTCGACGAACTTGATGCAGCTCGGCCGCATGGGCGTACGGCAAGACCACGGCGGCGACGATCTACGCAGCGATCCTGCGCGAGATCACCACCAAGGGTGACGCCAGCGGGTTCCGCAAGACCGACCGGGGCCGCTTCGCTCTGGCCGGATAAGCGCATCAACCATCCAGCTCTGCAACCCGGGCCTCCACGCCCGGGTTGCTCTTCGGCCGTCAGGCCGACTGCTCAATCAGATGAGCGGCTTCCAGAAACACCGGCTCAGCGGCACCGAGGAACGGCCCGGCGAACGGCTCGATGGCGGCGGGTTCGGAGTCCGTCGCCCCGACCATACTTCGCTCGCAGCGCAGCGGAGAGCGAAGTATGCCCTACGTAGCACGGCGCCGCGCCGGGCGAAGTAGGGCCGGTGTGATGAATCGCGCTGCGAGCTACGTATGGCAAGCTATTCAGCTAAAGCCCCATGCAGCACCGCGATCTGCGGTTAGCAACTCTCCCCGAGGCGCTTATCCGAGGCCGCCCCCCGCACGATGAACTCCATGCATGGACCCCGTACCAAGCCCCAGCGGTGTGGGTGTGGGTGTGGGTGAGCGGGGGACGGACCGCCCGAGCAGTACCGCGTGCCGGATGCTTCCGCCGCGCGCGCAACCGCGCTAGGATACGGGTGTTATGGCGGGCGGCGCTCCATTCGTTCACCTGCACGCGGAATCCGACCGCAGCTTTCCGGACGGGCTCTGCCGCGTCGAGGCGCTGGCCGAGGCCGCGGCGCGGGCCGGGCAGCCGGCGATCGCGCTGACCGACCGCGACACGCTGTTCGCCGCCGTCGAGTTCCACCAGGCGGCGCGCGCCCGGGGCGTGAAGCCGATTCTCGGCTGCGACATCGCCGTCCGCGCGCCGCGCGGTCCGCCCGTGCGGCTGACGCTGCTCGCCGAGTCGCTTGAGGGCTGGTCCCACCTCGTGCGGCTCGTCAGCCATGCGCACCTCGACGGCCCGCCCGGGTCGCCCCCGGCGATCGATCCGACCCGGCTCGATGCCTGGAATGCCGGGCTGCTCGCGCTGGCCGGCGGACCGGACGGGCCGCTCGCCCGGCCGGACCCGGACGCCGCCGCCCGCGCCGTCGGACCCTTCCTCGATATCTTCGGCCCCGACCGGCTCTTCGCCGAACAGCGGCTCGACGGCCGGCGACCCGCGCCCGATCCCGCGCTCGACGCCATCGCACACGACTGCGGGCTGAACACCGTGGTCAGCGTCGCCGTGCAGTACGTCGGGGAGGAGGCCGCGACCGCGCACCGCGCGATCCGCGGCCTCCGGGGCGCCGGGGCCGGCGCGCCCGACGGGCTGCCCTTCCTCGATCCCGCGGACGTCCGGCGGCGCTGCCCGGACCACGCGGCCGCCCTCGCGCGCACCGCGGAGATAGCCTCGCGCTGCACAGTCGCCCTCCCGCTCGATGCCCCGCTCGAGTTCCCGCGCTTCGAGGTACCCGCCGACTTCGCCGCGCCGGAGGGGCCGCCCGGCGCCCGCCCGTTCGCCTTCCTCGCGCACAGCGCGGCGGAGGGCCTGCGCGCCCGCGGCCGGCTGCGCGATCCGGACCGGCCCGCGGATGCCGGGGAACGCGCGGTCGCCGAGCGGTTGCGCCGCGAGTTGGAGATCATCCGGCGGACCGGCTTCGTGAACTACTTCCTTGTCGTCGCCGACTTCGTCCGGTTCGCCCGCGAGCGCGGGATCGCGGTCGGACCCGGGCGCGGGTCGGGCGCTGGAAGCCTTGTCGCCTATGCGCTGGGCATCACCGGCATCGATCCGCTCCGCTTCGGCCTCGTCTTCGAGCGGTTCCTGAACCCCGAACGCGTCTCGCCCCCGGACTTCGACATCGATTTCTCGCCCGAGCGGCGCGGGGCGGTGATCGAATACCTCCGCCGCCGCTACGGCCCGGACCGTGTCGCCCATATCGTCGCCTTCCAGCGGCTGGGCGCGCGCTCGGCGGTTCGGGAGGCGGCGCGGGCGCTCGGCCTGCCCGCCGCCGCCGGCGACCGGTGGGCGCGGCGAATCCCGGACGAAGCGGCGCTCGCGCTGGAACGAGCGCTCGGTGCGGACCCGGCGCTGCGGCGCGATCTCGAGGCGGACCCCGACGGCCCGCGGCTGCTGCGGCTGGCCCGGGCACTCGAGGGGCTCCCGCGCCACACGGCCACGCACCCGGCCGGGATCGTCATCGGAGCTCACCCCCTGGCCGAGCGGGTCCCCCTCATGCGCGATCGCGACGGCGAGGCGCTCACCCAGTTCGACCACCGGGCCGTGGCGCGGATCGGGCTGCTCAAGATGGACCTGCTCGGTCTCACGACCCTGCGCGTCATCGAAGAAGCGGCCGGGCACGTGGCCGCCGCGGAGGGCGCGGCGCCGGACCTCGAACGCCTGCCGCTGGACGACGCGGACACGCTCGCCCTGCTCAACCGCGGTGATACGATCGGGGTCTTCCAGCTCGAGAGCGAGGGTATGCGTTCGCTGCTGCGCCGCGTCCGCATCGAGCGATTCGAGGACCTCGCGGCGCTGCTCGCGCTCTACCGGCCCGGCCCCGCCCACTGGCTCGACGCCTTCGTCCGCCGCCAGCGCGGCGAGGAGGCCCCGGCCTGCGCACACCCGCTTCTCGCGCCGATCCTCGCGGAGACCCGGGGCATCATGCTCTACCAGGAACAGGTGCAGCAGGCCGCCCAGGCGCTCGCGGGGTTCAGCCTCGCCCAGGGCGACCGGCTTCGCCGCGCGATGTCCGGCAAGGACCCCGATGAGATGGCCGCCCTGCGCGCGGCGTTCGTCGAGGGGTGCCGGACCGTCAACGGCATCGACGAGGCGACGGCCGGGCGCGTCTTCGAGAGCATGGAGCGCTTCGCCGGCTACGGGTTCAACAAGGCGCACGCGGTCGCCTATGCGGTGCTCTCCTACCGCTGCGCCTGGCTCAAGGCGCACGGTCCGGCCGCCTTCATGGCCGCCTGGCTCTCCAACCAGGGCGACGACCCCGACCGGCTGCGGCTCGGCATGGCGGAACTGCGCGCGCTCGGTTGCCCGCTGCTCCCGCCGACCGTCAACGGCAGCGGCGCGCGCTTCCGGCCCGAGGACGGCGCCATCCGCTACGGTCTCGTCGGCATCCGCCACATCGGCGTCGCCGCCGCGGAGGCGATCGTCGAGGAACGGGCGCGCGGCGGACCGTTCGGCGGCCTGATCGATTTCTGCGCCCGGCTCGACGGCGCCGGGTTGAACCGGACCGCGCTCGAGGCGCTGGTCAAGGCCGGCGCCTTCGACGGCTGCGGCACGCCCCGGGCGCGGCTGCTCGCCGGGCTCGACGTCGCCATCGCCCGCGCGGCCCGCCTCCGGGCCGACCGCGAGACCGGCCAGATGACGCTCTTCGAGGCGGAGGCCACGGCCGATTCGGACGATGCGCTGCCCGAGGACGAAGGCGAATGGACCGAGGCCGCGCTGCTGGCCGCCGAACACGAGGTGCTCGGCGCCTGTCTCAGCGGCCACCCGCTCGCCCGCCACGCCTGGCTGCTGCGCCGGAGCGTCTTCGGCGCCGGCGGCGAGGAGGGCGCGGCCTGGTGGGCGGGGCTGGTCGCCCGGCTCCAGCCCGCCCGCCGGCGCGGCGGCGGACCGCGGAACGACCGGATCGCGCTCGAGACCCTCGACGGCATCGAGGAGCTGTCCGCGCCGCCCGGCGCACTCTCCGGCCCGCTCGCCTGGCTGCGCGAGGGCGCCGCCGCCCGCATCCTTGCCCGTCCGCCGGCGCGCCGCGCCCCCGGCCGGGACGGGGAGAGCCAGGATTCCCGGCCCGAGTGCCTGCGCGTCGAACCGCTCGACGCGCTCCCCCCGGTCCGCGAAGTCCGGTTCCACGTCGGCGCCGCACACCTTCGCGAGGAAACCCTCGCGGGCCTGCACCAGGCCCTCGCGGCGCACCCGGGCCCGGCGCCGGCCTCGCTCCTCATCGATTTCCCCGGCGGCGAACGCGTCAGCCTGCGCGCCGGAGACCCCGCCGGCGTCGCGGTCAGCGAGGCCATGGTCCGCGCGGCCGAGCGCGTGCTTGGCGAGCAGACCGTCTACTTCGACCTCGACCTCGAACCGGACGCGGCGGACGCTCAGAACCGGTAGCTGAAGCGCAGCCCCGCAACCCAGGCCGTGTCGGCGCCGAAGATCTCCTTCGCCGCGTCACGCACGTCGCTGTCCGGCAGCAGCGAGAAAGAGGTCAGGAGACTTAGCGAGCACCGCTCCGAGAGCGAGGCCGTCAGGCCGAGGCTCAGCGTCACGTCGTTCAGCGCAGCCTGGTCCACCTCGAAATAGTCCCGGTTGTACGCGGCCGTCGCCCAGCCGATCGAGCCGCCCAGGTCCAGCTCAAGCCGGTCGCCCAGGTCGAACGCGTGGCCCAGCGAAAGCGCCGCGTAGATCGAAGAGCCCGCGTCGATCTCGTGCGCGAGCGTCAGCGTCGGGGCCAGCAGCACGTCCAGCGCGAGCTCCAGCTCGAGCTCCCGCGTCGCCTCGTCGTCCGTGTTCGGGAAGAGGTACTCCGTGAACGTCAGCGCGGCTCCAAAGACGCCCTCGAGCGGCAGCGCATAGCTCACCCAGAGGGCCACCTCGCTGATCTCCATCTCCGTCCCGTTGCGATCGGTCAGATCCATATTCGCCCAGAACCCGCCCGAAAGCCCGAAATCGGACTCCACGGTGAGCGCCGGCTGGAACACCGCCGCGCGGTTCAGCACCTGGCCGCGCCAGACGTACTGGGAGAAGACATCCGCGTCCCAAGTCGCCTCCGCCGCGACGGCCGCCTGCACGCCAACCGCCAACCCAAGAATCGCCGCCGCCACTCGCATCTTCCGTTTCATCGCGTTCGCTCCTTCCGCGTCTGCGTCTCGCGCGCCAGGCGTCACGCCCGCCGCGCCCTGTTGCTACCGCCGACCGCCGGAACCCGCCCCGGCGGCAACCGCCGGCCGTATGAGCACGAAGCGTGCCAACCGGATCGAGGCGCCGGGCGACGAGCGTTCGTCGCGGCCTGGTCGTCGCTGGGGCGCTTCGGTAAACCCCTACGATTCCGGCCTACGGCCGAGGATTTCCTGGAACCGGGCTTGCATGCCCGCGGCCCGATCAGAACAGCCAAGGCCGTGATTGCCGCAGGCCTGCAACGACTTTTGTGTATGCTAATGAGCTGTTAGATACAGAACTGTCGCTCAGGCGGCCCCCGCGGTCTTGCCCCGCGGGGGAGCGCGATCCGCGACTGACCGCGTGCGCTCCGGCGCCGCCCCGGCCCCACGGGCTTGGCCCCGGCGCCGGCCCTGCCCCCGCCGGCCCGGCCCCCACGGGCTTGACCCGTGGGGGAGGAAAGGCTGCGCGAGAGGCCCGCGGCCGCGCCATTCCCCCCCCTTTTCTTCTCCCGAGCCCGGGAGAGAGCGCAGAGATGACC
>PWTM01000159.1 GCA_003563855.1 PVC group bacterium | reverse complement strand
CGGGCCTGGCGGCGCAGTTCCGCTTCGACCGTCGGCGGCAAGGGGGTCAGGTCGACTTCCGTGCGCGCGGTTTCGATCTCCATGAGCAGGCGGGCGATCCGGGGCGTGATGGTATAGACCGGCCTCCAGGCGGCCGGTTTCGCGGGCGTGTTTCCGATTTCAGGCGTCATCTCATACCATCCACCGCCCAGTCTAGAGTCGTAGCGGTCGAAGATCAACGTCTATCTGTTGTTATCCGCTACCGCCCGTTCAGGCGGTTCAGCGGAAGAAGTGAAATCAGAGAGTTTTGTTTCGATGTTGTTAACCACAAACGCCTTCGAAACGGCTTTTGAGAGGGATTCGGCGTGTGTTTCGCAGCGTTTTATCCGGGTTGCGCCTGGGGAGCCAATCCAACCACGGCTCGAACCCGGTTTCGCGCCCCCTTCCGCCCTTCTCCCCGCCCGTCCTGTCGAGATCTTCGTAATCCATTGATAATAAAGGGATTACGAGACGACTTCCCGCGCCCCCCCCGCGCGCCGACTCCCCGCAGAACGCCCCCGTTCGAGCCGCTGACGGGAGAACCGGGATGCGCGATTCCGCACAGGCCTCGCGCCCCGGATTGCCTGTTTCGGCGGTGCCTGCCAGAATGGGGCCGTTCGTCGGAAGGAAACGGGGACGGGAGGCGTGCGGTATGCGCGAGGGACGGGCAGCGGGAGCGAGGCGGCGGGGCGGGCTTCTCGCGGCGACCGTTTCGGCCGCGGCGCTGCTCGCGGCCGCAGCGGCGCCGGCCGAGACCGCCGATCCCGTCCTGGAGGAAATCGCACAGGCGTTCGCTCCCGGCCTCCAGACCTCGCACAAGGCGTTCTCGTTCGACGGCAGGCCGGTCCCGCTGCTGGCCCTGTCGGACGCCGACGATCGGCCGGCCGGGTTCGTCTTCCGTACGCGCCCGCTCGTGACCGGGATCGAGGGGTATGGCGGTCCGATCGATCTCGGGGTCGCCGTCGCGCCGGACGGCGAACTGCTGGGCGCCATGATTCTTGAATCGCGAGAGACGCCGTTTTTCGAGCGCCCGGTACACGCCTGGCTCCCCTCGCTGGCCGGGCGGCGCATCTACGACGAACCCGACATCCTCGAGGCCGACGCGGTGACCGGCGCGACGCTGACCTCGGAGGCCGTGCTGCGGACCCTGCATGCGGCGGGGCGTGTATTCGCCACGGAGGCGCTCGGCCGGCCCGCGACGCCCGGAACGCCGCGACCGCGCACTCGACCCGAGGCCTTCGCGCTGGCGTTCGCCCTCTGCGCGGCCGCAGCGTTGCGGTTCCGCCCCTCGCGGCGCCTGCGCCAGGCCTGGCTGCTCGCGGTCTTCCTGGGTTTCGGCGTGTTCTGGAACGTGCAGGTCTCGCTGGGCACGACGATCCGCCTCGCGCGTTTCGAACTGCCCGCGGCCGCGTTCACGGCGACCTTCCTCCTCGTCGTCGCAGTGCCCCTGCTGGTGCTCCTCTTCGGCAACCTCTACTGCGGCTGGCTGTGCCCGTACGGGGCGATCCAGGAACTGGTCGGCGATGCGAGGCGGGGCCGTTTCGCGCTCGACCCCGAACGCCGGACCTGGAGCCGCATGCGCCGGGCGCGGTACGCGCTGCTCCTGGCGCTCCTGGGCTGGGCGCTGTTTTCCGGCGGTGACACGCCGGCCGAGGCCGACCCGCTGGCCTATGCCTTTGCGCAGGAACGCGCCGCGCCGCTGTTCCTCTTCGCGGCCGCGTTGCTGCTGCCGGCGGTCGGGTTCGGGAGGTTCTGGTGCCGCAACCTCTGCCCGGCCGGCGCCGCGCTCGCACTGCTCGGCCGGCTCAGTCCGCTGCGCCGGCGCTGGCCGCGCGTGCGGCCGGGCCGCTGCGACTACGGCGTGGCCTCGGCCGGCGATCTCGACTGCCTGCTCTGCGACCGCTGCCGGCAGCCGGACGCCGCCCCGCCCCGCGGCGCGCTCTCCCCCCGAAGCCGCGCGCGCCTGCTCGCCGGGATCGTGGCGCTGGCGCTGGCGCTCTGGGTGCTCGCCGCCCGCGCCGCCCTCGCGGCGGCGGGCACCTAGCGAATCGCGCCGGCCCGGTCAGTCCGCGGACGGATCGTCCACGCGGCCGAGGAACAGGACCGCGCCCGTCGCCCGGTCGGCCAGCAGGAAGAGAAACGGACGGTCCGCGTGGAAGGTGCGCGGCCGCGCCGGCGCCGACCGGGTGACCACGACCACGGCCGTCGCCGCCGCGGCTTCCGTGCCCTCCTCGTTCACCTCGATCATCGCCTTGTGGATGATCTGGCTGATCCAGACCAGCCCCGGTTCGTCCCGGCCTGTCAGGTGCGGGAACTCCGCAAGGTTCGGCGAGAATGCGCGGCGGATCCCCATCGCCGCATAGGTCTCGCGCAAGCCGGGGTACTCCGCATGGATGGTGAAGCGGGGCAGCCGCACGTCGGTCGGCCGCGGGTGCTCGTCGGCCAGCGTCGCGAGCCAGCGCGCCGCCCGGTCCGCATCCAACCCGGCGACAAGCGCGTCGAGCCCATCGTCGGCTTCCGGCAGCGCAACCATCAGCACGGCGCGGTCGCCCGCGTAAGGCAATTCCAGGATGCGCGTGCCGCCGTCCGCGCCGATGCGGTAAGGGCCCGCCCGCTGCATCATCGGCACCCGGACCGGCTCCGCGCCGGGCCGGCGGAACAGGTCCTCTCGGGTCCGATCGGGGGGGAACGGATCCGCCCAGAGCCCCTTGAAGTACACGGCGTTGAGCAGGACACAGACCAGGTTGGGCGGAAGTTGCCGGTCGACGATAGTCGGGATCCGGTCCCGCGTATTCCGGGCCACCCAGGCGTTGATCGGCCCGCCGTCGGGATGCGTTCGGAAGACCTCGGCCTCGTAGCGCTGCTGCATCCGCTCGATAAACGCGTCGGAGACAAGTTCGCCGATCGGCCCGAGCGCAAGTCCCTGCACGCTCGCGAAGTCCAGCCCCTCGGCGTCAGCGAGCGAGCTCAGCACGGACCTCGCTCCGGCCTGGGCGGTGTCGAGCCGGTCCAGCACCGGGCGCAGGGCCAGCACGCCGGCCATTTCGGCCGCCGTCTCTCCGCCCGCACCGGCCAGCGCCATGCTCATCGCCGTCCCGAGGCTCCACGGCGAGAGCACGGCGTTCCCGGCAGCCCCGGCCTCGCGCCGGAACAGGGCGATCCCGGACTCGTTCACGCCCCGCACCCAGGCCGCCGCATCCGGCGCCGGCGCCTCCTCCCGCGCCCGCGCCGTCGCGGCCCCCAGCACGCACGCGGCCAGGAGTCGCGCGACCCATTCCGTCCGTTGCATTAAAGCCTTCATGCTCTGTATCCTCCCCGGATGGAAACCCGCGGATTTCGTGTCCACGCGCCATCTCCATCCCTGTATGGTGGACGTCTGTCGGACGCCCATTCTTCAGGCCTGTTTCCCATCCGCGCGCGCGAAGGCGCGCGCTTCCGGCGGCGCCGCCTGGGGGCCGCGCCCGTCAGCGCGCGCGCAGGATGAGCAGCAGCCGGTCCGATCCGTCGGGAAACCCGCCAAGCACGACCGGCACGTCGCCGCGCAGGTTCACGAAGACGTTGAGCAGCACGCTGCCGCCGCGCCGGACGATGACCGAAAGCCGCTCGGCCGGCCCCTCGCAGCGCACCTCGATGCCGCGCGGAAACGTGACGGTCTGCCCGTCGTTGGGCAGCGCGATCCGTTGGCGGGCGAGCAGTTCGAACCCCGGAAACCGGAGCTGCGCCCGCAGCAGGTCTTCCACATCGCGGAGCTCGCGGGAGATCCCGGACCCCTGGTGCGCGCGCACCAGCCGGATCTCGACCCGACCCGCCTCCGCGGAGGCCGCCGCGGCCAACGCGACGGCGGCCGCCAGCACCAGCATCCGAATGCGCACGGTCATCCTCCTGCCGCTTCGGGCGGCTCAGGCTCGACCAACCAGACGATGATACCCTGTCCGTCGGGATCCTGCCAGACCATGCACGAGGTCGCCCGGTCGGCGAAGGCAACGACCTCGATCCGCGGCCCGTCGGGCCGGGCGGGCCAACCGCGCCAGAGTCCGGCGGCGGCCAGCAGAAGCACGGCGGTCGCGGCCGCCCAGGCCGTGCGGCGGCGCGCGGCGCCGACCCAGGCACGCGCCGCCTCGCGCTGGGGAAGCGACTCCGCGCGCGCGCGGAAAGCGGACCAGAACGCCTCCGGCGGATCGGGCGGGGCGGGCCGGTAGCGCGCGCGCAGTCGGGCCTTCCAGGATGCGCGGGGGGCGGGCGGATTTGCGGACGTATTCATGGGGAGGCTCCTCCGGCCTCGGCCCGCGGATCCCAGGCCCGGAGCAGGGCGCGGAGACGGGCGCGGCCGTAGAAGAGGCGGGACATGACGGTGCCGATCGAGATTCCGAGCGCAGCGGCGATCTCTGCGTAGCGCAGGCCGTCGACATGGCGCAGCAGCAGCGCCTGGCGGTGCGGTTCGGGCAATTGCGCCATGGCGGCCTCGATGTCGGCCGCCAGTTCGGCGCGCTCCGCCAGTTCCGCCGGCGTCGGTGCGCGCCGGTCGGCGAACCGCGGATCGTGTTCGGGCGCAGGCGCGGCATCGAGCGACTCGGCGCGCCGTACGGCCGCGCGCCGCAGCAGGTCCAGCGCGCGATTCCGGGCGATCCGGCAGAGCCAGGTCGCCAGCGAGGCGCGCCCGTCGTAGGACGGCAGCGCCTGCCAGGCCTTTAGAAACGTATCCATCACCACGTCCCCGGCGTTGTCCGCCCCGGCCACCCGCAGGGCCACCGCGTGGATCTTCGCGCGCAGCGGCTCGAACAGCTCCGCGAACGCCTCCATGTCGCCCTCGCGCGCCCTCTGCAACAGCGGGTTCACCCGGGCATTCTACCCCATCGACGCGCCGCCCGCCCCGTCTATTCACCGCGCGGGCGTTCGGGCCGCGGCTACCCGCGGCCGTGATCCGTCATCCTGCTCGGCCCGGCGTCGGGAGTCCGGAGTCCGGAGTCCATGAATGAACCGGCGGGGGTCCGCGTCTGTAGGGTCGGCGGGCCCGCGTGGGCCCGGAGAGTGCCGAAGACCAACCGGGAAAGGAATCGCCATGAAGACATCGAGAAATCTGGGCCTGGCCCTGGCCTGTGCGCTGGCCGCGGGACTGGCGCGACCGGCCGCCGCGCAGGTGATCGAGGTGCGACGGCACACCCGAACCGCCCGCGGCGCCGTATCCGTTGGCGTGGCGCATCGCGTCGGGCGCCCGCGCGCGGTGCAGCCGCGGGTGACCGTGACCGCCCGCAGCGCACCCGCCCGGGTCCACCGCGAGGTCCGCGTGACCGTGCCGCCGCGGCGGCATTGGGGTTGCCCGCACTGCTCGCGTCCGATCGGACGCTGCGGGACGCCGGCGCGTTGCGGGCCGGTGATCACCGTCTACCGCGGGGCGCACCGCCGCATCGTGCAGCCACGGATTCCGGGACACCCCGCGGTGGTCCAGGTCTGGCGCGGCCACTGCGGCTGGACGACGGTCGGTCCCTATCCCAGCATCTGGTGAGGAGGCCTTGCGACGCGGCGGCCGCGGCCGGGGGCCACGGCCGTCGCGCATGGCCTTTACAAGCCGGGCGTCACCATCGCAGGGAGAACGGTGTTGGAACATGAGCAAACGTGAACGTCGGCGGGGTCATGCTGGCGAACGCGAGGCCGGGGGTGAGGAGAGGGGGAGAAAATTAGGGACATACCTATCATCATCGTATCATCATCTTTGCGATTGCCCGAGATGATGCACGATGCTTGCCGCCCACCCGCACGCACGCACCCCAGATCCGGTGCCGTTCCTTACGACTGCCGTCGGATTCGCAGCCGTAATGCCGCGCCATGCCACGGCAGCCCACAGGGGTCCGTCAGCTCGGCATCCGATCTCCGCTGCGGCCGACCGTTCCGCCCGTCAGTCCGGCGGCGTCACCGCCCCCAGGCGCAGATCGCGGGCCGTGTAGAGGCCCTTGAAGGCCAGGCGGCGCATCGGGCGCGCCCCGCTCCTGCGACGCGCCCCGAAGTAGTCGCGGTGCGCCTGGAAGACCGACTCGACGAACGCCCGGCTCCCGAGCGCCACCCCGTCGCTGAAGTACCGCACCCGGCAGCGCAACGCCTGCGCGGCGCTGAGCTTCCCGCCCGAATCCAACACCGCGCGCACCTCCTCGGCCGAAAACCCCGCCCGCGCCGGCGTGCCCTCCCCTTCCGCGTAGAGCCACTCCCGGTACCGCCGCTGCGCCATGCGCCAAT
>PWTM01000268.1 GCA_003563855.1 PVC group bacterium | reverse complement strand
TCGGGGAAGCAGAATCTTCTCCGTCGACCTTTCGTGCGCCGGCGCATTGCACCATGCGCACATGCTAAGATAGCCGCCGCGAGGCATTTCGGGCAGAGACCGCCAGAAGTGAGATGCGCCCATCCCCGATGTCCGAAGGATCGGCCCTTCAGACATCGTGACGTAGAATACTGCTGTTCGGAGAAGGGGACACCGAGGGGGCACCGAGGGATTGCGGCGGCACGAGTTTCGTGCTAGTCTGAGTTGCAGAGAGGGAGAAGCCATGGCACTGGAAACAAAGGCATGCGAAGCGGAGGCGTTGAAGTTGCCGGTCGCCCAGCGTGCGGCTTTGGCCGAACGCTTGATCGAAAGCCTTGATTCGCTTGACGACGCGGAGAATGAACGGCTCTGGGTTGAGGAAGCCGAACGGCGCTATCAAGCCTACAGGGAAGGTCGTCTCTCCGCCCGATCCGCCGCGGAAGCGATTCAGCGCGCGCAGTCGCGCCTGCAATGAAGATCGTTCGCATGGTGCAACCGGCTGAGCAGGAAATGCTCGATGCCGCCGCGTACTACGAACTGCAGGTCTCTGGGCTGGGACAGGACTTCCTTGCGAAAATCGCGTCCGCAGTCACCGACATCGCCGAAAATCCCGAACGGTGGCCGGTCATCCGGCTCAACGTCCGGCGCCGCCTTGTGCACCGTTTTCCTTATGGAATGCTGTATCGGGTCGATCCCGACGAAGTGGTGGTTCTCGCGGTTGCTCACCTGCATAGGCATCCCGCTTACTGGGTAGGAAGATCATGAATCCCGAAGGGCCGTGATTCCTTGGGCTTCCAAGGTTTGGACGGAGGGACTGAAACCGTGTCCAAGGTCTGGAAGAAGAAAGACTCCGAACAAGCGGCGGCACGCGTACGGTCGGCCCGAGGCGGGCCTCCCGCCGGTGTGCCGTAGCGTTCGGCACGCGTTCGCCAGGAGAACAAAGACGCTGAAATCTGGCCTTGCATCGGGCCAGATATCTGATATGTTTGCGCCATGACGTACGAGATCGTTCTGACCGATACGGCGAAAGCGCACTATGCGGGGATGGATACTCGGTCGCGTGTCATGGTCAAGAAAGGGATGCGAGACCATCTGGCACACGAACCGATGAAGTTGAGCCGGAGTCGCATCAAGCGCCTCCGCGAGATGGAGCATCCGGAGTATCGCTTGCGACTCGATCCTTACCGCGTGTTCTACGACGTGATCGGATCGACGGTCGTCGTGCTGGCGATCGTTCCAAAGGACGAAACGGCGGAGTGGCTGAACGCATATGGAGTGACATTGTCATGATTACGACACCACTGAGCGAAATGAAGAATAACCTGTCGGCCTTCGTGAAGAAGGCCGCACAGCAAGATGTCATCATCACGAGTCACGGGCGGCACGTTGCCGTGCTGACCGGCTTTGCCGACGAGGATGAGTATCTTGAGTACCGACTACTCAATGATCCTCGTTTTCAGGGAGTCATCCGGCGATCCAGACAGGAAGCCCGTGACGGGAAAGTGACACCGCTAGCCGATCTTGAATAAGTGAGAAACTGGCGAGAGGCAGATGGGTATCGCCGCTAACGCGCCGAACCCGCAGCCTCGACGTTCGGACAAGAGATGGCGGCCTGGGGTCGGACCTACCCAACAGGCCGACGGGCCATGCGGCGAAGCGAAGTAGCCTCTCGCCCCGCGTGCAAGTCCGGCGTTTCCGCTGCCGCGAAGCGGCGGGCACCGCCGGCCTCGCTCTCTCGCGAGGGCGCCAGGTCCCGGCTTTGCATCCGCACGAGTACCGGAAGTCCTGCGGCGGCCACGATCGTGGGGGCGAGATCGATATTCAGGGCCCTATCCCAGGGACGCCGGGCCCGGCGTCCCTGCGAAGGGTTCGCGCGAAGAGCGCATCGCGGATTCGCCTTGACCGCGACCCGCGCATGCGCATTCTAAGGGAAGCCGCCGGTAGCCGGCGAAACCAACGCGGGAGGAACCATGACGAAGACCGCCCTGCTGGGATTGGTCGCCCTGGGCCTGCGCCTCGGCGCCCAGGCCCGCGAAGGACCGCCCCTGAACGTAGTCCTGCTGGTCACCGACGACCAGCGCTGGGACGCCCTCGGGGCCGCGGGAAACGAAGTCATCCACACCCCGCACCTGGACCGTCTGGCCGCGGAGGGCGTCCGCTTCCCGTATGCCTTCGTTACCACCAGCATCTGCATGGCCAGCCGGGCGTCGATCTTCACCGGCCAGTACATGTCGCGGCATGGGATTACCCGCTTCGGCCAACCGATCCCGCCGGCCGCCTTTGCCGAAACCTATACCGCGCTTCTCCGCGAGGCCGGCTACTGGACGGGTTTCGTAGGGAAATACGGGGTGGGTCGCGTGCGCCGCGAGGATTTCGATTTCGTCCGCGCCTACGCGGGACGCCACTGGATGCAGGTCGACGGCGAGCGCGTCCACGTTACCGAACAAAACGCCCGGGATGCCCTGGCCTTCCTTGAGGAACGCCCGCGGGACCGGCCGTTCCTGCTGAGCGTCTCCTTCTTCGCCCCGCATGCCGAGGACGGCGCCCCCGAACAGTACTTGCCGCAGCCATGGAGCGCCCGCTTCTACGAGGGCGTTCGCGTGCCCGTGCCCCCGCGGATGGATCCGTCCTACCTGGAGGCCCTGCCCGCGTTCCTGGCCGATCCGCAGAACGAGGGCCGCGTCCGGTTCCGCTGGCGTTTCGACTCCCCGCAGCGCTACCAGACGTCCATGATCAATTACTTCCGGCTGATCACGGAGGTGGACGGAGCGGTGGGCCGCATCGTGCAATCGCTGCGGGACCAGGGGGTCTACGAGAACACCCTGATCCTGTTCACCAGCGACAACGGCTACTTTCACGGGGAACGCGGGCTGGCCGACAAGTGGTACCCGTACGAGGAGTCGATCCGCGTACCGCTGATCGTCCGCGACCCGCGGAAGGACCCCGGGCGACGCGGCGCGGTCCTTGACCCCATGGTCCTGAATATCGACCTCGCGCCCACGATCGTGGCCGCCGCGGGACTTCCGGTACCCGCGCGGATGCAGGGCCGGGACCTGGCGCCCCTGATCCTTCAGGCCGAGCCGCCCGCCTGGCGGGACGAGTTCTTCTACGAACACCCCACCATCACGCGCCGCGAACGCATTCCGACCTCGCTGGCCGTGGTCCGGCGTGACTGGAAATACGTCCTCTGGCCCGAATGGGATGCCGAGCAATTGTTCGATCTGCAGGCGGACCCGACGGAGAAGACCAACCTCGCTGCCGAGCCGGACCATGCCGGCACGCTGGAAGCCATGCGGGCGCGTCTGCGCGCCTGGCGCGAGAGGGCGCGATAGGCGGGGCCCGATCGACCGGCCTGCGCCTTGATGCTGCGGCACAGCTACGCGGTCCACCAGCTTCGGGCGGGCATGAACATTCGGGCTCTTCTGCGCTTGACTCGAGCCGCTCTACAGGCATCATGGCGACGGTCCGGCCGAAAGGAGACGGCATGAGGGGCTTGGAGCGCAGCCGAAGGCAAGGAAGACCAGGCTCGAACAGCCCCGACGTCCGAAGGATCGATCTTTCGGACATCGTGACGTAGAATACTACTGTTCGGCGTAAAACCATGCAAGTCTTCACGAGTACACGGGATTTAGCTGATGCGCATCTTGAGGCAAGTTATTCGAGGAAAGTCGGTTACCGAACTGATACAGGATCTGAGCCGCAATCGCTCTAACCCGAAACGCGTCGCTCGGACGCTTGTTCGTCTCGCACGTTATGGAGCCGAAGCCTCCGAGTCCATACCAACAATCATCAATTCCATAAGTATGGTAAATCCAACGAGGAATAGACAAATAGTACAAACCCTGCTAGTTATCGCTGAATCGGCGAGGATCCCGGTAATCGAACATGTGCTTCCTTTGTTGGTCGACTCCAATCGCTTTTCTGAAGAGAGATATGTAGCGGCCGAAGTTCTGGGCGAAATAGGTCAGGGAAGCGAATCCGTCCTCTCGGCGCTCATTGAGGGAGTTCAGGGTAACAATCTGGGATTGCAGTGGGAATGCATTAAGGCATTGGCAAAGATGGGTAAAAGAGAGATTGCCTGCCCCGTAATTGTCGAGGCACTACATCGGCATCTCGAACCGCCCGATACGATCAGTCTGCTCATACTGTTGCGCACCCTGAACACTATTGGACCGGATGCATCTGCTCTTCCCGCCCTCGTATCAATACTTAAGGCAAACCGTGTGTATGGTTACGGTCCTACACTAGAAGCGGTATCGGCGATTGCGGCAATAGAATCGGCCGCGGCAGACAAGAGGGCGGTCGAGGCTCTTATTGGTACGGTTTCGGACTACCCTACAGGAACCATACCAATCGCGGTCGAAAGAACCTTAGCTGCAATGGGCCCCAGTGTTGTTGCTCAGCTCGTCTATGAATTGTCAGAGCTACGATGGGGCGCACAAGGAACGCGGTGCAAACGCATAACGATAATTCGGGTGCTCGGCGCTATCGGACCTAGGGCGAGAGATGCAGTGCCGATCCTGATAGAGCAGTGGAGAGGAGGTGGTGATGATTTCAAATGGCCAGTACTGAACGCGTTGGAAGTATAGGTTGGAGCGACATCGATAGCTTGCCATGCCATCTGCAACCCCAGGCAGCCGAATATGCTGAATCAAGAAGAGGCACTCAAAAAACCTGAGAGCCGAACAACCGGCGGCGTTATACGGCGCTAACGCGGCGCTGGTGCGCCGTGACGTTGGAGCGAGAGATAGATGAAACAGAATAGACCCAACATAGTACTCCTGATGTGCGACGACCTCGGGTACGGGGACACAGGGTTTAACGGCAATCGCGTTATCCAAACGCCTTGCCTGGACGAGATGCGCGCTGAAGGCGCTCGTTTCACGCGTTTCTTTGCCGGTGGGCCGGTCTGCTCTCCTACTCGAGGGACGTGCCTGACTGGTCGGCACTACTCCCGCTACGGCGTGACCCACGGGAATCAAGGACGGCTGCCCACCGAAGAGATCACCATGGCTCGGATCTGTAAGCAGTATGGCTACAAGACCGGTCACTTCGGCAAATGGCATCTCGGCACGATGACGACCACCATTCGTGACAGCAACCGGGGAGGGCCACATCATCCCGAGGGGTTCTCGCCGCCATGGCACCACGATTTTGACGTGTGTTTTTCCACGGAGGCCAAGGTGCCGACTTGGGATCCCATGGTGACCCCCGATCAGATGGGGCCCCGCGGACCTGCCTGGGGTGCCCCGGGCAGCCCCTTCGGGACCTACTACTGGAATGAGCGTGGCGAAACGATCGCGGATAACCTGGATGGCGATGACAGCCGGGTCATTATGGACCGGGCCCTTCCGTTCATAGAGGACTGCGCGGATAGCAAGACGCCTTTCCTGGCGGTAGTCTGGTTCCACGCGCCGCATACGCCCGTGGTTGCCGGTCCCGAATACCGGAACGTGTATACGGATCACAGCGAGGACGAGCAGCACTACTACGGTTGTGTCACCGCAATGGACGAACAGGTTGGACGACTCAACCGGCGCATCAAAGACCTGGGTCTTGAGCGTGATACGATGATCTGGTTCTGCTCGGACAACGGCCCCGAAGGAGGCGAGTCGCTTTCGCGGAATGGTCGTTGTCGCGGGGTGACGGGTGGGCTCCGCGGACGGAAGCGCAGCCTGTTCAACGGAGGCATTGGTGTTCCCGCACTCTTGAAGTGGCCGGGCCAAGTGGCTGCAGGGACGGAATACGAAAGGCCGTGCAGTACGCTGGATTACTTTCCAACGGTACTCGATGTTCTGGGCTGCCACATGCCCGACAACCGTCCGGTAGACGGCATCAGCCTTGTGCCATTGATTGAAGGCCGGTGTGCAGAGCGACCCCGATCTATTCCCTATCGCTTCCTTGAATCCGAAGCCGCTATGTTCGGTGCTCCGACGCTTGCCCTGATCGACGGACCGTTCAAGTTTCTGACCAACCTCTCCGCGGACGGCGCCGAGGATATGTTGTTCGACTTGGATGCCGACATTTCAGAAAGAACCAATATCATCGCGGAACATCGGGAGCGTGCAGGCGAAATGAGGGAAAGACTGTCGCAATTCATTGCTTCGTGCCGAAGAAGCCACAGGGGGGATGACTATCCATCCGAGTATAGTCCGGTCAATGCGTTCCAGGAGATTACCGGAACATGGAGATAGAATAGACTCGAACAGAACGCTGCGCAGCGACGCGGGTGACCGCGCGCGAGACACAGACGTTCGGCCATCGGGTCCCATGCCTGTACCCGAAGTCCACCCCGTAGTGTGCCCGCGATCCGATGGGCATGACTCTGTGGCGGACGACGATCGCGGGCGAAGGCGTCGAACGCGCGAGAGAAGGTCGCCCCGGAGGGCACTTCGCGGAGCGTTTCCCAGCCGCTTCTCGGAGTGTGGAATGAGCGAAGCCTGGATGCCGTCCCACGGCCTGCCCAGCTGCGGGGGTTTCGATGGCTCCTGCATGCGCGAAGCCTCCCTTTCCGCAACCGGACGCCTATGTTGGACCGCCGGAGAAAGAGTAAACCGTGGCCGCACCATGCGCTACAACCATGCCGACGACGGGCGGAGGGGGTTGACAAGATCACGGAGTCGCGCAAGGCTACACAGATTGTTGGGAGAGGCCGGCCCGGAACCATGCGGGTTTTGACAGGAGCCTGATTTGGTAGATAAAGCGGGATATTGAAATTGTGAATTTATTCGCGCGCGAGCTATAGTAGATCATGTTTCAAACATGAACAGCATGAAGAAGGAGATGCAGCCTGTGAAGTCAAGACATGTGTTACGAATCCTGCTGGCGGCGGCATCGTTCTTTGCGTTGGCCGGCCGTGTGCCGGTCGCGGCAGCCGCGACCGCACTCAGGCTTCATGCGGTGTTCGCGGACCACATGGTCATTCAGCGTGACCAGCCGATTAAGGTCTGGGGCTGGGCGACGCCGGGCGAAACGGTGTCTGTCCAGCTTGGTGAGGAAAGGGCGGAGGCGGAGGTTGCACCCGCCGTACCCGTCGAGGTGTTCGGTCATGAGGAGGAGTACGCCGGTCTTGGGCGCTGGGAGGTTACCTTTCCGGCACGCGAAGCGAGCACGCAACCCACCACCCTTCACGTCACCGACGGGGACGTCACGCTCAACGTCGAAGACATTCTCATGGGTGATGTCTGGGTCCTGTATGGGCAGAGCAATATGGCGTGGCCATTGAGCAGAACCACCAGCCGCGGGGATATGGCCCGGGCCATGGCGGACCTGCCGCTATTCCGCGAATTCAAGATCCAGGGTAACGAGCAAGCGACCCTGCAGGACGACATCCGTACGCCTGCGTTGGCGCACGGCGGCTGGCTGGTTTCGACACCGGAAACCGCAGGAGAATTTTCGGGCATCGGCTACCACTTCGGGGCCCATGTGCAGCGTGCACTCGGGGTGCCGATTGGTCTCATCAATGCCGCCCGCGGCGGCGCCTCGATCGAGAGCATGGTGCCCGCCCGCAAGTTCTCCGAAGACCCTCTGACAGAGCGCTACGCGGAACATGTAGAGCAACGCATGGCCGAATTCGATCCCGAAGCCACAGCCGACAGGATATGGGCCAACCAGAGCGCGCGGGCACGAAATAGAAACAGACCGGAGCCGCCGCGTCCCGACCCCAACAACCTGCGTTCGTGGGACGTGCCGGGCAAGAGTCCGAGCGACAGGGCAAGCGTCTACAATGGCATGCTCGGCGTCCTGCGGGGCCTCAACGTCAAAGGCGTTCTCTTTCATCAAGGCTACAACAACGCGATAGCCCAGAATTGCCGACCGAGGCGCTATCGGGCATTGACGAGGCTGATGATCGAGGGGATCCGCGAGGACTTCAACGAGCCCGACCTGCCCTTTTGCATCATCGGCCTCTGCGCCGGCGGCGCCCCCCAGAACGTGGACAACTTCGAAGCCCAGTCTACAGATCCCGGCGCCTTCATTCGCGAAGCGCAGCGCCTCGGTCTCGCCGATGTCGAGAACCAGAACAACCTCGTGTTCATTCCAGGCTACGACGTCATCGTCCCTGGCTTGCACCCGAGCAAGAAGCGCGAGCATGGCGAGCGCGCATCCCGCTGGGCCCTTGCGCGTATCTATGGGGGGGTAGGGATTCAATGGCGCGACGTGGAATTGCTCTCGGCGGAACCGCATGGAGATCACTTCGTTCTCAAGTTCAGCGGCGCCATCATCTGCGACACCCGCAATCAAATCCCGGAGGGCTTTTCGCTCGCCGGCGAGGACGGCAAGTTCTACATGGCGCACGCGCGTTATTCTGAGGAGCGTGGCCATCCACAGAGAGTTCCCAACGAGATCCGGGTCTGGAGCCCCCTGGTCCCCGAACCCGTCGCCCTGCGCTACGCGTGGGCCCGTTCGCCCATGGGCAACCTCAAGATGATGGGGCACCCCGATCGCCCATTTCCCAGCTTCCGCACCGACGACTGGGACTTCCCCGAAAGTGACGATCCTGCGGAATCCGCAGTGGAACGGGGCGCCTGGAGAGCGATGCAGAGCGAAGGGCAGGAGCGCCTCGAGTACCGTCGCAGGGAGGAAGCCAGGCGCGGCGTCGAAATCCTGGAGCGGATCAACAGGCTCGGAGCAATCGCAGAAGAGGATGAAGAGTAGATGCGGATTTCACGCGGCATCAGAAGAAGAAAAGGTACCGTGAAGCATGGGGGCCGGTCTGGAAGTGTGTGCGTGTGTGGGTATGTGGGATAGACAGAAACAGGAACGTAAAGAAGGCATCCTCATCGAAGCGGAGTCCTTCGACGACCTGGGCGGGTTCAGGACCCTATCTCAGGGGACGCCGGGCCCGGCGTCGGGCTTCGCGCAGCGCCCGTAGCGCGCCGACATCGGCCACTTGGCATCGCGCGGCCCAGGCGCGATACCGCGCCGCGAGTTCCTCGACCTGCTCCGGGTATTGCCGGGCCAGGTCGTTCGTCTCGATTCGATCGGCATCCATGTCGTAGAGTTCCCATGCGGCCCCGCGTTGCGCCACGAGCTTCCAGCGGCCCTGGCGAACCCCGCGGTTCCCTTCGTGTTCCCAGTAGAGCACGTCCCGGGTGTGGGGCCGGTTCGCGAAGGTGGGAACCAGGCTGAAGCCTTCCATCGGCGGGATGGGCTTGCCCTCGAAGCGCTCCGGATAGTCGAGCCCCGCGATATCGAGAACGGTCGCCATCACGTCCGGTAGCTGGGCCGGCTGATGACGCCATTCGCCCTGCGCGGGCAACCCGGCCGGCCAGTGCACGATGAACGGCGTGGAAATGCCGCCTTCGTGAATCCAGCACTTGTAGAGGCGGAACGGCGTGTTCGAGACGTTCGCCCAGGGCAACCCGTAGCTGGCATACGTGTCTTCCGGCCCCGGCACGATGTCGGGGGTGTTCCCGAACCGTACGGCCCTTCCGTCGCGCGTGTGGAGCGTGCCCACATAGGGATGATGCGTCACGAGCTTCCTCACCCAGGAATCCGGTCCCGGCCCGAGTTCCTCCGCGCAGCCGCCGTTGTCCGAGAGGAAGAGGATGACGGTGTTCTCGAAGGCGCCGGTCGCCTTCAGCGCGGCGACGATGCGTCCGATCCCCTGGTCCATCCGGTCGATCTGGGCGGCATAGACCTCCATGCGCCGCGCCTCCCAGTCCTTGTGTTCCTGCCGGTCCCATGGGCCGATGCGGGGATCCCGCCCGCTCAGGCGCTCGTGGCCGCAAAGAAGTCCCCCGTCGACCATCCGGGCCATGCGTTCTTCGCGCAGCCGGTCCCATCCGGCATCGAATCGGCCGCGGTATCTCGCGATGTCCTCCGCGTGCGCGTGCAGCGGCCAGTGCGGGGCGGTATAGGCCACGTACTGGAAGAACGGCGTTCTCTCCGGCCGCGCCGCATGCGCCCTGATCTGGCGCACCGCTTCCGTCGAAATCGCGTCGGTCAGGAAGTAGTCGTCGCCTCCCGGTTCCACGGGCGCGTTGTTGCGGATCAGCGTCCGGGGCTGGTAGTAGTTCGCCGCGCCCGTGAGGATGCCGTAGAAGTCGTCGAATCCGCGTTGGTTCGGCCAACTGTGCTTCGGTCCGTCCGTGGCGAGGTTTCTGGTGACGTGCCACTTGCCGGACATGACTGTCGCGTAGCCGCCGCGTCTGAGGGCCTCGGCGATCGTCACGGTGTGGGGGCTCAGCTCGCCACGGTAGCCATCGATCCCGTCGTCGCTGACCATGTCGCCGACATCCGCCTGGTGCGGATAGAGCCCGGTCAGGAGCGACGCCCGCGACGGGCAGCACCGCGCGGTGTTGTAGAACTGCGTGTAGCGCAGTCCGCCGGCGGCCAGCGCATCCAGGTTCGGGGTCTGCACTTCGCCGCCGTAGCAGCCGATGTCGGAGAACCCCATGTCATCGTTCAGGATCAGCAGGATGTTGGGCTTCGCGCGCACGATTCGGGAGAACCTCCAGGGTGACGATCGGGCCAGCCTCTCTTGCGCACGGACCCCGTGCAAGCACAAAGGCGGTTCGCGGACGGCGCCTTGAAGCGCCGGCCGTGCAGCCGAACGCGCCCGGGCGCGCGGCCGCTCAGGGGTAGGCGTCCTCGGGCTCGGGTTCCGGATCAGGGGCGCGGAGCCGTTCGACTTCCGCTTCGAGCGCGGCGAGGCTTTCCCGGGCCTGCGCCTGCTCGCGTTCGAGATCGGCGATGCGCCCGCGGGCGGCGGCGAGGGCGACGCGGGATTCCTCCAGTTCGGGTGGCGGCGGGGCGTCGCGCAGGCGCGCAACCTCCGCCTGAAGTTCGGCGATGCGCTCGGCCCGGGCTTCGGCCTCGGCGCGCGCGGCGTTGCGCTCCTCGAGCCGGCGCCGGGCGAGGGCGGCGGCTTCGGCCTCGGCGGCGCGGGCGCGATCGCGCTCGGCCCGTGCGGATTCGGCCTCCTGCCGTGCCGCCGAGAGTGCGGCCGTCGCCGCATCGCGTTCGCTTTCCGCGCTCTGGCGCCGGTTGGCTTCGCGCCGGCGCTCGGCCTCGACGGCTTCGGCGCGGCCCTGTTCGCGCAGGACCGTCTCGGCGAGCCGTTCGATCTCGCGCCGCAGCGGGTCATGGGTGCGGCGCTCCTCGTCGAGCCGGGTCTCGGCCGCCTCGGCGCGTGCGGCCGCGGCGGCGCGGGCGGTCCGCAGCTCGTCGCGTTCTTCGAGCAGGGCCTGGCGTTCGGCGCGGAGCTCTTCCGTCTGCGCCCGGGCGAGCTCGAGTGCGGCGCGGTGCGTTTCGTCCAGCGAAGCGCGCGCCCCGCGGTAGAGGACCACGGCGCCGCCGGTGAGTGCGGCGATCAACAGCAGGATCGCGAGGCGCGCGCTCATCGCGGCGCCCTCACGATTTCGAAGAGCCGCCAGGGCCCCCAGTCGCTGTTGTAGAGCGTGTGCGGGCTGCCAAGTTCGTACATGCGCTCGTATCTCCAGTGGACGCTGTCCATGGCGCTGCGCCCGGTCGGCCGGTGCACGAGCAGGTAGAGCGGGTGCCCGGGGTGGGCATCCTCCGCGGCGCGAACGTCGAAGTCAAGGGCGTGTACGAAGGGCAGCCGTTCCTCATGCCCGAGCAGCAGGAAACTGTCGAAGCCGCCGACGAACACGCGCGCATGCGGACCCCGGGTGCGCAGGTGGGCCTCGATGCGCGGCAGCCAGAGGTCGCGCGCGTGGTGCGCCACGCCGAGCGTTTCGGCGTCGACCGGCGTGTCGGCGGCCGGATGGATCGGCGCCCAGGCCGCGAGGGCGAAGACGGCGGCGGCGGCCGCCGCCACGGCGCGTCGTCGGCCCGACGCGTTCCGCGCTGCGCCGGCGAGGACGAGCAGGGCCATCGGGTGCAGCAGGAAGAGCAGCGGCACCGCCGACCAGGGCAGCCGGTACGCCGCGAAGAGCGCCGCGGCGACCGGCAGCGCGAGGCCCAGCAGGCCGAGCGTCAGCGCGGAGCGGTCGCGCCGGAGCGCGCCCGTGCCTGCGGCCAGCGCGCAGAGCGCGAGCGCCGCCGCTTCGTGGGGGCCGAGCGCCGCGCGCAGCGGCGTCGTTGCGGGGCGCGTGGCCGGGTCGGCCAGGAGCCCGCGCAGGAAGTGGAGCGGGTCGCCCATGATCAGCCAGTTCATGACGAACCAGAGCGCGATCATGCTGGCGGCGGGCAGGACTGCGAGGATCAGGATCGCCTCGCGCTGGGCGCGTGGGCGCGGCGTCGCGGCCTCGGTGAGGGCGAGCAGGAGGAAGGCGGCCGCAAGCCAGGGCGCCAGCTCGATACCCGAGGCGACCAGCAGCGCGGCCGCGAGGGCGAAATGGACGAGGTGGCGCAGCCGCGTGGGCTGCCGCGGCCAGTCCGCCAGGCTGACCGCGGCCAGGAGCGCGAGCCAGAGGACGATGGTCCCGTTGGATCCGTCGGTCGCGATCCGCAGGAAGACCGGGTGCGCGGCCAGCGCGCCGGCGAAGAGCAGGCGCGCCGGACCGATCCCCCAGCCGGAGAGCGTCCGCAGCAGGAGCAGCAGCGCGCCGGCCGCGGCCAGCGCCGAGAGGGCGAGCGAGGCGAACGGCCAGCCCTCGGCCCGTGGCAGCATCGCGGCCAGCGGCATGCGGAGCAGGGCGGGGATCGGCGGCCACCAGGCCGAGCAGACCAGGGCCTGTCGCCCGGTGCGCGTATTGGCCAGGACGCTGCGGCAGACGGCCTCGTAGACGCCGGCCTCGCGGGAAATCGCGTCGCCCCGGCGCAGGCCGACCGCCAGCAGCACCGCGGCCAGGACCAGCAGCGCGGCGGCTTCCACGGCGAACGTCCGCAGCTCAGGACGGGCGGGACGAGGCGAGACCATGCCGGGTCTTCTCCCAGTGGAACGGGTTGGCGAAGAACTGGAGGAACGCGCGCCAGGCGCTCACGCTCATGAGCACCCAGTAGAACGGGGCGAGCAGCGCGGTGCGCAACAGGTCGAAGTAGCCGCGGCGGTAGCAGGCGATGGCGCCGATGTAGACGAAGACGAAGTTGCCCGCGAAGAGGCAGAGCGCGCCGAGCACGAAGACCATCCCGGGGAACAGCTCCGCAAGCGCCGCCGTGCGGTAGACCATCCAGAGCAGGGCCAGCGCCCAGAAGAGCGGGTTGATCAGCAGTGTGAGCACCACGCCCCCGATGAGCGTCTGGAAGTGGAAAAACCCGGCCGGGCCGAGATCGCGCAGCAGCCGCAGCGGCCGCCGCATATGGACGAGGTAGGTCTGGAGATAGCCCTTCAGCCAGCGGGTGCGCTGCCGGATCCAGTAGGGCAGGCTGGAACAGGCCTCCTCCCAGGTGGTCGCCTCGAGCATCCGCGTGCTCCACCCGGTCCGGTGCAGCCGCACGCCGAGGTCGCAGTCCTCGGTGACGTTGTAGGCATCCCAGCCGCAGAGCCGGCGGAGGACGTCGGTGCGGAAGTGGTTCGAGGTGCCGCCCAGCGGGATCACGGCGCGCAGGGCGGCGAGGCCCGGGAGGCAGAGGTCGAACCAGGCCGAGTATTCGGCGGTGAACCACCGCGTCAGCAGGTTCTGGCGCGGGTTGTAGAAATTCAGCCGGCACTGCAGGCAGGCGACGTCGTCGGGGACGCGGCGGAAGGCCGCGACGGCCTTGCGGAGCTGGTCGCGTTCCGGGCGGTCCTCGGCATCGTAGATCACGAGGAACTCGCCGCGCGCGCGGGCGAGGCCGAGGTTGCAGGCCTTCGGCTTCGTGCGCGGGTGCGAGGGCGGGATCCGCGTGATGCGGAATCCCTCCGGCAGCGTCATCCGCTCCGCGACTGCGCGCGTTTCGGTGTCGTCCTCCTCGAGCAGCAACTGCACATCGCGCCGGTCCGCCGGGTAGTCGAGCGCATCCAGCGCGCGGACCAGGCCCTCGACGCTCTCGGGCTCGTGCATCATCGGGACCAGGATCGAGTACACGGGCAGCGTGCCGGCGTCGAGCGCCGCCGATTCCGCGGGCGGGATGCGGATTTCGGCATTGCGTGAGACCGAAAAGCGGACGAGCGCCAGCTTGTAGAGGCTGGTTACAGTGTAGAACAGGGTGGCGAGCAGGATGAAGCCACGGGCGACGGTCCACGGGTAGAAGAGGCTGAGCGCCGCCAGGGCGATCGCGCCGACGGCCAGGCCCGCGCGCTGGAGGCGGGTCAGCGGGACGACGGCACTCCAGGCGGGAAACTGCCGGGCCAGCGCGAGCGGGTCCTCGGGCGCGGCGGTGTCTCCGGTCGGGAACGGGTGCCGCGGTCTCACGGCGTCTCCCGGGCCTGGGCGAGCAGGGCGCGCGCCACGACGATCGCGGCGCGGCGGTGCCCCTCGTCCGTCAGCGCGGGTTGCCCGTCGCGCACGAGCGCCGGCCCGCCGGGCGGCTCGCCCATGAACGCGGTGAAGAGGTCGGCGACCGGCATGGCCCGCGCGTCGGCCACGCGGCGCACGGCCTGCGCATAGGCGCGCGCTTCCGGCGAGGCCCCGTGCGGCGGCGGCGTGATCCACAGCACCCGGTGGCCCCAGGTCGCCGAAAGCAGGTCGCTGAGCGCGGCGGCCCGGCGCTCGAAGGCGCCGGGATCGAGCCCGGCCGCGCGTTCGCGCAGGCCGACGCTCAGCACGACCACGTCGGGCGGGTCTTCCGCCAGGATCCGTTCCGCCTCCGCCAGCAGGACCAGTGGTCCCAGCGCCTCCGGGTGGCGCGTCCACGGCGAAGGCGTGGCCACCCGCACGATCGGCAGGTCCGGCCCGTCCACGATGCGGGCCAGCTCCCCGTCGAGCCGCGGGGCGACCGCGCGCGACGCGTGGGCCGGGCCGAAGAGCGTGTCGTCGACGACCAGGATACGGCCGAACGCCTCGACCGGCGTGATGGGGGGCTGGCGGTAGCCGGCGCGCGAGCGGTGGGGCAGCAGCACGAGCCGGGTCCCGTGCCGGTCGAAGAGCGCATCGCCATCCACGCGTGCCGGCGCCGTCTCGAACGGCGGCGCCAGGAACCGCACCTCCTCTTCGATCAGCACCGCGCCCGCGTGAAGGACGCGCCAGCGCAAGGCGCGCGTCTCGCCCGCGACGCCCGCGGGCAGCGGGATCTCGGCGCCCGTCTCGCCCGGCATGACCTCCGCGCTGCCGTGGACGGTCCGCCCGTCGGCGCGGTCCTGTTCCCACTCGATCCGGAAGCGCAGTCGGCGGGGCACGCGGCCCACGAGCCGGAGCAGGGGGGCCACCGGGTCGTCCGGGTAGGCCACGGCCGGCACGTCGGCGAGCCTGGCGGACAACGCGTGCACCTCGGGCGGTTGGTCGGGGACCTCCACGACCCGCTCGATGGCGGCGGCAAAGCCCAGTGCGTCGCGCGCGTGGAGGGCGACGCGATGCGGGCCCGGCCGTCGGAAGACGTGCGTGACCTCGGCCCCTTCGGCAGGCCCGTCCGAGGGCGCGCCGTCGAACCGCCACGCGAGCCGGAGGCCCGGGGTCAGCCAGGTTGCGGACGCGTCGCGAAACTGCGTCTCGTAGAACCGGCCGGGCAGGCGGCGGAACGCGTAGGCGCGCAGCACCTCGAACGTGAAGTCCGGATGCAGCGTCCGGTCGCGTCGTTCGAGGCGGACGTGCGCCGACCGGTCCGGCGCGACGTTCCGTTCGACGGGGAAGGGTTCGGGCGACGCCGATCCGGGCGGGATCCAGTGCAGCGAAACGGCATCCCGGCCGGCGATGGCGGCGTAGATCTCGAGGCGATGCACGCCTTTGGCGAGAAATACCGGCGGCCCGGGGTCGCCGATTCCGCGCGGCGCGACGCGAAGCCCAGCCTCGGCGGCGGGCTCCCCGTTCACGAGGAGCCAGGCGGGGCTCTCGGCCTCCAGCGCGAAGCGGTGCAGACCGGACGCGTCGATCTCGACGTAGCCCTGGAGGCGGGCGGCGAAGGCGAAGCTCTGCCTCCCGCGTGGTCCGCGCCGGCGCTCGAACCCCAGCGGGTTGCCCGGCATCGCAAGGCCCGGCGACCCTACGGGGTCCGCCTGGTGCAACATGAACCAGAACCGGTCCCACGTGTTGGGCAGGGTAGCCACCTGCAGGCGGCGGTGGTCGACCCGGAAGGGCGGCGACGCAGGCAGGTCGGCGGGCCGCGGCGGTTCCGTGTCCGGGTCGGGGGCGAAATAGACCGCCCAGCGTCCGTCGGTGCGCCCGGTCGGGCCGACGCGCAGCGCGGGCGCGCCGTCGAGCGAGCCGACGAATTCGACGGGACGGGAGCGCCCCCCCGGATCGATCGCCACGAGGCCGCGTTCGGGCTCGATGGGCGTCCCCGGGGGCGCGACGATCAGCAGCGGCGCGCCGCGCAGGGGGCCCGGCTCGGCCACCAGCCGGCGGGTATAGGCCGGTTCGTGCCAACGCGGCTCCGGGGACAGCCCGGGCGCCACGGCGGGCACGGCCGCCAGCGCACCGAACAGCCATGCCGCCCGCGCGGCGCATCGCGTACGCTTTTCGGTTGATCCTTGGGTCATCGTCGCGTCATACTAGCACCATGAATGGAATGAGCAACGCCACGATCGTTTCCCGGCGCTCGCGCGCCGTGCGCGCGCGCGGATTCACCCTGGTCGAGCTGCTGGTCGTCATCGCCATTATCGGGATCCTGATCGCGATCGTGATCCCGGTGATCGGCCACGCGCTCGAACGCGGGCGGCAGGCCGGCTGCATGAGCAACCTGCGGCAGTTCGGCACCCTGCTTCTCACCTACCGGACCGACCGCTACACGGACCCGCTGCCGGTGCCCGGCTGGCTGTCGAACCTCTACGGGTCCTACGCCGACGCGCCGCCGATCTACATCTGCCCTTCGGACCGCTCGGGCGGACGTGACGGCTCCAAGCCCCTGGCCGGGGACGCGACGGTGATGGGCGACCTTTACCCGGAAACGAACGATACCGAGTTCCACCCGAGCGGCCCCACGGCCTACGGGCGCAACCCGCTGATCACGCGGTGCAGCTACCTGTACGAATTCAACGCCGCCCCGTGCAGTTGGAACTGGCGCGGGTTTCTCAACGCGACGGAGGCCGACGTAAAGATCGCCACCGCCTATCCCCACGTGTCCTGGGGAGAGGCGAAGTACTACCAGATGCGTTTCGGCGACACCGACAACAACCACCGGCCGTACGGCGAAGACCGGATCCCGATCGTCTCCTGCTACCACCATTATGCGCGGAGCCGGATCGAGGACCGCGACGGTGCGCGGGTTCCGCTCACGCTCCGGGTCGCCTACGCGGGCAACGTGTTCGTCGCTCCCGTGAAGTGGGAAACGGCACGCTAGGGAGATCGGGCCGATGAGGTTCTTCATGCAAAACGCGTATCGTGCATTCCGCGCGGGGCGGGGCGGGGGCCGCGGGGTATGCCTGGTGCTGCTGGCGGCGCTGGTGCATGGGTGCGCGACGCCGCCGCCGGCGCCGCCGCCCCGTGCCGTTCCCGCCGAAGTGCGCGCGGCCGAGGCGCTCTACGAAGAGGGACGGATCGTGGATGCGCTGACGGCGTGCGTCGAACTGCACCGGCGCGACCCGTTGATGCCCGGCCTGGCCGAGCTGCAGCAGCGGATTCTCGCCCGGCTGAACATCGAGCGTGAGCGCCAGGCCCGGGCGCTCGCGGCGCTTTCCCGTGACCGCATGGGAGTTGAGGTCGAGGAGCGACGCGCGGTGCCCGACACCTACCGGCTGCCCCGCGGCGTCCGCGGCGAGCGCGACCCGCTGCGCACCGCGCGCACCCCGATGGAGGAGGCGCTCGACCGGCGCGTGACGGTCCACCTCGACGGGGTCGGACTGGCCGAGTTCATCCTGGCCGTCGGCCAGGCCGAGGGCATCAGCATCATCACCGACGCGGCCGAGCTGGACCGGACGATGACGCTGCATGCGGAGGAAGTGCCGCTGCGCGAGATTCTCGATTTCGCCGCGCGCAATCTCGGCGTGACCTTCTACCTGGGCGAGAACCTGATCTGGGCCACGCCGTCGGTCGAGGACATGGCCGGGGCGCCGCTCGAAACGCGCTTCTACCGCCTCCGCCGCGGCATGGCGGGGCTGGACCTCGTCGGCGATGACCCGGCGGCCTCGTTCCTCGAAGCCCTCGCGCGGTTCGTGCCCGAGGCCGAGGGGGCCGACCAGTTGTTCGACCCGAAGGCGCACCTGCTGATCCTGCGCAACACGCGGGCGAACCTCGCGGCCGCCGAGGCGATCATCGAGGCGCTGGACGTCACGCCGCCCCAGGTCCTGATCGAGGCGCGCTTCATCGCCACCTCCGTGGGCGACCTGCGCGAACTCGGCGTCGACTGGCTGCTCACCAGCCCGGTCACGGTGACCCGGCGCGGCGTCATGCGGGACGGGCGCTGGGACGGCTCCGCGCCGGCAACCCGGATCGACAGCGGCGCCGGCGTCACGTTTGCCGGGTTCCCGAACGCCGCGCAGGGGCTGAGCCTGACCTACCAGGGGGTGCTCACCGACCCGATGTTCCAGGCCGTGCTGCATGCGCTCGAGACCTCGGGCCGTGCGCGCACGCTCTCGGTTCCGAAGGTCACCGCCGTGAACAACCGCCCGGCGACGCTGCGCGTGGGCGAGGATTTCCGGTACTTCGAGGAATACGACATCCAGTCGACGCCCTCGACGACGGAGGACGGGCAGACGATCTACCGCACCACGCTGGTTCCCGTCGGCCGTCCGCAGATCGAGGAGCTGGGCATCGAGTTGAGCGTCAAGCCGAGTGTGGGCGCGGACCTCGGCGCGATCAGCCTCGTCCTGCTTCCGGAAATCAGCGAATTCGTCCGGTACGAGTTTTACCGGATCGGGACCGACGACCGCCGCCCGGACGAGCGGCGGAACGACGAGGACCTCGAACTGGCCGAGGGGCTGGTCCGGCTGCCGATCTTCCGGCGCAGCCGGATCGAGACCGAGGTCATCGTCCGCAGCGGCGAGACGGTGGTCATGGGCGGGCTGATCACCTCGCAGGAGAACGTGCAGCAGGGCCGCGTGCCGATCCTGTCCTCGATCCCGCTGATCGGCCGCCTCTTCACGCAGGACCAGATCGAAGAGACCCGGCAGAACCTCCTCATCTTCGTCACCGCCTCGCTGATCTCCGAACTGGGCGAGACGCTGGTGCCGCTCGACGAATGGCCGCCGGAGGACGAGGAGGCTCCCGACGAAGAGGCGCCGGCGGAGGACACGACCGGCGGGGACGCGGCGGGCTGACGGACGGTCCTATGGGCACGCGAAACCAGAGCATCGGGTTGGACATCGGCGGCGCGTTCGCGCGCGCGGCCTGGGTGACGCGCGACCGCGAGGGGCTGCGGGTCGAACGCGTCGAGTCCGTCGCGCTGCCGGCGGCCGGCCGCGTGGAGGACGTGATCCGGCCGTGGCTGGCGAAAATCGGCCTCGCCGGCCGTTCGTGCGTGCTCGGACTTCCCGGCGCGCAGTGCATGTTCCAGCCGATCCTGCAGCCCGAGGACGATCCGCGTGCGCCGGCGGACGCCGCCGCGGTGGAGGTGCTGAAGTACAACGAGATGGTCTCGGAGGCCATGGTCTATGGCTTCGCGCCCTTCACGGCCGGCGAGGAGCGGCGCATCCTGTTGACCATGGCGCGGCCGGACGCGGTCGACCTGCGGCTCGCGATGGCCCGCGCGCTCGAGATCGGCGTTGCGGACCTTGTGCCCATGCCGGTGGCCTGGTTCCGCGGGCTTCGGCTGCGGGCGGCGGCCGCGGGCGCGCCGGAAGGAGAGGTTCGGCTCTACCTGGCGGCCGGGGCCTCCGGCACCGAGCTGGCGATCGGCCGCGGCGATGACCTCTGGTTCGCGCGCGCGTTTTCCGCCGGGGGTCGGCTCTTCACCGACCGGCTGGCCCGGAAGGAGGGAATGCCCGTTGCCCGGGCCGAGCGCGCGAAGGTCGAACAAGGCTCCCTGGCGACGGACGCGCCGCACGCGGCGTCGCTGCGCGCCGCCGCGGATGCCTGGCTCGGCGAAGTGTCCGCCTGCCTCTCGGTCTACCGCGGCCTCTACCCGGGCGCGTCCGCGCGCGTGGCGCGTGTCCTTCTGGCCGGCGGCGCGGCCGCCCTTCCGGGGTTGGCCGCCTACGCCAGCGAACGGCTCGATCTCCCGGTCGACGTGGTCCCGGACACCGGTGGCGTAGCGCCCGATGCGACGGCCGGGGCGGTCGGACTGGCCGCCTCCGGGGCGGCCGGCGCCGTTTCGGACGCGGCCGGGCTCAGCCTGCTCCCCGCCCGGCTGCGCGACGAGATCGTCTTCCGCCGCCAGAAGCCGTACTGGATCGGCGCCGGTGCAGCCGCGGCGGCCATCCTGGCCGTGAGCCTCCTCGGCGGCTACCGCGATATCCGGCGGCGATCGCGCGCGCTCTCGGAGCAACGCGAAAGCCTGGTTCGCCGGCAGGCGATCAACGCCGAGATCGAGCAGTGGCGCGCGCAGGCGGACCTGCTCGCCGCCATGGCCCGGCCCGTGGACCGCCGGCTCGCTTCGGGACCGGCGCTGCGCGACGTGCTCAACCTCGTGGCCGAGGCCAAGCATCCCGACGATTGGATCACGCTGATCAGCGACGAGGAGTCCTACTTCGAAACCGATTCGGCGCGGCGCGGTTCGCCCACGGCGCCGCGCCGGCGGCCCCGCGGCGGGGAGGAACCGGAGGACGAGACGCCCGCGCCGGAGCCGGCCATGAAGCGGCTGATCGTCGAGGGGTATACGCGCCAGCACGGGCTCGGCACGGTACGCGATCTCATCACGCGCCTGGTTGCCTCCGAGCGGGTCCAGTCGGCCGACCTGCTCGGCGACGACGCCCTGCCCGAGGACCGTGCGTCGCGCCCGACGCCTTCGCCCCCCGCCCGCCGGTTCGTCATCGATGTAAGGGTGGACCTGTCATGAGCGCCTGGCTCGATCGGCTGTTGCAGCGCGAATGGTCCGAGCGCCAGCAGGTGGCGGCCATTCTCGGGGTGGCCGGGTTGCTGATCCTGGCGCTCTGGTTCTTCCTGCTGATGCCGCAGAACCGGACGCGGCGCGGGCTGGAGCGGGAGATCGCCGACATGCGCGACCAGCTCGCCCAGCGCGATGCGCT
>PWTM01000140.1 GCA_003563855.1 PVC group bacterium | reverse complement strand
AGCGGCGCCAACATGGCCGTCTACTTCGCCGCCCTCGAACCGGGCGATACGGTCATGGCCATGAGCCTCGCCGACGGCGGCCACCTGACGCACGGCCACAAGATGAACTTCTCTGGCCGCTTCTTCCGCATCGTCCCCTACGGCGTCGACCGCAAGACCGAGCAGATCGACTACGCCGCCCTCGCGCGCCTCGCCGAGGAGCACCGGCCGCGCCTGATCTGTGCCGGCGCCAGCGCCTATTCGCGCATCCTCGACTTCCGTCGCTTCCGCGAGATCGCCGATGCCGTCGGCGCCTACCTGATGGTCGACATGGCGCACATCGCCGGCCTCGTCGCCGCCGGGTGCCACCCGAGCCCCGTGCCGCACGCCGACTTCATCACGACCACCACCCACAAGACCCTGCGCGGCCCGCGCGGCGGGCTCATCCTCTGCCGCGAGCGGTTCGCCAAGGATATCGACCGCCAGGTCTTTCCGGGGCTGCAGGGCGGCCCCCTGATGCACGTCATCGCCGGCAAGGCCGTCAGCCTGCTCGAAGCGCAGCAGTCCGGCTTCCGCGATTACCAGCAGCAGGTGGTCCGCAACGCGCAGGCGCTGGCCGAGGGCCTGCGCGAGGCCGGGTTGCGCATCGTCTCGGGCGGGACCGACAACCACCTCATGCTGGCCGACCTCACGCCGGTGGGTGTGACCGGCAAGGACGCCGCGACGGCGCTCGACGAGGCCGGCATCACCGTGAACAAGAACGCCATTCCCTTCGATACGCGCAGCCCGTTCGTGACCTCCGGCATCCGGCTCGGCACCCCGGCCGTGACGACGCGCGGGATGGGCGCGGAGGAGATGCGGACCGTTGCCGGCCTCGTCGCCGAGGCGATCGACGCGATCGGAAACGCCCGCCGCCTCGCCCGCATCCGCGCCCGCGTCGGGACCCTCGCCGCCCGCTTCCCGCTGCCCTGATCCGCGGCCGCCGTCAATCCCGCGCGATTTACTGGTTCCGCCGCCGGCGGTGTGGGCCGCGGCCGGGCTCGTCGTCGTGACGGCCGGCGCCGGGCGACCGCGCGCCCCAGAGCGCACGCCGGATGTCCTCGGGCGCGACGCCCTCGCGATGCCGGCGAATCCAGAACTCCGCGGCGCGCAGGGCCTCCATCCGCCGCAGTTCCCGGTCCAGGGCGTCGCGCAGGAACTGGGCCACTGCGTCGGCCCCGACGCCGGCAAGGTGCAGGCGTTCCGCGGCCTCGACGAGCGCCTGGGCTCGCGGCGAGAACGCGCCGCGGCCGCGCGGAAACACGTCGGCGAAGACCTCTGCGGGGACGCCGCTCTCCAGCGCGCGCGCGAGGTTGACCAGGGCCGCTTCGGCCTCGTGAGGCTCGGGTCGCGCGCGGTCGGCGTCGGGACTCAGCAATTCGCGCGCCTGGCGCAGCATCTCGAGCCGCCGCACGACGGCTTCGGCGACCGCGGCCGGCCCGGCGTCCTTGGCGAGACCTTCGTCGAGCCGGGCGCGCAACGCGGCTGCGGGAAGCTCTTCCCGCGCGGCCCCGGCGAAGGCCGCGAGCAGAACCTCGGCGGCCGGCCCCTCGATCCCGTGGGCCGCCAGCGATTCGTGGGTCGGGGCCTCGGCCGGAACGATCGCCGACCGGAGCGCAAGCCCGGCGGCCAGGAGCAGCGTTCGTATGCGAAGCCTCGGTTGCATGGCGCGCACCTCCCGTCTACAGGTTCATCACCGCGTTCAGGTTGCCGAACCCGTCCGGCCGGTGTGCCGGCGCGAGCGGGTCGGTGATCCAGCGGCGGCCGTCGACGAGGAAGATGTACTCGTGCCGGCCTTCCGGCAGCTCGACGCGGGCGGTCCAGTGCCCGGATTCGTCCGGCCCCTCCAGCCGGATGCGGTCCCGCTGCCAGTCGGTGAAATCGCCGACCAGCTCGACCTGCTCGGCGTCCGGGGCGTGAAGCTCGAACTGCACGACGACGAGCCCGGTCGCGGGGCCGGCCGGCCGCAGGCCGGGCAGGCCGAACACCGCGATCAGCGCGGCCGCGGCGCCCGCCAGCGCGGGGGCCGCCCATTGCCATCCCTCCGGCCATAGCCGGCGCATCGCGGGACGCCCGGGCGGGAGCCGCCGCAGAACCCGTGCCGTGAAACCGGGCGGCGCCGCCCGGCGCAGTTGGGCCAGTTCGAGGCAGGGATCGGCCGGGCCATCCGGCGCGTCCGTCCCCGGTGCATGTTCGCTCTTCATGACGCGTCTCCCCCGCGATCCGCGCGGAGCGTTTCGGCCAGCTTCGCCCGGCCCCGCGCGAGCCGCATCTTCGTGGCGCTTTCCCGCAACCCGAGCGCCGCCGCCACGTCCGCGACGCTCATCCCTTCCATGTAGCGCAGCACGATCGGCGCCCGCAACGACACCGGCAGCGTGGCCAGCGCCCGTTCGAGCGCGGACCGGCGCGCCGGATCGAGCCCGGCCGGATTCGCATCGGGCTCCCGTTCCAGCGCCTCGGCCTCGGCGTAGTCCTGCTCCAGTTGGCGCTTCCGCCGCCATCGCCGGTACTGGCTGCGCGCCATGTTCGCGCAGATCCCAAGCACCCAGTTGCGGAACGGGAAGGCCGTCCGATATTGCCGCAGCCGTCGGTAGGCGCGGATGAAGGTCTCCTGCGCCACGTCCTCCGCCGCCGCGCTGTTCCCGCACAGGCGGTAGGCGAGGTTGTAGACGGCGTCCCGGTGGCGATCGACCAGCTCCGAGAACGCCTCGACATCGCCCCCGAGACACGCCGCGATCCGCTGGTTTTCGTCCGGTTCATTCATCCCGCCACTCACCTATACGCGCACGCGGCCCTCCGCGTCACGTGCGAGGACATTCCCCAAGGGAAACAACTGAAACGCTGAAATGCTGAAACGCTGAAAGGGCAAGGCCGGAGGCCGTCGTGATCCGTAGTCGTCGGCGTAGTCGTCGACCGGAAAGGGACGAGCCGGTCTACGACTACGGCTGACGACGGAGCAAGCGCGGGACGGGCGAGGCGCGTAGCCGCGGGACCGATGCCGCCAGCCCCCTGCCACCCAAAAGCGGCGTCGCCGGGCTTCGCCCTCTGCCGCCGCACTCCATATCGCGTCACGCTTTTCGCAGCGTACGAGCCTTCGAAGCAGCGAAGGGAGTGGATGTCTGCCCCGGCGATCGTCGACCTTACGCGTTGACCGAAGAGAGAAGAGCGAGATCGGCGGTGACGCTTTGCCGCCAGGCGCACCCGGCGCTACGGCGCACTCGGGTCGCCCGTTGCCCGGGGCGCATGTGACCCCGGCCTGCGCGGCGGCGTATAGGCGGATGAAACCCCGGGTGGCGGTCGGGCATGGGGCCCGGACGGACGGGGACGAAGGAAGGAGAAGCGGGATGACGGCGAAGACATGGACATGGCTGGCGGCGGGTGCGGCCGCGATCGGACTGGCGACGGCCGCGGCGGCCGAGCAGGCGCCGCGCCGCGGACTGCAGCGCGGCGAGTGCGTCAACGCAGGCTGCGAGGGCGAGTGCGACGGCCAGGGCCAGGCCCAGGCGCGCGAGCGCCAGCGGCAGGGCTGGGGCGACGGGCAGGGCGAGGCCGCGCAGACACGGACGCGCCAGCGCGCGGGGCACGGCCGGGGGCGCGGCGAAGGCCGGATGCGCGAGGGCGACGGCCAGGGCCGCGGTTGGCACCGGGACGGGACCCGCGCGCGCCAACGTGCGCAGGGCGGGACCTGTGCCGGGACGACCGTCTCCGACTGACACACAGGCAGCAGAGCGCCGGCGGCGCGGATCCGCGCCGCCGGCTTGCGTTCGGACACGACCCGCTTCCGGACGTGACGGCGGAAGCCGGCCGTGGTATGTAAAACCCTCCGGTTCGCGCCGTTCCGTGCGCGTTTCCAAGGCTTGGAAGCGTGCGCGGACGGTGCGTCCAAGGCTTGGAAGACCGTGCCCGGCGCGCCCGGCGCCGGACCGGCCGATGCGAGGACCGTGACGATGCAGTGGATTCTCCGAAAAATCGCCGGCACGAAGAACGAACGCGACCTGAAGCGGTTGCGCCCCCTGGTGGCCGAGATCAACCGCATCGAGCAGGACCTCCAGCCGCTCTCCGACGAGGACCTGCAGGCCCGGACCCAGGCCTTCCGCGACCGGCTCGCCGCGGGCGCCAAGATCGACGACCTGATGTGCGAGGCGTTCGCCGTCGTCAAGAACGCCTGCCGGCGGCTCTGCGGCCGGACGATCGACGTCTGCGGCCATCCCACGCCCTGGCAGATGGTGCCCTTCGACGTCCAGCTCATCGGCGGCATCGTTCTCCACCAGGGCAAGATCGCCGAGATGGCGACGGGCGAGGGGAAGACGCTGGTGGCCACGCTGCCCGTCTATCTCAACGCGCTGGCGGGCAAGGGCGTGCACGTGGTGACCGTCAACGACTACCTCGCGCGCCGCGACTCGCAGTGGATGGGCGCCGTCTATACCTTCCTCGGCCTTTCCGTCGGCTGCATCCAGAACAGCATGGCCCCGGAGGAGCGGCGCGCCCAGTACGCCTGCGACATCACCTACGGAACCAACGCCGAGTTCGGGTTCGACTACCTGCGCGACAACATGGCGATCCGGGCCGAGCACCAGGTGCAGCGCAGCTATCCCTACGCGATCGTCGACGAGATCGACAGCATCCTCATCGACGAGGCGCGCACCCCGCTGATCATCTCGGGCCCGGCGCCCTACTCGACCAAGCAGTACGTGGAGCTGAAGCCCGCGGTCGAACGCCTCGTCCGGCGCCAGCGCGACCTCTGCACCCGCCTCGTGACGGAGGCGCGCAGGCACATCGAGGCCGGCGAAGAGGAAGAGGCGCAGTACAAGCTCTACCAGGTCGGCCAGGGCATGCCGAAGAACAAGCAGTTCCTCCACATGATGGAGGACGCGAAGAACCGCCGGCTCTACGAGCGGGTCGACGCCGTCATGCTGACGGCCGACCGCAAGGAGCAGGCGCGGGCGTTGCGCGAAGAGCTCTTCTTCACGATCGACGAGAAGGGCAACGACGCGAACCTGACGGAGAAGGGGTGCGAGGCGCTCAGCCCGGGCGACCCGGAGGCCTACGTCCTGCCCGACCTCGCCTCCGGGCTCTCGGAGCTCGAGGGCGGGGAGACGGGCCTCACCGACAAGGAACGGTTCGAACGCCGCCAGAAGCTCCAGGATCTCTTCGCCGAGCGCAGCGAGCGCATCCACGCCGTCGACCAGCTCATCCGCGCCTTCTCCGTCTACGAGCGCGACGTGCAGTACGTCGTGCAGGAGAACCAGGTCATTATCGTCGACGAGTTCACCGGCCGCCTGATGCCCGGCCGCCGCTGGAGCGACGGCCTGCACCAGGCGGTCGAGGCCAAGGAGGGGGTCAAGGTCGAGCGCGAGTCGCAGACGCTCGCCACGATCACGATCCAGAACTACTTCCGCATGTACGATAAGCTCGCCGGCATGACCGGCACGGCCGAGACCGAGGCGGACGAGTTCCACCAGATTTACAAGCTCGACGTCGTCGTCATCCCGACCAACCGCCCGGTCCGCCGCGTCGACGGCAACGACCTGATCTACAAGACCCAGCGCGAGAAGTACAACGCGGTGATCGAGGACATCGAGGACTGTTTCCGCCGGAAGCAGCCCGTGCTCGTCGGCACCGTCACGGTCGAGCACTCCGAGCTGATCAGCCGCATGCTTCGCCGGCGCAACATCCCGCACAACGTGCTCAATGCGAAGATTCACGAGCGGGAGGCCGAGATCGTGATGGGCGCGGGGCAGCCCGGCGCGGTGACGATCGCGACCAACATGGCGGGGCGCGGAACGGACATCAAGCTGGGCGAGGGGGTCGTCTACATCGACCGCGCGCTGGTCGAGTCCCAGACCCGTCTCCAGGACCGGGTCGACGGCAAGCCGCTGCGCGCGATACTCGAGGAGAAGCCCTGCGGCCTGCACGTGATCGGCTCGGAACGCCACGAGGCGCGCCGGATCGACCGGCAGTTGCGCGGACGTTGTGCCCGCCAGGGCGATCCCGGCTCGTCCTGCTTCTACATCTCGCTCGAGGACGACCTGATGCGGCTCTTCGGCTCCGACCGCATCTCGCGGATCATGGAGCGGCTCGGCATCAAGGAGGGCGAGGTGCTCGAGCACCCCTGGCTGAACCGCTCGATCGAGACCGCGCAGCGTCGCGTCGAGCAGCAGAACTTCGCGATGCGCAAGCGCACGCTCGAGTTCGACGACGTGATGAACACGCAGCGCTCGATCATCTACGGGTTCCGCGGCGAGGTGCT
>PWTM01000169.1 GCA_003563855.1 PVC group bacterium | reverse complement strand
CCACGGGCTTGCCAAGAACGGCGCGAACGGGACCGGCCCCCACGGGCTTGCCAAGAACGGCGCGAACGGGACCGGCCCCCACGGGCTTGCCCCGTGGGGGAGAAAGGTTGAGGAGAGGCCCTGAGCGCGCCTCCCCGAAAGAGGGCAGAGCCCAAAGGAGAGCGCAGGTAGACCCGTGGTCCTCCCGCGCTCCTCTCCGGGCTCTTCCCCCGCACCGTTACGCGCCCCCCGACGCCCAACTTTCCGCCCCCCACGGGGCAAGCCCGTGGGGACGCGCCGAACCCACAACCCGGTCGCCCCCGTCCCCCGCCGCCCCCGCCCCCATTTCAGCGTTTCAGCATTTCAGCGTTTCAGCTTTTCCCCCACGCCAAGCCGCCCCACTCCAGCACTCTACGCAGACCGGCCGGCGAAGACTGGGGAATGTCCCCGCCCGTCGGCGCCTTGCTCCGGCGCGCGGGTTTGGTTAGGGTGGGGTGGGCACGGGGCGGCGAAATGGGGAAGGGGAGAGGGGCGTGAAGGGATTGGCGGGACGCGTGGCACGGTCGCTGCGCGTGAACATCCTGGTCGGGCTGCTGCTGGTCACGCCGCTGGCGGCGACGATCGTGGTCATCCAGTTTCTCGTCCGACTCGCGACCGGCTGGATGCCCACGGTGATGATCCCGCTCTTCGAGCGGATCCCGCGCGAGTCGGTGCAGCGCCTGCTCGTGTTCGTCTTCTCGCTCGCGATGCTCTATCTCTTCGGGCTCCTCACCCGCAATATCATCGGGCGCCGGCTGTACCGGATCGGCGACTGGTTGCTGGCGCGCATCCCCGTGGTGCGGGGCATCTACAACGCGGCCAGCCGGATCCTCGAGGCGCTGTTCAGCCAGCGCAAGACGCTTTTCAAGCACGCGGTCCTTCTCGAGTACCCCCGGCGCGGGATCTACTCGGTCGCCTTCGTGACCGCCGTGCTGCCCCGTTCGATCGCGCGGACCGCCGCAGACCGTGAGCCGGAGGAGGAGTGGGTCGCGCTCTTCGTGCCCACGACGCCGAACCCGACCTCGGGCGTCCTGATCTGTGCCCCGCGTTCGGAGACGGTTCCGCTCCCGATGCCGGTGCAGGACGTTATGACCTTCGTCATGTCCGCGGGGGCCGTCAGCCAGGACGAGGCGGCCGGGCGGCGCAACCTGCTGGACCGGATCGAGGAATGGCTTCGCGCGGACGCGGACGGGAGCCGGCCGGTTCCCGCGGCGCCCGAGGCGGGCGACCCTCCGGCGTCCGACGGCGGGCCGAAGGGATAGCGCGGAGGGAGCGGGCGATGCAACGGATCGACGGCATCGCGGTCTGGGGCGACCCGGTCGAACCGCGCGCGCTGGCGCAGATGCGGCGCTGCGCGCGGACGGCCGAGTGCGCGGCGATGATGGCCGATCATCACCCCGGCTATGCCGTGCCGATCGGCGGCGTGATCGCCTTCGCCGATCGCGTCAGCCCCTCGGCGGTCGGCTACGACATCGCCTGCGGCAACAAGGCGGTCCGGCTCGACCTTCCGGCCGCCGAGCTGCGGCGCGATATCCGCGGTATCCTGGACCGGATTGCCACGGGCCTCTCCTTCGGCGTCGGCGGCCGCAACCCCGAGCCGGCCGACCACCCGCTCTTCGACGACCCGGCCTGGGCCCACCCCGCGGTCGCCCGCCTGCGCGCGCTGGCACGCGCGCAGCTCGGTACCGTCGGCGGCGGGAACCACTTCGTGGACCTCTTCGTCGACGGGCAGGACCGCGTCTGGGCGGGCGTCCACTGCGGGTCGCGCGGGTTCGGGCAGAAGACCGCCGAGTGGTTCCTGCACGCCGGCGGGGCGTCCGACGGCATGGACGTCGAACCGCTGCTGCTCGACGCCGACCGCGGGCTCGGCGCCGAGTACCTGGCCTGCATGGCGTTGGCGGGGCGGTACGCCTATGCCGGGCGCGACCGCATCTGCGAGACCGTCGCCCGGCTGCTGGGCGCGTCGATCCTCGAGGCGGTGCACAACCACCACAACTTCGCCTGGCGCGAGCGGCACGGCGGCCGCGAGCTGTGGGTCATCCGCAAGGGCGCAACGCCGGCCTTCCCGGGGCAGCGTTCGTTCATCGGGGGTTCGATGGGCGACATCAGTGTCATCGTCGAGGGCGTCGCCCATCCCGAGGCGGAGGCGGCGCTCTGCTCGACCGTGCACGGGGCCGGCCGCGTCATGGGCCGGCGCGAGGCGCGCGGCAAGGTCAACCGGCGGACCGGGATCCTCACGCGGCCGGGCCGGGTCACGCCGGCGATGATGCGGGGCTGGCTCGAGCGCGAGGGGGTCGAGCTGCGCGGCGGTGGCGTGGACGAGTCGCCGCACTGCTACAAGCGGCTACCGGACGTGCTGGCCGCCCACCAGGGCAGCATCCGCATCCTGCACACGCTCCGGCCCGTCGGCGTCGTCATGGCGCCCGGCTGAGGTCGGGCGGTCGGGCCCGGGGCCGGAGACCGATACGCGCAGGTCGCGCAGGAGGCCGTCGCAGAGCCGGTAGATCCAGCCGTGGACCGAAAGCGGTTGGCCTTCTGCCCAGGCGGCGCGCACGGACGGGAGCTCTGCGACCACGGCGACCTGTGCGGCGACGTTCAGTTCGCAGAGCCGGTCCAGCTTCCGTTCCGCGTCCGCGAGCGTCGCCAGCTCGGCTTCATGGCGCTCCCGCAGCCGGCGTACGGGCTCGAGCCAGCGGCCGAGCGCGCCCGGCGTCGGCGCCGCCTCCATCGCGGCGCGGACACCGCCACAGCCGTAGTGGCCGCAGACGACGATGTGCTCGATGTGCAGCGCCCCGACCGCGTACTCGATCACCGCCCGGGCGTTCGTATCGTCGGGATCGATCCGGTTGGCGATGTTCCGGTGCACGAACAGCTCGCCGGGCGGCGCATCCACGATCTGTTCCGCCGGCTCGCGACTGTCCGCGCAGCCGATCCAGAGAAAGGGCGGGTGCTGGCCGGCCAGGTGCCGGGCGAAGCAGTCCGGGTCGCCATCCGTCATCCGCCGCGCCCAGCGCCGGTTCCGCTCGAAAAGACATGTAGCGTCCATGGTGCGAGCCTAGGCGGGTGAGCGCGCCGGCGCAAGCGGCAAGTTCACATGAGGAAAAGGCTGAAACGCTGAAATGCTGAAACGCTGAAATGGGGGCGGGGGCGGCGGGGGACGGGGGGGACCGGGTTGTGGGTTCGGCGCGTCCCCACGGGCTTGCCCCGTGGGGGGCGGAAAGTTGGGCCTTGGGGGCGCGTAACGGTGCGGGGGAAGAGCCCGGAGAGGAGCGAGGGAGGACCAGGGTCTACCCGCGCTCTCCCTTGGGCTCTGCCCCCTTTCGGAGAAGCGCGCTCGGGGCCTCTCCTCAACCTTTCTCACCCACGGGGCAAGCCCGTGGGGGCCGGCCCCGTTCGCGCCGTCCGGGGGAATCCCCCCGCACGCTGAAAACTGGGGGAAAGTCCTGTATGTCATCGCCCCCTTGGCTCGATCCCCCGGGGCGGCATATTACCCTTTCGCCATCATGGGCTCTCCCGCCCCGGGGCGGCCCCGCGTGGTGCGGCAGGCTTGCGCTCCGAGGCCCGCAGGGCGGAGTAGGGTCAACGCCCGCGCCTACAGGATCGCGGGGAGAGCAAGGGGCGAAAGGGCTGTAGCCGCGAGCGACGATCGCGGCGTTGCTCGCCCGGCGATCCTCCGCGTTCCGGCCGCGGTCACCGCCCGCGGCTACAGGATCGCAGCAAGAGCAAGGGGCGGCATCGCGGCGGGGCGACAGCCCACTGCCAACTGCCCACTGCCCACTGCGGACTGCCGACTACCGACTGCCCACTCACGTCGAGCGGCCCCGGTCGGGCAGGAGGCCGCGGCGGACGAGATCCAGGTAGATCTCGCGGCCGACCCAGGCATCGGTGGCCGCGTAGACGAGCTGCTTGGGCGTCAGTTGCTCGCGTGCCCAGTTGGTCCGCTGGGCGCTCTTGGAGATGCGGAAGCCGAGCAGCAAGGCGCAGAGCGCGCGCAGTCCGTTGTTCCGGATGCCCAGCCGCGTGGTCTCCACCGCCAGGTCGATGAAGCCCGCCGGCTCGAACGGCGCGCGCTCGCGCAGGAGTTGGATGTCGCCGTCGAGCGCGACGCCGATCTTCAGGCACTTCGGATCGGCCATCACCTCCCAGATCGGTTCGATCCGCTGGAGCTTCAGCACCTGGAAGACGTAGCAGGCGTCGGCCGTGGCGAACTGGAGCAGCGCGACCGGGTAGCTCTCCCCGCGCCGGAAGGAGGGGCGGCTCTCCGTGTCGAAGCCGAGCAGCGGCTCGTGCCGGATCGCAGCGACTGCCTCCTCCACGCCGTCGTCCGTGTCGACCACGTGGATCGGCCCCTCGTAGCGGCGGATGTGGAGCCGGTTGACCTCGTCGCGGCTGATCGACGCGGGGAGTCCCGACGGGAGCATCGCGGGCGCTTCGGCGGGGCGCTCCGGTTCCGCTGCCGCGGCCGGGGCGGGTCCGGCGGGCACGGCGACCGGGGCCCCGGGCGCGCCGGCGCCCGGGAGCTTGGCCTCGAACTCCGCGAGCGCTCGGCCGCGGAGCGGGTTCGGCTCCCCGCGCAGCAGCGTGGCCACGGCCTCGCGCTCCGGGCCGGATAGCCGGCAGCCGTGCAGCCGGTGCCGCTCGAACGCGGCGCAGGCCAGCGGCGCCACAGCGCGGGCGATGCGCAGCAGCGCCTCGGCGTACTGCCGGATTTCCCACTGCGCATGCGCATCGAGCCGGGACTCGAGAAAATGGAACAGGTTGTGCAGGTCCATCTGCCAGTAGAGCTCGGTGTAGAGCGAGAGCGGCAGGTTGATCCGCGCCAGCTCGCGCGCCAGTTCCGCATCGAGCATCTCGCGGTAGGCCGCATAGGCCGCCTGCTGGCCATCGCGGATGATTCCCCGGACCCGCGCCTGGAGTTCCGGCGGGGCCGGCGCATCGTCGCGACCCTGCTTGTTATCGCGGGCCTGACCTCGAATCTGCTCGGGGGGAGGGAGATAGAACTCCTCGCGCAGCACGCTGTATCGGCCCGAGATCTCGTTGATCCGGGCGGTCCGGTGTCGGACCCACTGCCGGGCGACGAAGAGGGGCATCTTGCAGTGGAACTCGAGGATCACGTGCTCGAACGGGGACGTGTGCCCGTGCCGCATCAGGTAGTCGATCAGCCCTGCGTCCTGCCGCACCGCGCGCGTGCCGGCCCCGTACGAAACCCGCGCCGCCTGCGCGATACGGGCGTCGCCGCCCATGTAGTCGACGAGCCGCACGAACCCGTGGTCGAGCACGGCGATCGGCTTGTCGAGGAGGCGTTCGGCTCGGGCAACGCGGATGCGGGCCATCGAAGGGATCTCCCATGGGGTTGGCGCGAAACAGTGCGGAGTGTACCCGAACCCCCGCCGGCTGGGAATCCGGGAAAAGGGGGGGCTTCCCCCAGCCCTCGGCGTGCGCTCGCGAAGCGTTCGGGAGTGGGGCAGCTTGGCGCGAGGAAAAGGCTGAAACGCTGAAATGCTGAAATGCTGAAAGGGGAAGGCCGGAGGCATTGGTGATCCGGAGTCCGTACTCGCTCGCTGAGGACGAGTACGAGCACGACGGTCGGCAGCGCAAGCCCGCCCCCAAGGATTCTGACCTAATGATTCTGTCCCGAGCCAACCGTTCTGTCCTCTTGGTCGGCCAGGCTGGAGCCTGGCGTTCCCGGGGGCACGCTCCGGCGCGACGCGCCGGGCTTGGCGGAGCTGCCGCTGGGGCTTCACCCTTTGGAGTGCGGTGGCAGAGTCCCGGGCGCGCCTCGCGCCCGGGACGGCGACACCGCTTTCGCCCGCGCCAGAGACCGCTTGCCCCCCTTGCCAACCGAAAGCGGCGTCGCCGGGCTTCGCCCTCTGCCGCCGCACTCCATATCGCGTCACCCTTCTGGCAGCGTAAGAGCCACGCAGAAGCGAAGGGAGTGGATGTCCGCCCCGGCGAAAGGAGGAATCGCCAATGCCTCTACACATTACCGCCCCCTCGTCTCGATCCCCCCGGGGCGGCGCGGAACCCCCTCAGAAGTCATGAGCTCTCCCGCCCCGGGGGCGGCCGTGCGTGGTGCGGCAGGTCGCCCCGAGCGCTTCGCGAGGGGTCCGTGACGGAGCGTTCGCGAAGGTCTCGTGAGCAAGGCGCGGCGGTCGGCGCAGGACTCGTGTCCGCGCCGCGCCGCCGCAACGCCGCTCACGGGGCCTTCGCGGACGCGAGCGGCACGGCCTGCCGCACCACGCCGCCCGGGAGAT
>PWTM01000344.1 GCA_003563855.1 PVC group bacterium | reverse complement strand
GTTTGAAGGTCGTCCTCCTTCGTTAACTGCCTCGACAACTCCTGCGAGACTAACTCCAACGCTATCTTTGCCGCGAACTCCACCGAGTCGGGGAAGCAGAATCGTCTCCGTCGACCTTTCGCGCGTCGGCGCATTGCACCATGCGCACATGCTAAGATAGCCGCCGCGAGGCCTTTCGGGCAGAGACCGCCAGAAGTGAGATGCGCCCCTGGGGAAAGTCCACGCGATTCCTGGATTGCGCCCCTGAGCGGCGCCGGCTACACTCCCACGCCCGCCGCGCGAGGAGGCGGGGAAACGCGGGGGAAGGGCAACACGGATGAACCGGATCGTGGAACGCAAGGCGCTGGCCGAGGACGTCGTGCGATTGCGCGTCGAGGCGCCGCTGATCGCGGCCGAGCGCCGCGCGGGCCAGTTCGTCATCGTCCAGATCGATTCCGATTTCGGGGAGCGGATCCCGCTGACGATCGCCGATGCCGACCCGGCGGCCGGGACGATCACGCTCATCTTCCAGGTCGTCGGCAATACCACGCACCGGCTGGCGGACCTGGCGCCGGGCGCGTCCATCGCGAACGTGCTCGGCCCGCTGGGCACCCCGACACCCGTCGAGAAGCTGGGCACGGTCGTCTGCGTCGGCGGCGGCATTGGCATCGCGCCGCTCTACCCGATCGCGCAGGCGATGAAACGGGCAGGGAACCGCGTCGAGGCGATCCTCGGCGCACGCACCGCGGACCTGCTGGTGCTCGAACCGGAGATGACGGCGGTCGCGGACGCCGTGGTCGTCTGCACGGACGACGGTTCGCGCGGACGCCGCGGGCTGGTGACCGGGCCGCTGCTGGATCGCTGCGGACGCGGCCCGCCGCCCGCCGCGGTCGTGGCGATCGGTCCCCCGGTGATGATGAAGGCCTGCGCGGAGACGACCCGCCCGTTCGGCATCCGGACCGTCGTCTCGCTCAACGCGATCATGATCGACGGTACCGGCATGTGCGGCGGTTGCCGGGTGACCGTCGGGGGCGAGACGCGCTTCGTCTGCGTGGACGGTCCCGAGTTCGACGGGCACGCCGTGGACTTCGACAATCTGATCCAGCGGCTTGGCGCCTACCGCCACGTGGAGGACGAGCACCACGAGCGGTGCCACCTCGATCTGGCGATCGAAGAACGGGAGAAAGCCGGGCCATGAGCTGGAGCGACCCCGAGCGGCTGGAGCGCGAGGCGGAGCGGCGGCTCGCGGAGCTGGGCGCCCGGGCGGCGTCCCTGACGCCGAAGGAGCGGCGCGCGATCCCCGCGCAGCCGATGCCGGCCCAGGCGCCGGACCGCCGGCGCGGGAACCTGGAGGAGGTCGCCCTCGGCTACAGCCCGGCCCAGGCGCGGGTCGAGGCGCTGCGCTGCTGGCAGTGCCGGCGGGCGCCCTGCGTCGACGGGTGCCCCGTGCGCATCGATATCCCCGGGTTCATCACGGCCATCGCGGAGGGCCGCGATGCCGAGGCGGCGGCGATCATCCGGCGCAACAGCATCCTTCCCGCGATCTGCGGCCGCGTCTGCCCGCAGGAGACGCAGTGCCAGGCCGCCTGCACGGTCGGCAAGGCGCTCAAGGACCCGGAACAGGCCGTGGCGATCGGCCGGCTCGAACGGTTCGCGGCCGACGGCGAGCGCGCGCGGGGCGGGGCCGAGCGTCCGGCCGTGAAGCCCGACACCGGGCGGTCGGTCGCCGTGGTCGGCAGCGGGCCGGCGAGCATCACCGTCGCGGCGGACGTCCGGCGCGAGGGACACGCGGTCACGCTCTACGAGGCCTTCCACAAGCCGGGCGGCGTGCTGCTCTACGGCATCCCGGAGTTCCGGCTTCCGAAGCGGATCGTCGAGGACGAAATCGCGACACTGGCGGCGATGGGCGTGCGGATCGTCCCCAATTTCGTCGTCGGGCGCACGCGTCGCCTGGCGGACCTGGTCGAGAAGGACGGCTTCGACGCGGTCTTCGTCGGCACCGGCGCCGGGCTGCCCCGCTTCATGGGGATCGAGGGCGAGAACCTCGTCGGGGTCTACTCGGCGAACGAGTACCTCACGCGGGCGAACCTCATGCGGGCCTACGATCGCGACCGGGCGCACACGCCGATCGCGCGCGCGCGCCGGGTCGCCGTGCTGGGCGGCGGCAACGTGGCCATGGACGCGGCGCGGATGGCGCTGCGGCTCGGCGCCGCCGAGGTCGACCTGGTCTATCGCCGGACGGAGGCCGAGATGCCGGCCCGGGTCGAGGAGGTCCGGCACGCCAAGGAAGAGGGGATCCGGTTCCGGCTCCTGCAGAACGCCCGCCGCATCCTCGGCGACGAGCGCGGCCGGGTGCGCGCGATGGAATGCGTCCGCTACGACCTCGGCGAGCCCGACGACTCCGGCCGCCGCCGGCCCGTCGAACGCCCGGACAGCGCCTTCACCATGGAGGTCGATGCCGTGATCGTCGCGATCGGCAACGACTCGAACCCGCTGATCGGAAAGACGACGCCGGGCCTGGAGACCAACAGGTACGGCAACCTGACGGTCGACGGGGAAGGCCAGACGTCGATCGACGGCGTCTACGCGGGCGGGGACATCGTGCTCGGCGCGGCCACCGTCATCCTGGCGATGGGCGAGGGCCGCCGCGCGGCCGCCGCGATCAACCGCCGGCTCGCCGGGGCGGCGGGTGAAACGGCGGGCGAAAAGGCGCTCGACAGCAGCGCGGCGATGGGGTAGACGTTTCCGGCTTTGCGGGGAACCCGGTCGGCGCCCCGCGACCGGCGGACGGGAGAGGATCGGACATGCCCAAGCAGAAGACGAGGAAGTCGGTGGCCAAGCGGTTCAAGGTGACCGGAACCGGCAAGGTGAAGCGCGCGACCGCGGGCCGCGGGCACCTGCTCTCGGGCAAGACCTCGAAGCGCAAGCGCCAGCTTCGCAAGGGCGCCGCCCTGTCGAAGGCGGACCGCCGTCGGGTGATCGGCCAGATCGCCTGACCGCCGCCGGGCTGCGCCGGCGCAGGAGAAGAACCATGTCGAGAGCAACAAACGCCCCCGCCTCGCGCCGCCGACGCAAGCGGCGCCTCGAACAGGCGAAGGGATTCCGCGGCGGCCGCAGCAAGCTCTTCCGCACGGCCACGGAGGCCGTGGACCGCGCGATGGTGATGGCGACGGAGCACCGGCGCCTGCGCAAGCGCGATTTCCGCGGCCTGTGGATCGTCCGTCTGTCCGCCGCTTGCCGGAGCCAGGGGCTCAGCTACAGCCGGTTCATCGAGGGGTGCCGCAAGAGCGGGATCGAGCTGAACCGCAAGATGCTCTCCGAGATCGCCATCCACGATCCCGAGGGGTTCGCGGCCATCTGCGAGCGCATCAAGGCGCCGTCGGCCTGACGGCGGCGGCCGGCGCCGGAGCGCCGGGCCACCGCGCGCGGCGCGTCCCGGGCGGAGCATAGGATGCCGGACGTCACGGAAACCCTGCGCGAAACCGCGCTGCGCGACATCGCGGAAGCCGCCGACGCGGCCGCGCTCGATGCCGTACGCCTGCGCCTGATGAGCCGCAAGGGCGAGGTCGCCGCGCTGATGCAGCGGCTGCGCGAGGTCCCCCCGGGCGAACGGCCCGCGTTCGGCAAGGCCGTCAACGAACTCAAACGCGACCTCCAGGCTGCGCTCGAGGCCCGGCAGGCCGCCCTCGCCGACGACGCCCCGTCCGGCGAAGCCATCGATGCCACGCTGCCCGGCGCCTGGCGCCGACTCGGCCGAAGGCACCCGGTCTCACGCATCATCGCCGAGGTCGCCGCCATCTTCCGCCGCCTCGGCTTCACCGTGGCCGAGGGGCCCGACATCGAGACCGTGCGCCACAATTTCGACGCGCTCAACACGCCCGAAGACCACCCCTCGCGCGATCCGCAGGACACGTTCTACCTGGCCAACGGCGATCTGCTCCGGTGTCACACCTCGCCGGTCCAGGTCCGCTACCTCGAGGCCCATCCGCCGCCCGTGCGGATCGTCGCCCCGGGCCGCTGCTACCGCCGGGACACGGCGGACGCGACGCACAGCGCGAACTTCCACCAGGTCGAGGGGCTCTACGTCGACGCCGAGGTCTCGATGGCGGACCTGAAGGGCGACCTGCACTACTTCGCCCGCTCGCTGATGGGGCCCGAGGTCGGGATCCGCTTCAGGCCGCACTACTTCCCCTTCACGGAGCCGAGCGTCGAGGTCGATTTCTCCTGCCACGTCTGCGGCGGCGGCGGCTGCCGGGTCTGCAAGCAGAGCGGCTGGATCGAGATCGCGGGCGCCGGAATGGTCCACCCGAACGTCCTGCGCGCGGTCGGCTGCGATCCGGAGGCGTTCCGCGGCTACGCCTTCGGGATGGGCATCGAGCGGATCGCCATGATCCTCCACGGCGTCGAGGACATCCGCTGGCTCTACGAGAACGACCTGCGCTACCTCGCGCAGTTTTGACGCTGAAGACCTGCTTGGTAGACCCGTGCGCATCTGCGGTTTCTCGTTCCCGCGATCCTGTAGCCGCGGTCGCCGACCGCGGCCGGAAGAGTGGAGGATCGCGGGGCGAGAAAGGCCGCGGTCGACGCCCGCGGCTACAGATGGCGGCCATCCCCGCCGCTCGTGCAGTTTCTCGTCCGCACCCCCGTGAAGCCCCCTTTCGTCTTGCCCCGCGGGCGCGCCTGGCCTATAACCCCGCCGGTGCCCGGCTCCGGGCGCGGCTCGGGGCGAGATAGCTCAGTTGGTAGAGCAGCGGACTGAAAATCCGCGTGTCGCCGGTTCGACTCCGGCTCTCGCCACCAGCCCGCACACCTCCCCGCTACTCCGGCAGTTCGGTGCCCTCGTCCAGGATCGCCAGGTATTCCCCGTAGCGAAAAACGCGGTTGCGCTTCCGGCCCGTGATCTCGCGGGCAATCCCCAGTGTGCACAGGTTCTCGAGCGCGCGGTTCACGGTCAGGGCCGTCAAGCCGGTGCGCCGGGTCAGTTCAGGCGACCTGGCCAGCGGCCGGCGAAGCAGTTCGCGGTGCACCCGCAGCGCCGAGTCGGCGGCCCGGCCGAGATCCCGGATCCGCTCCCTGTCGCGCGAGGCCATGGCTTCCAGCCGTTGCGCGGTTCCGACCGCCTGCCCGGCGGTGACGGTCACGGCCTCCGCGAAGTAGTCGAGCCAGGCCTCCCAGTCGCCGTCGAAACGAACCCGGTTGAGCCGCTCGTAATAGGCCTGCCGGTGAGTCTTAAAGAACAGGCTGAGGTAGAGCATGGGCTCGCGCAGGACGCCGCGCTCGCACAGAAGCAAAGCGATCAGCAGCCGCCCGACGCGTCCATTGCCATCGAGGAAGGGGTGAATCGTCTCGAATTGCACATGGGCGAGGCCGGCCTTGATCAGCGGTGGCGTGGGGTCGGGCCGGTCGTGCAGGAACAGCTCAAGTGCCCCCATGCAGTCCATCACGTATTCGGGCGGCGGGGGCACGAACGCGGCATTTCCGGGGCGGGTTCCCCCAATCCAGTTCTGGCTGCGGCGGAACTCGCCCGGCATCCGGTCGCTTCCGCGCCCGCGGCTGAGCAGGCGCCCGTGAATCTCCCGGATCAGCCGGAGCGAAAGCGGGAAGCCTTCCCGCAGGCGGCGCAGGCCGTGGTCCATGGCCGCGACGTAGTTGCTCACCTCCCGCACGTCGTCGAGCGGCACGCCGGGTTGTTCTTCCAGTTCGAAGAGGAGCAGATCGGACAGGGAGGATTGCGTCCCTTCGATCATCGAGGAAAGAACCGCTTCCTTGCGCACGTAGGTGTACAGGAAGAGCGTGACGTCCGGCAGGAGCACGGCGACGCTGTCGAGGCGCCCCAGCGCCAGGAGCGCGTCGTCGAAGCGGCCGCGCAGTTCGGGGGACCAGGCGATCGGCGGTCGTGGCGGGAGAGGGGCGGGCACAAAGGCACGCACCGTCTCCCCCCCGGTTGTGACCGTTTCGTACCGGCCCTGCGTCTCACGTTTCACGGCGCCATCCTATATCAAGAGCATGAAGCTATTATACCGGACGGCCTGATAGTATAACAGCGCGCCTGGCTGCGCCACTCCATTCTTCCGCCCGTTCACGGTGGTCCGCCGCCGTCAGCACAGCGGCGCCGAGGCGCCGCACTCCAGGGCGCCTGCGGCGCGGGAGGAGCGGCCGGGGCCGAAAGGATTTCGGAGAACGTCGAACATCGCGAACGTCGAAGTGCCTGCCGGTCGCCCCGTCCTCCGTTCGACGTTCGATGTTCGTAACTGCTCAGGTCACATCGAAGAACTAGGAATCGGCGGACGATTACGG
>PWTM01000039.1 GCA_003563855.1 PVC group bacterium | reverse complement strand
GGCCGTCCCGCCCCGCCCCGCCCGGCCGCGGAAATGGCCGCCGACATGGCGGCACCGGTGGCCCCCGCCGCCGCCCCCCGCCCCGCGGACCGCCGGATGTCCCTGCGCGAGGAGGTAGCCGAGGAGGGTCTGGATGCCGCCCTCACGCGGATGGCGGACGCCTTTGAAGAGCTCGAGGCCGAGGCGGTGCAGGAGCTCTTCCGCGCCCTGCCCACCACCAAGGAATGGGCGGAGCAGAACTACTACAACCTGCGCGTGTCCGCCGACACCCCCGACCGCATCAAGCCCCATGCCTTCTGGCTGGACATCGCCCGTGGCGCGCCGCTGTCCGCGCACCTGCTGCGGGCCCACGGCTCGCTCACCGAGGTGCTGGTGGCCCTGAGCTTCAGCGGCCTGCCCTTCGAAGCGGAGGGCGACGCCACCGAGGCGGCGGACGGTCCCGCGATCACGCTCGCCTCCGACTCCCCCGCCCTGCTCGTCACCGAACAGATTCTCCCCGCGGAGGACGCGGACGACGACCGGCCCCTGCTGATCTCCCAGCAGTTCTACCGGCCCGACGACCGCTACCGCCAGGAGGGCAACGAGCAGATCGAGAAATTCATCACCGGCGAGTTCATCCGCCGCATCGTCTATGGCGGGCGGGTCACCCTCACCAACCCCACCGCCAACCGCCGCCGCCTGAACGTGCTCATGCAGATTCCGCTGGGAGCGATCCCAGTCCAGAACGGCTTCACCACCGACGACCGCGACGTGGTGCTGGACCCCTACACCACCCGCACCATCGAGTTCCACTTCTACTTCCCCTTCTCCGGCGCGTTCGGGCAGTTCCCCGCCCACGCGGCCGCCGACGAGGCGATCATCGGCCGGGCCGAACGCCGCGTGTTCGACGTGGTGGATGCCCCCACCGAGATCGACCGCGCGTCCTGGGCCTGGATCTCGCAGTACGGCAGTGCCGACGAGGTGGTGGAATTCCTCGAAACCCACAACCTCCACCGCCACAACCTCGACGAAATGGCCTGGCGGTTGCGGGACAAGGAATTCTTCACCCGGGTCACCGACCTGCTCGCCTCGCGCCTGCATTTCCACGACACCACCTTCTCCTACGCGATCCACCACCAGGACGTGGCGCTCGCGCGGGCGTGGCTGCCCCGCAGCCCGCTTGCGGGGAGGGTGGGTCCCGTACTCGTCTCCCCCCTGCTCACCGTCGATCCCGTGGAACGCAGGACCTACGAGCACCTGGAGTACGATCCCCTGGTGAACCCCCGCGCCCACGCGGTCGGCGCCACGCGCACCATCCTCAACCCCGCCGTCAACCAGCAGTACCGAGCCTACCTCGGCAACGCCGTGTACGTCGGCGATCCGGACGCGCACCACCGGCTCGGCCTGGTCTATTACCTGCTCCTGCAGGACCGGCTCGGCGAGGCCCGCGACCAGCTGGCGCTCGTCCGGGACGGCGAGCTGCACGAACGCCTGCAAACCGACTACCTGCGCGCCTGGATGGCCCTGCGCGAGCTGGACCTCGACGCCGCCCTGGCGATGGCCACCCCGCACCTGGAGCACCCCGTGCCCCGCTGGCGCGCCCGCTTTGCCGCCCTTCGCAACGCCGTCCTCGAAGCCCGCGGCGAGGCCGCCGGCGACGTGGACGATCCCGACCGCCAGCAGCGGCTCGACCGCGCCGCCGACCGCGCGCCCGCCCTGGAGATGACGCAGGACGCCGGACGCATCCTCGTGCACGCCCACAATCTCCCCCGCGCCACCCTCAACCTCTATCCCATGGACATCGAGCTGCTCTTCAGCCGCCGGCCCTTCAACACCGGCGGCGGTGACGGGTTCGGCATCGTTCGCCCCGCCTTCAGCCAGGAGATCGACCTGCCCGGCGACGGCGAGGAATTCGAACTCGAACTGCCCGCCGCCTACCGCGACACCAACATGGTGGTGGAACTCACCGGGCGCGGCCAGCGCGCCAGCGTCGCCCGGTTTGCCAACCAGCTCCGCGTCCGCGTCATCCAGAGCTTCGGCCAGATCGAGGTGCGCTCCGCCGCGGACGATGCCTTCCTGCCCGAGACCTACGTCAAGGTCTACGCCCAGGGCATCGACGGACGCGAGAGCTTCTGGAAGGACGGCTACACCGACCTGCGCGGTCGCTTCGACTACCTCTCCCTGAACGACCGCCAGCCCGAAGAGGCCATCCGCTTCTCCATCCTCGTCCTCCACCCCGAACACGGCGCCGTCCTCCGCGAAACCACCCCACCGACGCGCTGAAGGACTCGCGGAACCGACAGGGCCAGAGCCTGGAGCAGGACAACAAGGGACAGGTTCTTCCTCTGGCATGAAGACCGCAACCGCCGTGGCGCGAACACGGCGGTTCGCGCACATTCTCGCCCCGCGGCCGGGCCGATTTTCGCTCTTGACACTGTGTAACCTTCTGGTCATGCTGTCGATACTGGGCGGAGGGGGGATGCCGAAATGAGGCGCGTGTGGCCGGTGGCGTTCATGGTTCTCCTGGCCGGGAGCACAGGGGCGGAATGGCCTCTGTTGGCCCTGCACCAGCCGCAGGCGCGCAACTTCGAAGGCTGGAACGGCAATTCCGCCCCGGCGCACTTCACGCTGTCTCCCGCGTACAATTACCCGTGGGGCGGCTATTACGATCTGGATGAAGGCTACAAGCATTTCAATCGCGCCTATGCCTTCCGGCAGGACGCCGCCGGTCCGGTCCTCGGCTGGGGCGTGCGACCGGCCGCATCATCACCGATCGCCTGGTTCGCACTCCACCTCGTGAATGAGACCGGCGGCCCGATCACGAAGCTGGAGGTCGCCTGGACCGCGGCCCAGTACACGGAGGCGGGCCGCGCGACGGAGATGGATCTGCGCTCCTTCAGCATCGACGGCGGAGCGACGTGGCCAACGGGCGGGGTCACCTCCGACACGTTCACAGCATCCACCACTTCGGGTGATCCCGCGAACCTCTGGCCGATCGTGACGGCCGGCCAGACCGCAACCATCACGTTCTCCACGCCGATTGACGACGGTGCGTCGTTTGCGATCCGGTGGCGTATTGCCCCGGGAGACGGTTCGGGATCGAATGCGCACCTCGGCTTCACGGATTTCACGCTCACGCCAAGAAACGAGGTGACGACGCCAACACGCCCCACTGGACCAGACTTCGGCTGCATCGAACAGGCGTTGAGCTTCACGACCGGGGGCGCCGTCTGCAACAAGGGGCACGTGGTCGAATACCAGTTCGACTGGGGGGACAAGACGTTGTCGGACTGGGGCGCTTGGACCCGGAGCACATCCTACGGGGCGCCCGGGATCTACGAAGTCCGGGTGCGTGCGCGCTGCGAGTTCGACGAAACGGTCGTGTCGGGATGGTCCTCCCCCCATGCCGTTGCGATCGAATCACGGCCCCTGGAAATCGTATCGATCGCGATTGCGCCGGTCCCGGATGGGTTCCTCGTGACCGTCGCCTTCTTCAGCCGGGAAGGTTGCACCTACGAGCTGCAGGGCTGCCCGGACCTGGCATACCCGGGGGGGGCGCGGTGGCGGACGATCGAGACCGTGGAGGGCACGGGCGGCCTGGTGCCCGTGGAGCATAGGGCCGATGGCCTGGCCCCGGCCTTCTTCTATCGCGTCGCCAAGGTGGCGGACCCGTAGGCCTCGAACCGGCAACCAGCGGGTCTACACGTAACCTGAGTCGTTACCAATCCGACCGTTGACATCGCGGCCGCTCTGCGCAAGCATCCGCTTGCGGTGACGCACGCGCCGCGGAACGGACCTGACCTTCGCAGAGGAAAGGGATTCGCCATGAGACTTCGCTTTACGAAATCCGGCGGGGAGCCGGGCGAGTTCGCGCTGGGCGGCGAGCCTGTGGTCATCGGACGCGACCCGGAGGCCGATCTCACGATCGCCGACGAGAAGGCCTCGCGCCGTCACTGCGTGATCGAGCCGGCGGACGACGCGTATCGCGTCCGGGATCTCGGCTCCAAGAACGGCACCTTCGTCAACGGCGCCCGGGTCGACACGGCGCCGCTCAGCCCGGGCGACCGCATCCGGGTGGGCGGCCTCCTGTTGACCTTCGAGGACGAGAAGCGCAAGGGCGAGAGGACCATGCTCCGCGAGGTCGCCGAAGAGATGGACGGGGGCAAAGGCTTCGGCACCATCGTCCGTGAACTCGTCGGGGAAGCGGAGAACCGCCGTCGCCCGGGAGTCCGCCCGGAGACCGGCCCCGCGAAGCCCGCCGAAGACTGATCCCTACTGACCCCTGAGGAATTCGACCGCCTCCGACCACCAGGTGGAGTTGGGGTCGAGGTCGAGGGTGTTGTGGTCGCGCCCTTCCTGGACGAAGAGTCGCTTCGGTCCCGCGTAGCCTTCCAGCAGGCGGCGACCGAGGCGGGCAGGCACGACGCGGTCGTTCTCGGCCACGACGACGACCAGCGGCCCATTGTAGGCGCGCAGCGCCTTGGCGGCATCGTAGCGGTCGCGCAGCAACCAGCGCACGGGCACGTAGGGATAGTGCGCCGCCGCCACATCCGCGAGCGACGGGAACGGCGTGAGGAAGAGCAGCCCGGCCACATGCTCGGGCCGCTCCGCCGCCACGCGCGCGGCCACCCCGCTTCCGAGCGATTCCCCGAGCAGGACGACCGGCCGATCCGCCTCGGCCAGCAGCGCATCGAGCGCCTTGAGGCCCGCCCCGACCAACGCGGACTCGGACGGCCGGCCCTCCCTGGGACCGTAGCCCGGGTACTCGAGGATACAGACCTGCCAGTCGCGGCCGCCTGGACGCTGGGCAAAGGCCCAGGCGAAATAGGCGCGATCGACGGCCGACCCCGCGTTCCCGTGGAAGACCAGGATGCGTTCGTCCGCGGGCGCGGTCCGCCATCCGATGAGCCGTCCGTCCGCCGCGCGCCATGGCTGCAGGCGGTCCCGCGCGGCACGGCGTTCCGCGTCCTCGAACGACGTCCGGCGCGGGTAATAGATGTAGCCCCGCTGAAAGACGAACAGGACGGCGACCAGCCCGACATAGGCAAGGGCAACGATCCGCCCGATACGAAAGACGGTCCTTCCTGGCGACACGCGCACGCTGCTTCCTCCCATAAACCGCGGAGCGACGGAGAATCACGCCCTCCGTTCACCCGCTCGCCCCACTCTACCCCCGCCCCCGCGGCCCGGCCACCCTCCCGTGGATCCGTCGCCGGCGCGCGGGAACGCGCTTGCGTAGCGGGCGGCGCTCTTCTATGCTGCGGGCCTTGCCGGGCTGGAATCGGACCAGGGGAGCAGATCGATGCGCCGGAAGATTGTCGCTGGAAACTGGAAGATGAACAAGACGCCCGCGGAGGCGACCGTGCTCGTCGCGGCCCTGCGCGAGGCGCTCGACGGCCTCTCGTCGGTCGACGTGGCCATCTGCCCGCCGTTCACGGCCCTGCCGGCCGCGGCCGAAGCGCTGCGCGGCAGCGCGATCGGGCTGGGCGCGCAAAACGTGCACTGGGAGGCCGCGGGCGCGTTCACCGGCGAGATTGCGGCGCCGATGCTGGTGGAGCTCGGGGTGCGCTACGCGATCGTCGGCCACAGCGAGCGCCGCCAGTTCTTCGGCGAGACCGACGCGACGGTGAACCGCCGCGCCCGCGCCGCCCTGGGCGCCGGGCTGATCCCGATCGTCTGCGTGGGCGAGACGATCCAGGAGCGCGAGGCGGACCAGACCCGCGCGGTGCTGGAGCGACAGGTCCGCGCCGGACTCGAGGGCCTCTCGGGCGACGACTGGGACCGGCTCGTGATTGCCTACGAACCGGTCTGGGCGATCGGCACGGGTCGCACCGCCTCGGACGCACAGGCTCAGGATGCGCATGCCTTCATCCGCGGCCTTCTGCGAAGCCTGGCGGGACCCGACGCAGCCGGGCGCATCCGTATCCAGTACGGCGGAAGCATGAAGCCGGGCAACGCGGCCGGATTGCTGGCGCAGCCCGACATTGACGGGGGACTGATCGGCGGCGCGTCGCTCGCGGCCGACGATTTTGCGGCGATCGTGCGCGGAGGGGCCTGAGCGGCGCGCAAGAGCGCCGACGGGATACCCCGGGGAGCAGAGACAATGGACATCCTGCGGACGTTCCTGATTGTGGTCGAAGCGGTCATCAGCCTGCTGCTGATCGGCATCATCCTGCTGCAGCGATCGAAGGGCGAAGGCCTGGGCCTCGCGTTCGGCGCCGGCATGGGTGAGACGTTGTTCGGTTCGCGAGCCGGAAACGTGCTGACCCGCGCAACCGTAGTGCTCGGCACGGCGTTCGT
>PWTM01000216.1 GCA_003563855.1 PVC group bacterium | reverse complement strand
TCGCGACCATACTGCCCACCATCGACTACGGCGTCAGCTTACTCGCAAACTACACCGGAGCTAACGTATCCGTCAACTTTGCCGCGAACTACATCGGCCCCAGGCCCCGTCAATGCGGTATATGCGCCGGCAGAAGTGAGATGCGCCCGGGATGTCCCCACCCCCGGGAACGCCGAGCGTCCGCTCGGCATTGTCCGGGCATGGCCCACTCTCTGTCCGGCCGATCGGACGGTCGGCGTTCCCGGCGGGTCCCTCATCGCCCATCCCCGCCCCAGGCTCCCCGGCCCCGGATCACCTGCACCGACCCTCGCCCCGAATCTTTCCCTCCTTCGCGCCTTTGCGGCTTGGCGTGCGACATCCGCCTGGCGCTCGAACAGTAGTATTCGACGTTACGGTGTCCGAAAGACGGATCCTTCGGACATCGGGGCTCTTCGAACCCCGTTCTCCCTGCCTTCGCCTGCAGGAGGGTGTTTGGAATACCTCTCGAGCAGTTCCCTGTGGGCATGTACGACCGCATTGGGTTCGCCGTTCGAGAAGGACAGCACCCGGATCAGTCTCCCATGTTCGAAGACCAGCAGGGCCTCCCGCCCGAGTGCAATGGGCCCGCTGAACCAGGATGCGAACAACCGGCCCTCTTCGATATGCTCTCCAAATATGGGCCGCAGAACATCGGCGTTCCATTTTTCGTCCCCGGGATAGGGGGCGATGGATATGAGATAGAGCCGCCGGTCGTGAACGGACCATTCGGCAACATAACCGCGCCAACACGATGTCGGTATCTGCAGGGATCCCCTCAGCGAACGCAGAATACCCAGGAATTCTCTTCTTTGCTGGTTGGATGCGTTCACCCGGAAGTAGTGCTCCAGGGGGAAATCCGAGTAGAAATCTCTTCCGATCCGATACGTCCTGCCTTCATACTCAAGCACATCGGGCATCTGCCGTGTTGCATAGGCCGGTGTCAGCATCGAAAAGACCAGCAGGACCGGGAGCATCCTTTTCATCGTCTCATCCCCCAACGTCAGGACTCGCCGCGAGCCGCGAAGCGGAGATACGGCGCAACCCGCGGTTCGGACACCTTCTTCTATCGGTCTTCACGCAGCCATGATCTCCGCGGGGGCCGTCCGCACGGCCGCTTTCACTACCGCTATCCATGAGACGTCTGCCATTGCTGCTTTCTTTACCGCCAACCGTGAGACGTCTGCCATTGCTGCTTTCTTCGCACGGTCCTCGTGTGCAGAACAGTAGTATTCTACGTCGCGATGTCTGAAAGACCGATCCTTCGGACATCGGGGCTCTTCGAGCCCGGTTGTCCTTGCCTTCGCCTCCGCTCCAAGCCGCACATGACGTCTCCTTTCGGCCGGACAGTCGACATGATGCCCGGGCCGCGGATCGAGTCAAGCCTGCAGAGGTGCATTCCTCGGTCGCGGGACAGACCGGTCCGCGCGATGGGCGTGTCGGGTGTCGGGTTTCGGGTGTCGGGGCAGGGGTGGCGGCTACCCGGAGAGGCGCAAGCGGCAAACGCCGCGCCGCAGGGAAGCCCGCAGTCACGCGAGGGAATGAGGCCGCTCAGAGGAGGAACTACGAAGCACGGGAAATGCGCGAAATGGGTTGATTCACGAACCGCTCATGATCGATCCCTGGGTAGTGCCCGAGGGGAGGCTCGACGCAGGCGCCGATGATCCTGTAACTCTCCGGCCTGAATGCAATTCTCGCATTTGCCATTTTCGCGTCTTTCGCGTGTTTCGTAGTTACACGGAGCGCTGTCGTCTCCGGTCACCGCTTTGCGGCTTCGCGCTCGATGATCTCCCAGGCTTTCCGGATGTAGAACCGGTAGTTCTCCAGCGGCGTCCCGTTGGGGATGCGGTGATCGAGCGCCAGTACGCAGCCGCCCGTGCGGACCATCGGCGGAATCTTCCGCTCCAGCTCCGCGGTGATGTCTTCCGGGGGCCTGCGGAGGACGTGCTTGTCGAGGCCGCCGTAGAAGGCCAGCCGCGTGCCGTAGGCCGCGCGGACCGCCACGATGTCCATGTTCGCCGCGGGCTCCATCGGGTGCATGCAGTTCACGCCGGCGTCGAGGAACGCCTCGATGACCGGGTTCATGTCGCCGTCGCTGTCCTGGTCGAAGAGTCGCGCGCCGCGATCCCGGAGCAGGTCCCAGATGCGGCGATAGTAGGGCCGGATGAACGTGCGGATCTGGTCGGGCCCGGCCAGCGGGCCCGACTTCCCCGCCATGTCCTCGTGCACGGAGAGCAGGTCGACCGGCGCCTTCGCCGTGATGCGCTCCAGCACGCGGAAGGCGGTATCGGCAATGGTGCCGAGAATGTCGTGCACCAGCTCCGGCTGCTCGTGGAAGGCGACGCAAAGCTCCTCTTCGCCCATCAACTGGCGCGGTTCGTCGAACCCGCCGGGGATGCCCACGCAGACGACGCGATCCGCCGCGCGATGCGCCCGGGCGGCGGCCTCCCAGTCCCGGGCCAGCCGTTCCTCCGAGAACGTGTAGAGCGGCTTGAGCCGGCGCCAGTCGTCCATCGTCCGCACCGGGTAGTCGAGCGGCAACCCGAGCGTCGCCACGCCCTTGGAGAGCTTCATCGTGCGGCCGAGGCCATCCCTCCAGATCCGATGCGCGTCCGTCTCCTCGATCAGGACCTCGGGGGCGCCGCCGAGCCGGCCGGTCGAGACCGGGAGCCCGCCGCGCGCTTCGCATCGATACCGGAAGGCGGAGAGATCGAGCTCCTCCGGCGTCGCCCCCTGCGCTTCCCACTCCTCCTTCAGCCCGATGATCGGGCCGAAGATCTCGGTGAACATCGGCGGGCCCGGCCGCCGGAAGGTCATGAAGTCGAGATACTCCTCCCGTCCCACCGTCGGCGTCTTGCGGATGGCCAGGTCGGCGTGCTTCGTCCATTTCAAGGCCGGCATGGCAGGGCTCCCTTCTCTCGTCGCGCTACTGCGCGTAGCTGTGCATGCCCGCGCGGAAACGCGCGTGCCCGATCCCGAGCGCGACCAAGATGACCGCCCAGAGCACGACCATGGGCGGCGCGTTGAACAGCAGCGAGGCCCGCTCCGCGCCCAGGAACGCGCCGAAGATGCTCAGCCCGACGCCGCCGAAAATCAGCGCCAGCGTGATCCAGCCCATCGCCTGCTTCCAGCGGTGCACGCGCGCAGTCTAGTACGTCCAAGGCTTGGACGCCAAGGGCAGTTCGGCTTCCAGGGCTTGGAACGCCGCCGCTCGTGACGACGCGCGGCGCGCCGCTCACTCGCCGTCGCGAGGCATCGCGATGACCTCGCGGACGCGCAGGGCGAAGAAGCCGTGCGTGTAGGCCGGCCGGATCACCAGCGCGGTGTCCGCGCCGCCGCGCCAGCCGCCCAGGCTGACGACGTCCTCTTGCATGTCGAGCAACCGCGCGTCGGCCGCCATCAGCACGCACTCGACCGCCACCTTCGTTCCGGTCGAAAACGTCCGGTAGGTGTCGGCGATGACGTCGACCGCCTGCACCCCGCCGAAACGCTGCTGGATCGCGCTGCTGACTGCCCCGCGCAGGCTGTGCACGCCCGTGTAGAAGACGACGCCCTTCGCGCGCGCCTTCTCGATCGTCTCCGGATGCGGCGCCCGCATGCGTCCGGACGGGCGCTGCACGAAGATTTCCTCGTCGCCCGCGTGCATCGTCACGCCGACGATCCGTTCCATCTCCGGCATCCGTTCGCTGCAGGCCAGTGCCGTCTGCCCCGTGGTGGTCGCGACGACCAGTTGCCGGATGCCCAGCTCGGCCGCGCGCCGCTGCGCGGCGGCCAGCGTGGCGTCGGTGTTCTGCACGCCGGCGGTAGCGTGATAGCAGACCGTTGTGTCCATGGTCCGAGCCTCCCCTCGTGTTGGTCTCCGGGCAACCTACCCCCCGCGCGGCGGCGACGCCAGGCCGAAACCGCCCGGCGCACCCGGGTCCCGGCGCATTTTCGGCTGGCCAGGGGGCGCGGTTGCGGGGTACCGGTAGCTTGAGCGGTGAGAGCGCGCCTGTCCGTGCGGCTGCCCCGCGAGTTCGCGGTCGACCTGCTGACGCTCCGGCGTATCCCGGCCGGGGTGCGCCTGCTCGTCTTCGCCGCGGCCGGCGTGGCCGTCGGCATGGCGGTGCTCGTGGCGCACGTCTCGCGCGCCACCTCCTACCTGTCCGATGTCCCGGAGACCTGCCTGAACTGCCACGTCATGGAGGACGCCTACGCGAGCTGGCGGCGCAGCAGCCACGGGCCCGTCACGACCTGCACCGACTGCCACCTCCCGCACCAGAACCCGGTCGCCAGGCTCGCGCACAAGGCGCGCGGCGGCCTCTGGCATTCCTACGTCTTCACCTTCCGTCTCGAGCCCCAGGTCCTGCGGCTCGCCCACTACAGCCACTCCGTCGTGCAGGAAAACTGCCTGCGGTGCCACCACGACCAGATCCAGATGGTCCGGCTCGCCGGCGTGACCGAGCGCCGCTGCTGGGACTGCCACGCCGTCCCGCACGGCCCCGTGTCCAGCCTTTCATCCTCGCCCGATGCGCTCCGGCCGCCGCTGCCGCAGGCCGGGCTCGGTCCGTTGATCCGCCCCCGGGAGGTGCCCCATGAAAAGGAATGAACCCGCCGCTCCAACCCGCTGGCCGGTCTGGGTCGGACCGACCCTGTTCCTGCTGACCGCGGCCGTGATCGTGCTGCTCGGCCTGCTCGCCTTCTCGATCGTGGAACGGCGCTGGGAGACGCAGCGCCCGGCCATCGCGCTGATCCCGATCGCCGAGTGGGAACCCGACAACGCGGTCTGGGGCCGGAACTACCCGCGCCAGTACGAGTCCTACCTGCGCACGCGCGACGATACCACGCGCACCCGCTACGGCGGCGGGTACCCGCGCGACTACCTGGAGATCTACCCGCACCTGACGATCCTCTACGCGGGCTACGGCTTCGAGCGCGAATACCTGCAGGGCCGCGGCCACGCGCATGCCTACGACGACGTGGTCAACACCCGGCGGCGCGACGAGCACACGCCCGCGACCTGCTGGACGTGCAAGACCACGGATGCGCCGCGGCTGATCGCCGAGATGGGGGCCGCGGCGTTCTACGCTGCGCCGTTCGACGCGTTTCTCGACCGCATCCGCCACCCGATCGGCTGCCAGGACTGCCACGACCCGGCGACGATGAACCTGCGCATCACGCGGCCCGCCCTGCGCGAGGCCTTCGCCGCCATGGGCCGGGATATCGACGCGGCGACGCACCAGGAGATGCGCTCGCTCGTCTGTGCGCAGTGCCACGTCGAGTACTATTTCGGCGAGGACAACTACCTGATCTTCCCGTGGGCGCGCGGTCTGCGCGTCGAACAGGTCCTCGCCTATTTCGACGACCTCGGATTCTCCGACTGGATCCACCCGATCTCCGAAACCCCGATGCTCAAGGTGCAGCACCCGGACTACGAGATCTACGCGATGGGCATCCACGCCTACCGCAACGTCTCCTGCGCCGACTGCCACATGCCCTACCGGACCGAGGGCGGCGTGAAGTTCACCGATCACCACATCCAGAGCCCGCTGCTGAACATCGCCAGCAGTTGCGGCGTCTGCCACCGGTGGAGCGAGGACGAGATCCGCGTCCGCGTCGAGAGCATCCAGGATGCCGTGCACGAGGCCAAGCTCGCCGCCGAGGACGTGATTGCGCGCGCGCATATCGATATCGCGGCCGCGATGCAGGTCGGGATCGGCGACGAGGACCTGGCCCCGCTGCGCCAACTCGTACGCCACGCCCAGTTCCGCTGGGACTTCGTCGCCTCGAACAACGGCGTCGGCATCCACGCCCCGCAGGAGTGCACCCGTATCCTCGGCGACAGCCGGAGTCTCGCCCAGGAAGCGCGCCTCGGCGTCGCCCGCCTGCTCGCCGCCCGCGGCATCGCCGACGAGCCCCGGTACCCCGATCTCTCGATCCGCGAGGCCGCCCAGGCCTTCGTCCGCGCCCTGCGCTCCGACGACCCGCCCGCCCTGCTGCCCGGCCGCGAGGACGGCTGAACAGGCGCCGGCCCCACCTCCATATCGCTGCACCGTCGACCGAAAAAAGGATGCCACGAAAAGTGGGGACCGTCCCCCCCGGGAACGCCACGCTCCAGCGTGGCACGGTCCTCCTGACTTCCGAGCGACTGGCTAAACGGCCTGCAAGCTCTTGCTGTTTGGCGGAGATCGTCAGCATCCTTCTCACGATGCGTAAGAGCGCGGCCAACAGAGTCCGCGAGAACCATGCCCCGTATCGCACGAAGAAGGGCCATCTTTTCGATCACGAGGACCTGGACG
>PWTM01000361.1 GCA_003563855.1 PVC group bacterium | reverse complement strand
CGGCCCGCCTGCCCGGCGGCGGTGGCGATGCCGAGCCCGAAGGCGAGGACCCCCGCCAGCAGCACGGCGCCTCGCGAAAAGGAACGACTCTTCTTCACGGTCTTCTCCTTCACCTGGCGGGCACCCCGCGGAACGCGATCGAGCCTAGAGCGGCGCACCGCAAAGATCAAGGCGAGGTGCGCGGGGAGAGGAGAGCGGGGCGCTGCGCGTTTGCGGGGGAGGGGGGCGGGTGTGTGGGTGTGTGGGTGTGTGGGTGTGTGGGAGGGGGGAGTCGGACGAGTCGGACGGGTCCGACCTGTCCGACTCGTCCGACCTGTCCGACTCCCCTGTCTCCCCCGACCCCCCGTCTCTCCTGCCCGGCCCGACCCCGCCGTCTCGCGGAAGGCCGCGCTACGATTCGGATGGGGCGCTGCCGCGGAGGACGGGGGTCTCGCGGACCGGGCCGCCGGCGGAGTCTTCGAGGCCGCGCAGTGCCTCCGGGCTTCCGAGCGCGGCGACGAGGCCGTGCCGGAGCGCGGCCTCGAGCGCGTCGGCGAACCGGCGCAGGTCGGCGGCGTCCGCGCCGAGGACTTCGGCGCGCACCCGGTCGCGGCGCGCTTCGTCGTTGCCGGTCAGCCGCCGGCGCGTCGCGAGCCGGCCCTTTGCGTCGGGCAGCAGCGGGGCGTCCATCTCGCCGATGGTCCCGATGATGGCCCGCCGCCGCAGCGCGTCGTCCCCGGCCGCCTCCCGCAGCCAGGCCGGCGCCCCGCGGAAGGCCTCGAGCGTCTCGGCCACGCGCGGGTCGCGGTAGGAGGTGAAGGTGCAGATGCCGGTGGCCGGCGCGAAGCGGCAGGAGACGCCGTAGGCGCCGCCGCGCACGCGCACGCGGTCCCAGAGCCAGCCGGTCGTGATCAGGCGCGTGGCGATCAGGGCAGCGCCGTGGTCGGCGTAGCCGGCGGCGAACAGGTTGGCGCCGAGCCCCACGTAGTTGACCTGCGCCGGCAGCGTGAGGGCTTCGTGCCCCGCCGCGCTCTCCGGCGTCCACGCGGTCGGCTCGGCCGAGCGCTCCTCGAGCGTGCCGGCCAGCGCTGCGACGCCGGCGCGCAGGCCGGGCAGCGCCGCCTCTTCGGCGGTCAGCGCGGCGAGTGCGCCGGCGCGGCGCAGGAGCGCCGCGCGGAGCGCTTCGAAATCGGCCTGGACCGAGGCGGCGTCCGTTTCGGCCCGCGCGGCCAGCGCGCGCACCGCGAAGAGCGCCTCGATGCCGCGCATCCGTTCCTCGAACCAGGCGCTCTCTTCGAGCCGGGCGGCGATCCGGCGCGCGACGAAGGCGCTGCCGCCCTGCACGAGCGCCGACTCGGCGGCGGCCTTCGCCTCGAGCAGCAGTTGCCGGATCCGGGCGCCGTCGTCGATGCGCGCCTCGTGCAGGACGTCGCGCAGGATGCCGAGCAGGGCCTCGGCGCGGGGCGCGAGGGCCTTGCCCTCGACGAAGAGCCACGGCGAGGCCCGCGCGTCGTCAAGCCGCGAGAGCGTCACCGGCGCGGCCCGGACGCCGCCGGTCTCGCGCCCGATCCGGCGGCTGAGCGCGACGAAATCCTCGCGCCGGGTGCCCGTCTCCAGGAGCGCGCGGGCAAAGATCGGGACGAGCGGCAGCAGCCGCGGCGGCACGCCGCGCAGGTCGAAGCCGAGGTCGAGGTAGACGATCCCGCGGGTGGGGAGCGGGTGGAGGAAGAAGGCCGGGTCGGCGTCCTCGACCGCCTGGGGGATGCGGCGGTTTTCGCGGTCCAGGTCCTCGACCGTAAGCGAAGGGATACGCGCGAGGTCCTCCGGCGCGTCGGGCCGGTCCTGCGCGGCCTGGAGCGTCCGGGTGTCGGCCACGACCCGCGCCCGTTCCTCCGGCGACATCGCGACGCAGGCTTCGGCGATGCGCGCCTGCTCCGCGGCCTGGAGCCGTTCGGCCATGCCCGGATCGGGCTCGAGCGTGAGTGCCGCCGCGTGCGGGTTGCGCAGCAGGTGGCGCGCGATCAGGTCCTCGAAGAAGCCGGGCTCGGCCGCGTCGCGCCGCAGCGCCTCCAGGGGCGCCTCGAAGGCGAGGGGCGCGATGGGGTCGGCCCCGTGCAGCCAGGCCGGAAGCACGGTCAGCATCTGCGCCAGGCCGCGCGGGAAACTGCCGGTGTTGTTCTCGCGCAGCAGGAACTCGATCGTGTTCAGCGAGGCCTCGATGAGGTCCCGGTCCAGGCCGCGCGCGACCAGGCCCTCGAGCGTCTCGACGATCTGCGCCTCCATGCGCGGCGCGTCCGACGGGCGGATGCCCCGCAGACCCGCGGCCAGGTACATCTGGCGGAGCTGCGTTTCGAGTCCGGCGCCGGCCAGGCCCTCGCCGAGCCCGGAATCGATCAGCGCCTTGCGCAACGGCGCGGCCGAGGTGCCGAGCAGCAGGTGCGCCAGCGCCTCGAACGTCAGCAGGCGGCGGGGATCGAGCGGATCGGGCAGCGCCCAGCACAGGGCCGCCAGGCCGCGGTCGGCGCCCGGCCCCCCGGCCTCGGCGCAGAAGGGTTGGCGCAGCCGGCGCGGCGACTCGAACGGGGCCTGCAGCGGCAGCTCGCCGCCGGCGGGCGCGGCCTCGAACCGGGTCAGCCCCGCGTCCAGCCGGCGCAGCCGCTCGGCCGGGTCGTCGTCGCCGGCCATGAAGATGCGCGCGTTCGAGGGGTGGTAGTTCCGCCGGTGGAAGTCGGCGAACGCCTCCCAGGTCAGGTCCGGGATGTGCCGCGGGTCGCCCCCGGAGTCCAGGCCGTAGGGCGTGTCGGGGAAGAGCGCCTGCTGGAGCGCCTCGCCGAGGAGCGCGTCGGGCGAGGAGTAGACGCCCTTCATCTCGTTGTAGACGACGCCCTGGATCGTCAGCGGTCCGTCCGGGCTCTCCTGGTGGAAGTGCCAGCCCTCCTGCCGCAGCGTCATCGGGGTCAGCCGCGGGTGGAAGACCGCGTCCAGGTAGACGTCCATCAGGTTGTAGAGGTCCTGCGCGTTCGGGCTCGCCACCGGGTAGCAGGTCTTGTCCGGGAAGGTCATCGCGTTGAGGAACGTCTTGAGCGAGCCCTTGAGCAGCTCGACGAAGGGTTCCTTGACCGGGTACTTCTCGGAGCCGCAGAGCACGGAGTGCTCGAGGATGTGGGCGATCCCGGTCGAGTCCTCCGGCACGGTCTTGAACGTGATGCCGAAGACCTTGTTCTCGTCGTCGTTGGAGAGCGAGAGCAGTTCGGCGCCGGTGGCCGCGTGGCGGTAGAGGACGGCCCGCGTGTTCAGCTCCGGGATATCCCGCTCGTCGATCCGTTCGAATCCGTGTTCCGTGGATGTGGTCGGCATGCGCTGTTCCTCCGTGTGTGTGACGGGCGCCATCCTAGCGCAACGCGCGCCGCGCGGCCAACCCGCGGTTCGGTTGGCCTTCCACGGCCGATTACCGGTACGCGTCCTTTCGGTCGTCGACCGTCAGCATGAACACGATCCGCTCGTCCTCGTCCACGGAGTAGAAGACGCGATAGGGACCGATCCGGTAGCGCCAGGTGGCGGGGTTGTACCCCCGCAGTTTCCGGATGTTCGGGCCGAAGAACGGCCCCCGGCGCAACTGGGGATAGACGTAGGTCGCGAGCTTTTCGGGGAGGAATCGCGGCGGCCCCAGCCGGGCCAACGCTTTCTGGAATTCGTCGGTCTCGAAGACCCGGAACTCAGGCGAACGTTCCGTGGCGCTTCCGGGCATCCCGGTGTCCCCGCTTCAGGCTCCGGTTCAGTTCGGCGTTGCCGCGGATCTCGGCCATCTCGAATTCGTCCACGGTCTCGTGCTCGCGCACAAACCGGAGGACGGCGGTCTCGATGAAGTTCGAGATCGGCCGGTTTTCCCGCTCCGCGATATCCCGGAACAGCCGGTAGACCGGCTCGTCCAGTCGCAGGGTCACGGTCTTGGGCATGGCGGCCTCCGTGGGCTTTGAATCACGCAGGTAGAATACGATAGAACACGAACGGCGTCAATCGCGTTCCCGACCGTGGGCGCGCGGGGCTGCGCGTCGCTCAGCGGATGGTGGTTCCGGTGACGAAGTACATCGCGTCGTTGCGGACGCGTCGGCCCCGCGTCTGGCCGAGGTACATGCCCCAGCGGAACTGCACCCGGTCGCCCTCGGCCCGGGCGTAGTGACCCTCGGTCACCCGCACCCAGTCCTCGTCCACCCCGGGCTGTCGCTTGTAGACCTCGTAATTATACCCGTCGGTGCGGATGCGGATGCCGAGCGGCCGGCCCACCATGTTCTCGGCAATCCGGATCCTTCGCTCCTTGCCGGGGATTTCCCTGCGGCGGTTGAGAGAGATGTCCCCGTTGGGGCTCATGCCCAGGTGGAAGGCCCAGAGCTGACCGCCGGCATGGAAGAGCTGGAAGATGGTCGCGCCGTGCGGCTGGATGATGGTGAAGGTCCCCTCCCATTCGCGCCAGTTGTCGGGGCCGGCGACCAGTTGAGGGCTGTAGGCCTCGATGCGGCCCGCGATCGCCGTCTCGGCCGAGGCGTCGCGGAACTGCCAGTCGCCCTCGTGGAGCCGGAAGATCTGCGTGTTGCCGTCCTCCTGGTACCAGCGCGCCCATTGGTCGATGTCTCTGCCCCGTCGGCCATGGCCGGCCTGGTGCTGGATACCGGCGATCCGGTTCCGGGCGAGCGGAGGGAGCGGGCCCGTCAACTGCTCGAGCCGCTCGTGGTTCACGACGACCCGCGCACCCGGCACGGGGCCGCGGCCGAAGCGTTGCCCCTGCACGATCGCGCCGCTTTCCAGCAGTTCCTCGATGCCGGGGTCCGTGCCCTCCAGCGTGTAGAGCTCGTCGGCGGAGAACGGGGCCTCCTCCGCGTCCGCGGCGCGGACCTCTTCCCCGGCACGGGCCGGATCGGCCGCACCCGGTCCCATCAAGGCCAACGCCACCGCGGCGGCAGCCGCCGCGCCAATCGACCGGTTCTGCCGTCTGTATCGGATGTTCTTCATCGTGCTCTCCTTCGGTTTTGCGTCCTATTCCGCCTGCCTTCGCCGGAACTGCCCCGGCGTCAGGCCGGTCAGCCGCTTGAACACGCGGAAGAATCGTTCCTGCCGATCGAAGCCGCAAAGCCCGGCGATCCGGCCCGCCGTCTCTTCCGACTCGGTCAGCATCCGCTTGGCCCGTTCGACCCGGGCGCGCGCGATCGCGGCCAGCGGCGTCAAGCCGAGCGCCTGCTTGAATCGACGTTCCAGCGTGCGACGGCTCACGCCGATCGCGTCCGGGACGTCGTCCACGCCGATGGGTTCGACGCAGTGCTCGCGAATGTGTTTCATGGCCCTGGCGACCACCGGGTCTTCGTGCACCACGATATCGGTGCTCTGCCGGGTCACCACGCCGGTCGGTGGGATCCACCGGGGCGGCGGCGGCGTTCCCCCGCGCATCAGGCGATCGAGCAGTTCCGCCGCCCGGAAGCCGATCCGCCGTGCGTTCACGGCGACGCTCGACATGGGGACCGGCGCCAGCACCGCCGCCCAATGATCGTTGTCCACGCCCAGCACCGCGACATCGTCGGGGATGCGCAGACCGAGCTGCGTCGCGGCGTTCAGCGCCATGAGCCCCAGGTAGTCGGTCGCCGCCATCACGGCGACCGGCCGGGGTTGGCGGGCCAGCCATGCGCCCACGCGGGCCGGGGCATCCTCGAGGCCGCTCGGCAGGTCAAGCGTCGCGCAGGTCCGACCCGCGCCCTCCTCCAACAAGCGCCTGAAACCGGCGAGCCGGCGCTGCGAAAACCACGCATCTTCAACACCCAGGAACGCAAACTGCGGGAACCCTCGTTCGAGGAGATGCTGCGCGCCGACGCGGCCGATCTCCTCGTCGTCGTTGCCCACGCGCGGCAGGGGCATGCCGGCATGGCGTGTCGAGGTGTTCACCGCGGCCACGCCTGCCCGATTCACCGCGTCCGCCCACCGCGGATCGAAGAAGCTCCCGATCACGCCATCCACCGCGCCCAGGTCCATGGCCTCGAACGACGGCAGAAAGGGGCGGTGTCCGTCCTTCAGCAACCGCCACCGGCCCTCGCGCAGCGCGAAATCGATCGCTCCGCGCGCGACCCCGTCTTCGAAGACGGACGGGTGATGGATCATCAGAGCCACCCGGCGGAGTGGGCTGCGTCGCTTCATGGCCGCCAGTATAGCCCTGTGGACGCCGGAAGCGAGCGGTTTGCGCAGGCCCGCTGCACGGCTCGGGCGGGAATCGGCGGTAGAGACATGAGGGAGAAGGGAAGGCGACCGGAGGAGATCGTAAACCGCAGTCGTCGCCGTAGTCGTCCTCCGAAAGGAAGCGACAACCGAAAGGGGAAACCGGGAGAAAGCGCGTCCCGTACCGCGATACGGAACGCAGCAAAGCGAAGGGTCTCGGGCGACGACTACGGCGACGACGACGGATCACGACGGCGACGGACCCGATCCTCCACCGTAGTCGTCAACCGAGTGGTCCGGGGGGCGGTCGTCTTCACCCGGTACAGAGTTCGCTGTCCCTGCTTCCGTTGGGTTGGCGGGCGCGTGGCGGTGACGGGTGGGGCAAGAGCGGTGTCGCCGTCCCGCCGACCGCGATTCGCTGGGGGAATCCCCCCCGGGAGCGCCGAGCGTCCGCTCGGCATGGTCCGGGCATGGTCCACGTTCCTGTCCTGCCGACCAGACGGTCGGCGTTCCCGAGGGGACGGTCTGTCGGCTTTCCGGGCTGGCGCGGGCGAAAGCGGTGTCCCTCCTTCGCGCTGCGCTTGCTACGAAGGGCAGGCTGCCGTCCCGAGCGCGGGGCGCGCCCGGGACTCTGCCACCGCAGTCCATACCGGACGCGATATGGAGTGCGGCGGCAGAGCGGAGCGGCGACGCCGCTTTGGGCTGTCGGGGCGCGCGGAGGGCGGGGACGTGACGGGATCTCTTCCCGGTTCTTCCCGCGCGACGACTACGGCGACGACTACGGTGGGCGATGGGGGGGAGGCCACGACACGCGACACGCGACACCCGACACTCGACACGCCCCCGAAAACAGAACCGCCCCCCGGCGGCCCGGGGGGCGGTCGTCTGTAGCCTATGGAGTGAGGCCGATTACCTGCGCAGGCGACGGCGCAGAAGCGTCGCGGCCGCGAAGATCGCCAGGAGACCGGCGGTGCCGGGCTCGGGGATGACGACCAGGTTCAGGCTGCCGCCCTCGAAGTAGGCCTTGCGGCCATCGGTCAGGGTCGCGGCGTTTTCTATGCCCCAGTTCTCGATGCTCCAGAAACCATCGCTGGTGCTCACCAGGGTATACGTCTTCTCATCGACAAGCGACCAGTCGGCTACAACAAGGCTATCCACCCCGAAACTCGAGTGAAGCGCGAGCGTTCCATCGACGGTGAGCGGCCCTTCAGCGTCGGGGTTGAAGACGAAGCGCGCGCCCTCCTCCAGCGTCAGGTCCCCGGCAATCGTCCCAATGCCGCCGATGGCCGCGTCTTCCTTGACGGTGACGGCGTTGGCGGTGGAGGTCATGTTGCCGTTTAGCAGCAGGGCGCCGCCGGTGACGGTTGTGCCGGAACCGTAGCCATAGTTGCCTTCGAGGGTGAGGGTTCCGGTGCCGACTTTCTCGACGCCGAATTCGGCGATGCTTGTGATGCCCCCGGAGAACGTGGAGTCCGTGTTCTTGCCACCGATGGTGATGAGCGTGACCGGCGGAGAGCTAGGAGCACCACCCGCGCGCTGGATGCTTCCGGAACCACTGAGGTCGCCCAGGTGGACGGCGGTAACGCCCGAGCCGGTGTTGATCCTCAGCTCTCCGTCCACGACAAAGGAGAGATCGCCGCTGGATTCCTGGTTGTTGGTGACAAAGTTCAACCGTCTTGCGTCGAGAACATTGACGGTGCCGCTGCCGGAGAGTTCGCCGGCGTAGCTATAGCCGAAATTCCCGGTCACACTGTGGCGGTTGATTCGCAGTTCCGCTCCGGAGGCGATGAAGGTGTCGCTGTTGTCGCCCAAGGTGCCGGCGCCGGCGCCGTCGCCAATTTGCAGGATGCCGGCACTGATAGTGGTGGAGCCGGTGTAGGTGTTGTCGCCGGTGAGCGTGGTCGTGCCGCTGCCCTTGAACGTCATGCCGCCGCCGGTGGAGACGGGGTCTTCGAGCAGGTTCTGGGCGATCCCGATGTTGAAACCGGCATTGTCGATCGTGCCGCCACCGGATTTGACATTGGCCGCGAGAGCCAGGGTTGGAGAGAAAAAGGTGGCCGAGGCGCCGGTGGCTTTCAACGTGCCCCCGTCGAAGTTGAAGGTGTGGGTTCTGTTACCGACGTGGTTTACGACGACTCTGGGAGCAGCGAGCGTGCCGCCATTGAGATTCACGGCTACGGAGGTGCCCGTCACGCCATCCCCGGCAGCACTCCACCCAAAACGAATCTCGCCCAATGTAACCGCCGCGGTTCCGCTCACCGTCAGCGTGCTGTTTGCGCGGACGCCGAGATAGAACTGGCTGCTTGTGGATGCCGTGAACGTGCCGCCCGAAATATCCACAGAGCCGGGCGCGACATTTCCGATGAAGCTGTTCGATCCCGAGGCGATGGTGGTCGTGCCGCCGGTCTGGCTGAAAACCGCTGCGGGATCTGTGTTGTTGGCGTTGGCCGTCACGCCCGCACCGATGATGAGCCTGCCATTGTTCAAGGTAAGCGAGCCCCCGTTCTGAACGGTGACGTTGCCACCGCCTGAATAGTCAGTGTGTCCTATGACCATCGCGTTGCTGTCGTTGCTGGCGCTGCCGCGGAAAACCGCCGAGCCTCCATCGACCAACAAGACGCCGTCGCCGGTGACGGTGAGCCTGCGCACGGTTGTGTCGCTGGCGCCGAGGGAGCCGGTGGAGCTGATGGCGAAAGTGCCGTCTCTGACAATGGTTCCGCCGGAGTAGGTGTTGTCGGTGCCGGTGAGCGTGAGGTCATTGCCGCCCAGTTTTGCGAGCCCCCGGTCGCCGATGATCGCAACGCCATAGGCGAAGCTGCCGTTGGTGGTATCGATGCCGATGTTGGTGGTGGCGGCGACGGTGACGTTGCCGAGATTGCCCGTCATGTCGCCGGCAAAGGCGTTGTCGATGTCGGCGGTGGTGAAGGCATTGTCGCCCGAGACCCCGAGGCCGAGCGTGGTTCCCGCGGCGAAGTCGTGGGTTCCCGTAGCGGGCTTGGCGTTCGTGTCGAGGAACGAGAGCGCGCCGCCGCTGACGGTTGTTCCGCCGGAATAGGTGTTGACGCCGGACAGGGTGAGGACGCCCCCGCCCAGCTTGGTGAGGGCGCCGCTGCCGGTGATGGCGTGGCCGTAGATCTGGGCCGCGGCGCTGTTGAAAACCAGCGCCCCGTCGTTGGTGATGCCGGAGCTGCCGGCGATCGAGCCCCGGACCTCCAGGGCGCCGGCGCTGATGGTGGTGGCGCCGGTGTAGGTGTTGGATCCGGAGAGGATGAGTGTGCCGGCGCCGATCTTGGTGAGCGAGTGGGAACCGTCGCTTTCGCCGATGGCGAGGCCGATGTTCAGGGACCCCGCATCCACGCCGATGACGGAGTCCGCGGCGAGGGTAAGGCTGCCCGCGCTGTCGCTGGCGCCGAAGGTGAGGTTGCCACCGAGGCTGCGGATAACGCCGGTGTTGCCGATTCCGGCGCCGGAGACGATTTGGGCGCCGTTGAATGATCCAAAGTTGGCGTTGAGTTCGAGCGCCGCGCCGCTGGATACGGTGTAGCGGTTCCCGCTGTTGCCCGACGCCCTGTCATGGTCAATACGCAGCACGCCTGCGGAGATCGTGAATCGACCCAATTCGAAAAGCCAGGCGCCGCTGCCGCCGCTATTGCCGGAAAGGATCAAGGTGCCCGCGCCCTCCTTGGTGTAGGCGCGACGCCCAAACTCGCCGCCTTCCGAGCCGATGCGACCCTGTATCTCGAAACTGGCGTTGCCCGCGATATCGAAGGTGTAGATATCATCGCGGTCGGTGCCCGTGAAGACCACATCGCGGTTGTTGTCCGACGTGCCGGTTCCCAACAGCTTGTGCTCACCCGCAGCGACGCTGAGGACGGTTCCCGGATTGAAGGTGATGTTATGGGTGGGGGTGGCGTTGATGGTGACCGCGGTGGTCTGTCCGGATGTGAAGGTGAGGGAATTAAGGGTGAAGGCATCGTTGGCGATGGTGTTCAGATTGCCGCCGGTGCCGTCGAAGACAATGTCGGCGTCGCTGCCGGGTGCGCCGCCGGGATCCCAGTTGTCGTCGGTAGTCCAGAGGTTGTCGTCGGCGCCTGTCCAGGTCTTGGTCTCCGCTCGCAGCCCAGGTGCGAGGGCGAGGGCAACCGCGACCGCGAGGAACAGACTCGTGAGATGGTTCTTCTTCATGTTCGTATCCCTTCTTTCCGGCGGCCGTCTGTGACTCCATACCCCATTCGCATCGTTCCCGCTGCCGTGGGGCCTCGAGACTCCCCCAACAAACACGTGGAGGTTGAGTTGTGGGCAGAGGCCTGTCAATTGCTATAATGCGGAGCACTGTGCCGTTTTGCGTACGCCGATCGGCCGGGAAGACCGGGCCTGTCCGGCCGTCGCCGCGGCATCGTGCGGCCTCGCGGCGTTCGAGCGAGCGCGTGTCGGGTGTCGCGAGCCGGGATCGCGGGTCGAGAAGGACGGGGCGGCGGATGGGCGAGTGGGGAAACCTGGCTGCCGGCACTCCCCGCGGATTCAAGTCCGACCTGTCTGACGAGTCGGACTCGTCTGACCCGTCCGACCTGTCCGACCCATCACCGGGCACTCTCCTGGCCCGTGCCGCGCCCCCTGCGCGCGGCGCAGCCGGATCTCCGGGCGCGGCCGGCCGCGGGGCTTGGCGCTTGCCGCCCGGGTCCGCCACGTGTTCTACTCGCCTCGCACCGTGGAGGGGCGATCCTCCGAGCGCGGGCTCCGGCTGTATCGGCCGTATCGGAGCTGCGCCCGGGCTTTGGGGGGGATCGCGCGAAACCGTGACCGGGGCGTGTTCTTGACCGCTTCGCCCGGCCGGAGAGGGAAAGGGCGATGCACACACTGCACTACAGGAAGCCGGCTGCGTCCTGGGCCGAGGCCCTGCCGCTGGGCAACGGGCGGATCGGGGCCATGGTCTTCGGCGGCGTCGAACGCGAGCGGGTCCAGTTCAACGAGGACACGCTCTGGTCCGGGCGGCCGGGGAAGGAGACCGGGTACCGCATCCGGGAGGAGATCGGACGGGTCCGGGAGCTCCTGCGCGAGGGCCGCTACGCGGAAGCGAATGCCGCCACCGATGCCATGACCGGCGCGCACGACAGCCAGTCCTACCAGCCGGCGGGCGACCTGCACCTTCGCTTCGACGGCGCCACCGAGGTTGGGGGTTACCGGCGGGAACTGGACCTGGCCACCGGCCTGCACCGCGTGACCTTCCAGCGGGGCGGCGCGCGGCAGGAACACACCGGCCTCGTCTCGGCGCCGCACCAGGTCTTTGCCTTGCGAATGGCCGCCGACCGGCCGGGACGCCTCTCGTTCACGCTCGACATGGACTCCTGCATGCGGCACGCGTTCGCCGTGGAGGGCGATGCCTTCCGGCTGACCGGGCAGTTGCCGCGCGACAACCGGGGGCGGGGCGCGGACTGTATCGCCTGGGAGATCGAGGGCCAGGGCGGCATCCGCTACGTGATGAAGGGCCGCGTGCTGCTCGAAGGCGGGCGTTGTGAGCCGTGCGATGGATCGCTTCGGGTCCGCGACGCGGAGGCGGCGCTCATCCTCCTGGCCATCCGGACGGGCTTCGTGTCCTGGAACCGGGAGCCCTCGGAGGACGTGGCCGCCCTCGAGGCCGACGCCGACCGCCAGCTCGAGCGGGCCGGGGCCCTGGGTTGGGAGGGGCTGAAGGCGGCGCATGTGGAGGAACACGGCGCCCTCTACCGGCGCATGACGCTCGACCTCGGCGCCCGTGACGAGCGCCCCACGGACGAAGTCCTCGCCGCGCCCGGCGATCCGGCGGATCGCCGGGCGCTCGTCAACCTCCTCTTCAACTACGGGCGCTACCTGCTGATCGCCTGCTCCCGCCCCGGCACGCAGCCGGCGAACCTCCAGGGCATCTGGAACGAGCTGCCGCTGCCGCCCTGGCGGTGCAACTACACGACGAACATCAACCTGGAGATGAACTACTGGCCGGCCGAGCCCTGCAACCTGGCCGCCTGCGCGGAGCCGCTGTTCACGTTCGCCCGCGAGCTGGCCGAGTCGGGCCGGCGGCCCGCCGCGGAGCTCTACGGGGCGCGGGGCTGGTGTCTGCACCACAACAGCGACCTGTGGCGGTACGCCTACACCGGGGGAAGCAAGGCGCAGCATGCCTTCTGGCCGGTCGGCGGCGCCTGGGTGGGTCAGCATCTCTGGGAGCACTACCGGTTCAGCGGGGACGCGGGGTTCCTGGCGGACATCCTGCCGGTCCTGAAGGGCGCGGCCGCGTTCCTCCTCGACTTCCTGGTCGAGGACGCGGACGGCCATCTCGTAACCTCGCCTTCCACCTCGCCCGAGAACCGGTTCCTGGATCCGGGAACGGGCGAGAAGGCCAGCGTCTGCGTGGGCAGCGCCATGGACCTGACGCTGGTGCGCGAGCTGTTCGAGAACGTGCTCGAAGCGAGCCGGATCGTCGGCGAACCCGACGCCGTGACCCGCGAGATCGAGGCCGCGCTCCCCCGCGTGCCGCTGCCGAAGATCGGAACCGACGGGCGCCTGCTGGAGTTTGGCATCGAGGCGGAGGAACCGCAGCCACAGCATCGCCATATCTCGCACCTGTACGGCGCGTACCCGGGAAGCCTGTTCACGCCCGAGCGCAACCCGGAGCTCTACGAGGCCTGCCGCCGGTCGCTCGACGTTCGCGGCGACAAGAGCACCGGCTGGGCGATGGGCTGGCGGGTGGCGATGTGGGCGCGGTTCCTGGACGGCGATCGGGCGCTCCGCGTACTGGGCGGCCTGATGACCCCGGTCGGCCCGTGCGCGGGTATCGAGGCCGGCTCGGGCGGCGGGCTCTACCCCAACCTCTTCGACGCGCATCCCCCGTTCCAGATCGACGGCAACTTCGGGGCGATCGCCGGCATCGCCGAGATGCTGCTGCAGAGCCACCGGCAGACGGCGGACGGCCGGGTGCGGCTGGACCTGCTGCCGGCGCTCCCGCGGGCCTGGCCGGAGGGCTCGGCCACCGGGCTGCGTGCACGCGGGGGACTTGAAGTCGATCTGGCATGGCGGGACGGCCACGTGGCCCGGCTCGAAATCCGGGCCGGGCGCGATACCGACATCGCCGTGCACGCAGACGGGGTCGGTCGCGACGTGAAGCTTCGCGAGGGCGCGAACCCGTTGATCGGATGACGGGCCGAAGGGGGAGGGGAGCGCGCGTATGAAACGACCGAACGTGGTCTACATCTTCGCGGACGACATGGGCTACGGGGACGTCTCGTGCCTCAACGAAAAGGCGGCCTTCCGCACCGTCCACCTGGACCGGCTCGCTGCGGAGGGCCTGCGTTTCACCGACGCCCATGCCAGTTCCTCCGTCTGCACCCCATCCCGGTACAGCGTCCTGACCGGCCGCTACAACTGGCGTTCCGTGTTGAAGCGGGGGGTCACCGGGGGCTATTCGCGGCCCATCCTGGAGAAGGGGCGGCTGACCGTGCCGGCCCTCCTGCGTGAGAAGGGGTATCGGACGGCCTGCGTCGGGAAGTGGCACCTGGGCCTGGAGTGGCGACTCAAGGATGGCGGTGTCGCCGCGACTTACCAGGACGAGGAAGAGGTGGATTTCGGCGCCCCGATCACCGACGGGCCGACCGAGCACGGGTTCGATCGCTTCTTCGGGATCAGCGCCTCGCTCGACATGCCGCCCTACGTCTACATCGAGAACGACCGGGCCACCGCCGTTCCGACGCGTCGCTTCGAGGGCGCCGACGGCAAGGCCTTCATGCGCCCCGGCCGGATCGGCGACGACTTCCGCCCGGAGGAGGTGCTCCCCGCGCTGACCGACCGGGTGGAGCGCCTGGTCGCGGAGTATGCGCAGGGCGACGCGCCGTTCTTCATCTACTTCCCGCTGCCGGCCCCGCACACGCCCATCCTGCCGACGGAAGCGTTCCAGGGTCGGTCCGGCACGAACGCCTACGGCGATTTCTGCCTCCAGGTCGACGACACGGTGGGCCGCGTGATGGCGGCGCTCGAACGCCACGGCGTCGACGAAAACACCATCGTCGTCTTCGCGGCCGACAACGGGTGCTCCCCCATGGCCGATTTCGACGAGCTGGCCGCCTTCGGGCACCGCCCGAGCCATGTCTTCCGCGGGATGAAGGCCGATATCTTCGAGGGCGGCCACCGCATCCCGCTCCTCGTTCGCTGGCCCGACGCGATTCGGGGCGGCCGCGAGACGGGGGAGACTGTGTGCCTGGTCGACCTGATGGCGACCCTGGCCGAGATCGTCGGCTATGTGCTCCCGCCGGATGCCGCCGAGGACAGCGTGAGCAACCTGCCGCTGTGGACGGAGACGGGCGCCGGCCCGGTACGCGAGGCCACGGTCCACCACTCGGTCAACGGCTCGTTCTCCATACGCCAGGGCCGGTGGAAGCTGGAGATGTGTCCCGATTCCGGCGGGTGGAGCTTCCCGCGCAGCGGCCGTCCCGAAGAGTCCGCCGGCCTGCCGCCGATCCAGCTCTACGATCTCTCGCGGGACATCGGCGAGCGCGAGAACGTGCAGGCGGAGCACCCGGACGTCGTCGCGCGGCTGACGGCGCTGCTGACCCGCTACGTCCGCGAGGGACGGAGCACGCCCGGCCCCGCGCAACCCAACACGGGTGCCCGGCACTGGCCCCAGTTGAACTGGCTCGCCGAAGGCGACGTGTAGACGGGCGCGACGGGCGGGTTTGAAAAATGGAAACGTCCATTGAATTGACAGAGCCGGCGGCGCGCGGGCGTCCGGCCGGCCGTGGAGCGAGAGGGGGAAGGGCGCGCCCATGAAGAGGCCGAATATCGTCGTTTTCCTGGTCGACGACATGGGCTATGGGGACGCCTCCTGCCTGAATCCGGACGGGAAGATCCGGACGCCGAACATCGATCGGCTGGCCCGCGAAGGGATGGTCTTCACCGATGCGCATTCCAGCTCCGCGGTGTGTTCGCCGTCACGCTACAGTATCCTGACCGGCCGCTACAACTGGCGCTCGACGCTGCAGCGGGGGATCGTTGGCGTGTACGGCGATCCGCTGATCGCGGAGGACCGGCTGACGGCGCCCGGATTGCTGAAGCGGCACGGGTACCACACGAGCTGCATCGGAAAGTGGCACCTGGGCCAGGGCTGGGATTTCGAGGTCACAAGGGACGACTTCTATCCCGGGGCGCCTTCGTCGGAGGCGGGTGGGGCGGGGGACGCGCGTCCGGACCGGGAAGCGCCGCCGGCCCGGAAGCGGCGCTGGGCCGAGGCGTTCTCGAAGGCGACCACGGGCGGGCCCACGAAACGGGGGTTCGACACGTACTTCGGCGTCGACGTTCCCAACTGGCCGCCCTACTGCTTCATCGAGAATGATCGCACCGTCGGTATTCCGTCGACCTTCCTCCCCGAACGGCTCATGGCCCAGAACCTGGCCAGCAAGCGGGGGCCTGCGATGCCGTACTGGAACTTCGAACAGCTCCTGCCGACCTGGGCGGAGAAGGCCGACGCGACGATCGGGGCGTGCGCCGCGGAAGGCCGACCGTTCTTCCTCTACCTGCCGATGACCTCGCCGCACACGCCGCTGGCGGTCAACAAGGACTTCATCGGCAAGAGCGGCTTGAACAACCTCTACGCGGACCTCGTGCTGGAGACGGATTTCACGTTCGGGCGGGTGTTGGCCTCCCTGGAAAAGCACGGGGTTGCCGACAACACCCTGGTCATCTTCGCCAGCGACAACGGCTGCGCGCACTACATCGGCTGCCGCCAGGATGGGCGTGGGGGCTGCGAAGCGGCCCTCGAGCCGCAGGGGCACTATCCCAGCGGGCCGTACCGGGGGTACAAGTCGGACGTCTGGGACGGCGGGCACCGGGTCCCCTGCATCGCGCGCTGGCCCGGCGTGATCGAGGCGGGCGGCGCCTGCGATGCGCTGGTCTGTCTTTCCGACCTGATGGCGACCCTGGCCGACATCACGGGGGACGCGCTGCCGGATGACGCGGGCGAGGACAGCTTCAGCCTGATGCCCCTGTTCCGGGATCCGTCGGCGAGGATCCGCGAGGACGTCGTGCACCACTCGATCGGCGGGAAGTTCGCGATCCGGGACCGGCGTTGGAAGCTGGTGCTGTGCCCGGGGTCGGGCGGCTGGACGCAGTCCGACGCCGAGGCCGCCGCGCAGGGCCTTCCGCTGGTGCAGCTGTACGACATGCAGGCCGACCCCGGGGAGACGCGGAATCTCTGCCGCGAGGCGCCGGACCGGGTCCGGGCGATGCTCGCCCGGCTCCAGCGGCTCGTAGCGGACGGCCGCAGCACTCCCGGCGCGCCGCAGGCCAACGATGTCCCCGTCGACATCTGGAAGCTGGACACGATGCCGACCGTCGACCCGTCCGCGCTCGACGATTACTGAGTGTGGAAAGAGCAGTTCCCTCGCGCTGCGCGCGAGGGAACGGTTTTTGGGGTTGGCCTGCATCCGTACAGCGGGACCTACGGGACCGCTGCTCCCCGTCCACGGCAGCCCCACCTCCACCGCGGCGCTGCCGCTGGGGCTTCAGCCTATGGAGTGCGGTGGCAGAGTCCCGGGCGCGCAGCGCGACCGGGACGGCGACACCGCTTTCGCCCTCGCCAGAGACCGTTTGCCCCCCGTCAACCAAAAGCGGCGTCGCCGGGCTTCGCCCTCTGCCGCCGCACTCCATACCGCGTCACCCCGGGGGCGGCCACGAAGGCGAAAGAAATGGGAAAAGTGGCTCTCGCGTTACGCTTGCCGCCAGGGTCCGGCACGTGTTCTAGTTGCGTTGCACTGCGAGGGGGGCGTTCCCCGGGAGAGTAGTCATGCTTGTATCGTCCGCGCACCTCGTTTCCGGCCTCCTGGCCTTCGCCTTCGGCCTGGCGCTGCCGCACCGCGGGCCGGCCGACGGGCTGGCGTTCACGCCGGAGCAGCTCCGGCTGCCCGGCAAGCGCGGCGCCTGTTTGACGCTCCGGGATCCCGCCGCGGGCCGCCCCGGAACGTGGGAGGAGAACCTGCCGCGACTGGCCAGGCTCCGGCCGTACTGGAACTACTCCTGGGGCCTGGACTGGGTACCGCAGCAGGAGGACTTCCTGGAGAGCGAGTTCATCCCGATGGTCTGGGGAGGGGGGCGATCCCCGGAGCATCTCCGCGCCGCGCTTCAGGAGCGGGTTGTTCCCCGCATCCGCGAGGGCCGGGTGCGGCGCGTCCTGGGGTTCAACGAACCGGACAAGGAAGACCAGGCCAACATGACCTATCGGGAGGCCCTGGAACTCTGGCCCCTGCTGATGGAGCTGGGTGTGCCCCTCGTCAGTCCGGCCTGCGCGAACCCCGAGGGCATCGATGACGAAAGCGTGCAGGGCGTGCCCGGGACGTGGATGCGGGACTTCATGCGGGAGGTGGACCGGCGGGGCTACCGGGTGGACTACATCGGCGTCCACTGGTACGGCGGCACCAGCGTGCCCGCCTTCCAGGCGAAGCTGCTCCGGATCTACGAGATGTACGGCCGGCGGCCGCTGCTCGTCACGGAATTCGCCCCGGCCGACTGGCGGACCGGCGGGGACCCCGAAAGGAACCGCCACTCCCCGGCCGCGGTCCTGGCCTTCGCGAAGGAGGCGCTGCCCTGGATGGAGGCGCAGGATTGGATCGCGGGCTATGCCTGGTTCTCGTTCGGCATGCACGCGGCCCAGGGCTACACCAGCGCCCTCTTCCATACCGACGGGACGCTGACAGCGCTGGGCCGGTACTACGCCAGCATCACCCGCGAGAATCCCCAGGGCGACCAGGAGATCGAACCGGACGACGCCGCCGGCCACCTCGAACGGGCGCGCCGGGCCCGCCGGGAACGCGCCGCGGGGAATCGCTAGCGAACAGCGCCCGCGGGGGAAGGCGACGGCCCCCACGGCCTTGCGCCGTGGGGGAGGAAAGGTTGCGAGCGAGAGCCCCGCGGTCTCGCTTCCCTACGAAGAAGACAGAGCCCGAAGGAGAGTGCGGGGAGACGGACGGTCCTCTCCGCGCTCTCCTCGGGCTCCATTCCTGACCCGTAGCGAGCCCCCGCTCAGCCGATCCGCGACGCGACGAAGGCGCGGAGCTTCTCCAGCCCTTCGCGGATCTGGTCCACGTCGATGCCGCTGTAGGCGAAGCGGATATACCGCTCTTCCTCGCCCTTCAGCGGCCGGCCGAAGTGCAGGCGCGAGCAGAAGGAAACGCCGGTCTCCGTCAGGATCAGCCGCCGGAATTCCTCGTAGTCGTCCAGCCCGAGCCGGGCCATCAGACCCGTCACGTTCGGGAAGAGGTAGAACGTTGCGCTGGGACGATAGCAGCGGACGCCGGGAATCCGGTTGAGCAGGTCGACGCAGACGTCCCGCCGTTCCTTGAGCGCGGCGCAGATGGCCCGGGGGCCGTCCATGCTGCCCTGGAGTCCCGCGAGCGCCCCGTACTGGACGAAGTGGTTCGAGCAGGATTCGTCGTTGACGTTGAGCTTCGCGATGACGTCCGCCACAGGCTTCGGAGCGATGGCCGCGCCCAGCCGCCAGCCGGTCATGGCGAACTTCTTGGAAAAGGTGTAGAGCAGGACGCTGCGCTCCTGCATGCCCGGCTCGCGAACCAGCGATGCGGAAGTGCCCTCGAAGCGCAGCTCGAAGTAGGCCTCGTCGAGCAGTACGTAGAGGTCGTGGCGGACGGCCAGCTCGGCCAGGCGCGCCCGTTCCTCCGCCGTCGCCTCCGCCCCCATCGGGTTCTGCAGATCGTTGACGATCAGCAGCCGCGTCCGCGGGGTGATGGATCGTTCGATGGCGTCCACGTCGATGACGAAGTTGTCCTTCCCTTCCCGGTAGGAATACGGGACCGCGGTGCCGCCGTGGAACTCGATCTGCGATTCGTAGATCGGGTAGCCGGGATTGGGATAGAGCACCTCGTCGCCGGGGTTCATCAGGGCCAGGATGAACTTCCCGATGACCGGCTTGCCGCCGGGCTGGATCGCGACGTTCTCCATGCCGTACGTCACCCCGTGCGAGGCGCTGACGTCGGCCGCGAGCGCCTCGCGAAGCGCCGGGATGCCGCCGTTCGGGCAATACCCGGTCTTGCCGTCCCGGATGGCCTTCATGGCGGCGTCCACGATGTTCTGCGGCGTCGGCAGGTTGATGTCGCCGAGGTGGAAGGGATAGACCTTCGCCCCGGTCGCCGCCCGGACGGCGGCTTCCGCCGACACCGCAAAGGCGGTCTCCGTCCCCAGCCGATCGATGCGTTCCGCGATCTTCATTTCCATGACGCTCTCCCCTCAGGCGTTGACGACGTGAATCGGCGCCCCGGCGAGAAAGGCCGCGATGTTCTCCGCCGTGGTCTGCATCAGCCGGCGCCGGGCGGCCAGCGCCGCCCAGGCGATGTGCGGCGTCAGCGTGATGTTCTTCGCCGTCAAAAGGGGATTGTCCGGCCGGATCGGCTCGGCGGAGACGACGTCGCAGGCGGCGCCCGCGATCCGTCCCTCGTTCAGCGCATCCGCCAGGTCCTGCTCGTTGACCAGCCCGCCGCGGGCGGTGTTGATCAGGTAGGCCGACGGCTTCATCCGTCGCAGCAGGTCCAGGTTGACCAGGTTCGTGTTGTCCTCCGTCTGCGGGCAGTGGAGGCTGACGACGTCGGCCCGGGCGAAGAGGTCCCCGGTGTCCGTCCATTCGACGGGATACGAAGGCGGGTCCCCCTGGAACAGATCGTGGACAAGGAGCTTCATGCCGAAGGCGTGCGCGAGGTCGCCCACGCGTCGCCCGATCCGTCCGAATCCGACCAGGCCCATGGTCATCCCGGCGAGTTCCACGAGCGGCTGGGTCCAGAAGCAGAAGTCCTCGCACCGGCTCCATTCGCCCTGCCGCACGGCCTCCGCGTGGCGGGCTACGCCGTGGCAGTGGTTCAGGAGCAGGGCGAAGACGAACTGTGCGACCGCATCGGTTCCGTAGATCGGCACGTTCGAGACGGGAATCCCCTTGGCGCGGGCGGCGGCCGTGTCGACGACGTTGTAACCCGTCGCCAGCACGCTGACGTACCGCAGGTCCGGGAGTTGGGCCAGCGTCTCGGCGGTCAGCGGCGTCTTGTTGGTCAGCAGGATGTGCGCGCCTCGCGCCCGATCGAGGATGCGGTCGGACGGGGTGCGGTCGTGTACCGTCACGTCGCCCAGCGCCGCTACCGCATCCCACGGATTGTCACCGGGATTCAGCGTGTAGCCGTCCAGCACGACGATTCGGGGCTTTTCGGCGGCGTCGCCGGATGGGGAGGTTGTTGTGTTCATGCGCGGAGGGTGCATGAGCCATCCGGGGAAGTCAAGCGACCGCCTCAACGCCCGCCGAGGACGTTCCCCAGTTTTCGGCGTGAGGGGGGTATCTCCCGGGCGGCGTGGTGCGGCAGGCCGTGCCCTGCGGGCTCCGTAGGGCAACCTGCCGCACCACGCAGGGCCGCCCCCGGGGCGGGAGAGCCCATGCCTTCGTAAACGTTCCGTGCCGCCCCGGGGGGATCGAGCCGAGGGGGCGATAATGTAGGGAGGAACGTGCCCCCGGGAACGCCAGGCTCCAGCCTGGCCGATCAAGGGGACGAGAACCTCGCGGACCAGGACCGTGCCACGCTGGAGCGTGGCGTTCCCGGGGGGGAGATGTCTACCCGCTACACTTCTACGGGCGGCTCTTACACTGCCAAATGGGTGACGCGATATGGAGTGCGGCGGCAGAGGGAGAAGCCCGGCGACGCCGCTTTCGGTTGGCGGGGTTACGCGGTGTCTGGTGGTGGCGAAAGCGGTGTCGCCGTCCCGGGCGCGATGCGCGCCCGCGACTCTGCCACCGCACTCCATAGGCTGAAGCCCCGACGGCAGCGCCGCTGTGGAGGTGGGGCTGGCGTGGACGGGGAGCAGCGGTCCCGTAGGTCCCGCTGTACGGATGCGGGCCAACCCTGAAGACAAAGACAATTCCCTCGCGCACAACGCGAGGGAACTGCTCTTTCCAGGCTCAATAGTCGTCGAGCGCGGACGGGTCGACGGACGGCATGGTGTCCAGCTTCCAGATATCGACGGGGACATCGTTGGCCTGCGGCG
>PWTM01000369.1 GCA_003563855.1 PVC group bacterium | reverse complement strand
TGCCATCTTCGTCCTGGGCGCGCGCGGCGGTCGGATGGGCAACACCGGCGGCCAGCGCGAGCAGGAGCGCAATGATCCAATCGTGTTTCAGAATCACCGCTCCCTCCCGTCGAGCCGGAAGCCGAAACCGTCGTTGTACACATACATGAACAACATCCCCCAGCGCCAGTTGTGGCGGGTCGTGACGGCCAGCGTGTTCTCCCCGTCCCGAAGATATTGCACGGACGCATCGAGGAACTCCGCCTCCACGTCGCCGGTCTTGCCGTCGATGTTGTTGACCCGGCCGATCAGGTGCCCGTTGAGGTAGATCTCGATCGCCTGCTGCCGGAAGAGCCAGGCGCGGAAGCGCAATCCGTCAAAGGCGTCCCGGTCCTCGACCGTGAACGTCGTCCGCAGGAGCGCGGTGTGGTACATCCGCCAGGAAATCGGAAGCGTCGTTTCGCCCCAGGCCGAATCGTCGAATCCCGGCTGCGTCCATCCCTCGGGCGCCTGGGAAAGGTGCTCCACCACGTGCATGCGCCACCGGTTTGCCTCGTCCTCCGCGACCTTGCCCGCGCCCTGTCGGCTGCGGTCCGTGGTGGCCTCCGTAGTCAGGACGACCCACGAACGGGGAACTTCCGCCGCCCGCTCGGCGGCCGCCGCCTCTTCCGCCCGGGCCGCTTCCGCGGCGGCCGCCGCTTCCGCCGATTCCGGTTCGTCCGTCTCCTCGGCCGGCCGCGGGGGGCGCATCGGCACGCCCTGCCTCGCCGACGCGATGATCTCTTCGACCTCCGCCAGCCGCGCGTCGTCCGGATGCATCACGCCCCTGAGCGGGGGAAGGAAACTCCGCGCCTCGGCCGGGTTGCCGTCCCGGGCCCATTGTTCCATTCGGACGAGATCGGCCGCGATGCTCTCCTCGATCTCACGGGCGGCCCGCCCCAGGGCTTCCACCGTGGGACGCTCGGCAACCCCGACGGCATCGTCGGCCAGCAGTGCGTCCACGAGGGCCGCGCTCCGGGCGTAGTCCCGGGCCGCATAGGCATCGAGCGCCGGCCGCAGCGACTCCGGCGCATCGGTCGCGAAGGGGGATGGAGGCGCGCCGACGATCTGCAGCCGCCGGCGGGGGGCGACTACCGCGATACCCGTCCCCGCCCCCACCCGGCCGTTCTCGTGCTGGATGAGGCTGCCGTCGAACATCCGGTTCAGCTCCCGGTACCAGCGATGGTTGCGCCAGAAATGGATGAAGGCCTCGCGGCCGTGGTCATGGGCGCCCAGCGGCGTCCAGAAGTTGTTCCAGAAGTTGCCGCCATGCCCGTCAAAGGTGCTGTTCCAGGCATGCGCGCTGATGAAGGAACACAGGTGCGCGGCGCGAGGATGGCCCGTCAGCCTCATCAGGATGCCGGCAGCGGACAGCCCGCCATTGAAGGTATGCAACGAGCCCGCCGCCATCGCCGCCGGATCGAGCGGTGCCGGAACGGGGCGCTGCACGCCGATGCCGTAGATCATGAACCCCGTCTCGGCCTGCTGATGCCGGTAGAAGTGGACCGCGCGCCGGTACCCTTCCAGGTCGATATCCACACCGGCGACCCGCGCGAAGTGCATGCCCATCACGCCCGGGAGACCGGCGTTCGGGATCAACCCGTAGTTCGGCCCGCCCGGATAATTATGCCGCCAGCCGCCCCCCGGCTGCTGGGTTGCGGCGAGCCGGTCACAGACGTTCTTGAGGTAGGGCCGAACGTTGGGGTCGCCGGTCGCGAGGTAGTACTCCCCGAAGAGGATCGCGTCGGCCGAGTTGTACCAGCTCCGGCGTTCCCGGCTCGTGTCGATCGGCCGGTCCAGGTCGATGGCCTCCATCGCGGCGTAGACCGCGCGACGGGCGAAGCCCTGCAGCTCCGGATTCCCGGTCGCCAGCATGAACAGCGCATCGGTGTTCAGAAAACCGGCCCTGCCGCCCTGGGCGATGATCCAGTTCTCGAGGTTCGTGACGATCGCCTCGGTCTTGGGGCAGTCGTAGGGGGCCGTGGCGCTGTACCGGCCCATCACCGGCAGCGTGATCTCCACGTCGAGATTCTCTCCCCTCCGACGCACGCCCAGCACGAGCCGGCCGCGGCCTTCCCGCGTTTCGCTCTCGGCGATGGCTGCCGCCATCACCTCCCAGGCCCGCTCGCCCACCATCGTCCCGTTGGCGCTGTAGATCATGTCACCGACCTGGAGCTTCCCGTCCGCCGGCGAGCCGGGCTTCACCTCCCGGACCCCCATGTTCGGGCCGAAGGGTCCCGTGCGGACGCCGACCGGGCCCAGCCAGCCCGTGAAGTTGCTGTAGCCATGCGTCTGCAGATGGCCGCTGATCAGGGCGACCTCGCTCCGCGCCCATTCGTTGGCCGGCGTGGAATACTCGAGGGGCAGATCGTCGTCGTCGTGCCGGTGGAACCAGAAATAGGCGGCCCGCTCGGTGCGAAACGGCACGGCGGGCAGGCCGGCCGCGTTGACCAGCCCCGGGTCCGGCCGGTCGTTCCAGTTGTAGCGGACATGCACGATGCGGCCCAGGACGTCGCTGCGCAGGCGGATCGTCTCGCCGTCAATGACGGCCTCGACCGGACTGTACTCCCCCTCGACGCCCGCCGCTTCGAAGAATCCGAGCGCCCCTTCGCGCGCCTCGAGCCCGCGGGCCGTACCGGGCTTGAAGTGAACCGTCGCCTCGTTGAAATGGGTCTCCAGCCGGTCGAACAGCGGACCGGTCGCCGGCGTGTCCGGATGCCGGTAGACCGCGCCCCGGATCCAGTCGAGGCAACGCCGCGCCAGCAGGGCCGGGTCCGCCGGCTGCGCGCTGAAGGGGACGTTCTCCATGCCGGGGAGAATCACGCCGACCCCGTCCTGTGCGTCCGCGGTCCGGCGGTGCAGTTCCCGCTTCTCGCGATGATGCGCGGCGAGCGTCGCCAGGTCCGAAGCAGGGGGGAGGATCAGGCCGATGGGCAGTTCGGCGTCGCCGAAGACCGCCCGCCATGCGCGGGGAATCCGGGGCGTGGTGACCGAGGCCATCCGCCAGCCGGTCTTGCGAACGTCGTAGGCCTGGACGTAGGCGCGGTTCAGCTCCGCCCGATCGAACATCGTGCCCGCCCGCTCGAGTTCCGTATAGACCACGTGCGGATAGTCGTTGCCGAGCTGGACCACCGCGGCCCTCAGCGCCAGCCCCCGCAGCGGGTGCAGCACCGCGTTGTGGCCCCCGGCGGGAAAGATCGGGAACGCGAGAAGCGTCTCCTCGGTCACCACTTCCCGGTCCGGCATCGGCTCGCCCGCGGCCTGCAGTTCAAGCAGGCGATCGAAACGCTGGACCTGTCCCGGCACATCGCTGCGCCCGTAGAGCCGCTCCGTTTCGAGCAGGGCGTCGCGGCTGAGCCAGCCGATCGGGAATGCCGGCCCGAGGTTCAGATCGACGATGCCCACGGGAACGTCGACGTCCGCAGCCAGGTCGCGGCCGAGATAGTAGGCCGTCGCCGACATCCGCCGCGCGGCGGCTGCGGTCACGGGACCCCAGCCCGTCGTGGCCTCCGGCGCGAGATCCGCCTGCGGCTCGCCCGCCGGCCGCGTGGCGATCGAGACGGCGCGCAGGCGCGGGTGGGCCGGTGCGGCGGCCGCCGCCTCGCCTTCGGGCGTCCGGCCCAGCGAGATGTCGATGCTGGTCTGGAGCGCGACCAGGAACACGTCGCCCACCAGCACGCGATCCAGCGTCACCGTCTCGTTCCCGGAGGTCACGCGCAGCGCCCGCGGCTCTCCCGAGGCCGGAAGCGGATCGAGCGTCACGGCCCAGGCCCCGTTCGCATCGGCCGTGCCCGTTCGCTCCTGTCCGGCAAAGGAAACGGCCACCGCCGCCCCCGCGGTCGCGCGGCCGCGGATGGTGTTCGCCTTCTCACGCTGCAACACCATGTCGTCGGAGAAATAACGCCCGAGCTCCAAGGTGCCGGCCTCGAGCCGCAACCCCAACCCGCACCACAGAACCGCCAGAACCGCCCACCTGCCCATCGTCTTCATCGTGTTCCTTTCACGGCTTCGCGCCAGGCGCCGCCCGCGACTCGCCGAGGTCAGGCCACTCCCCCGACCGTGGGGGGAGCAGACGTCCAAACGCCGCAGTCATGCCATCAGGCGACCGTTCAGGTTACCGCCCAGGTAGCCGGGGACAAGCAGAAAAGGCCGGTGAAGAACGCGTCACGACGAGGAAGCGGGCGCCAGCCCCAAGAGCCGGGACGACGAGAGCGGGCGACGAGTACAGGCTACGGATCACGAGAGCCTCCGCCCTTCCCCTTTCAGCGTTTCAGCCTTTTCCTCATGTGTCTTGCCCCGCCTCGCCCTACTCGTGGCGCAGCGCCGTGATCGGATCGAGCGCGGCGGCGCGGGCGGCCGGGTAGAGGCCGAAGACGATCCCGATCGCCACGCTGATCCCGAAGGCCAGCCCGACGCCGTAGAGCGGAACCATGGTCGGCATGCCGGAAACCTGCGTGATCAGGCGCGGCACCAGGACCCCGAGCCCCACGCCGAGGACCCCGCCAGCGCCGGAGAGCACGACGGCCTCGATGAGGAACTGCACGATGATCTGGCGCTTGCGCGCGCCGATCGCGCGCCGGATGCCGATCTCGCGCGTCCGCTCCGTCACGGAGGCCAGCATGATGTTCATGATGCCGATCCCGCCGACGAGCAGGCTGATCCCGGCGATCGAGCCCAGGACAATGTTGAACGTCCGCTTCGTCGCCTCCGCCTGCCGCAGCAGGGCCAGGGGAACGCTGATCCGGTAGTCCTCCCGGGGGTGAAACCGGCGCAGCATCGCCTCGATCGCCGCCGCGACGCCCTCCACGTGCTCGATGGACTCGACCTCGACCAGCAACTGGTGCAGCTCGACCAGCTCCATCTGCCGCTGTCCCGCCGTGTGACGGACGGTCACCTGGCCAAACCGGTCGCGCAGCGTCTCGATCGGGATATACACGTCGGTTTCGCTGTCCGGCGATTGCAGCGAGCCGCCGCCCGTTTCGCTCCGCACCAGGCCCACGACCTCGAAGAAAACGTCGCCGATGCGGATGCGCTCGCCAATCGCGTGCGCGGTCGCCAACAGCCGGCGCGCGCCGCTCTCGGTCAGGACGCAGACCGCGGCCCGGGTGCGGCTGTCGTGCTCGGCCAGCACCCGCCCCGCGACCACGTCGCGGCGCACCAGGTCGAACCAGCCGGCCTGCGTTCCGACGACGCGCAGCTCGAGGCTCCGCTCGCCGAGCCGCCCGTCGCGCCGCATGAGCCGCGCCGGCACCGTGCGCCGGACATGCGGGATGCCCTCGCGGATTCGCGCATCGTCGGCCTCCAGCAGTCCGTAGACGCTCATGCGGGTGCGCTGCGCCGCGGCCTGTTCGTCCTCCACCGGCTGCACGGAGGTCAGAAGGATGTTGTTGCTGCCCAGCTTGCGGATCTCGTCCAGCGCCTGCTGGCTCGCCCCCTCGCCCACCGCGAGCATGGCCACGACGCTGCCGACGCCGAAGACGACCCCGAGCATGGTCAGCAACGACCGGAGCTTGTGCAGCAGCACGTCCTTGATGCCCAGCCGGACGTTGCGGCCCAGTCGCAGGCGGATCACGATGCGCCTCCGCCCGTGCGCGCGGCCGCCGCGCCTTCTTCGATCCGCTCGATCCGGCCGTCCTTGAGGAAGAGCCGCCGGCGCGCGTGCGCGGCGATGTCCGACTCGTGCGTGACGAGGATCAGGGTTCGCCCGCCCGCGTTGAGCGAGACGAGCAGTTCCATGATCTGCTCGCCGGTCCGGCTGTCGAGGTTGCCCGTCGGCTCGTCGGCGAGGATGACGGCCGGCTCGTTGGCGAGCGCGCGGGCCACGGCCACGCGCTGGCACTGCCCGCCCGAAAGCTCGGTCGGGCGGTGATCGAGCCGCTCGGCCAGGCCGACCAGGGCGGCGAGCTCCTCCGAACGCCGGCGGCTCTCGCGCGCCTCGATGCCGAGGTAGAAGAGCGGTAGCTCGATGTTCTCACGGACGGAAAGCTGCGGGATCAGGTTGAAGCTCTGGAAGATGAACCCGAGCTGCCGCAGGCGGCACTCGCTCAGCGCGTCGTCGTCCATGGCCGAGACGTCGATGCCGTTGAGCACGTAGCGGCCGGACGTCGGGCGGTCGAGACAGCCGATCAGGTTGAGCAGCGTGCTCTTCCCCGAGCCGCTGGCGCCGAGGATGGCCCAGAAGTCGCCGCGATCGATCGCGAGCGATAGCCCGTCGAGCGCGCGCACCTCGGCCCGGCCCATGCGGTAGATCTTGCGGACCGCCTCGAGCCGGATCGCCGCGCCG
>PWTM01000249.1 GCA_003563855.1 PVC group bacterium | reverse complement strand
TCGGGGAAGCAGAATCTTCTCCGTCGACCTTTCGTGCGCCGGCGCATTGCACCATGCGCACATGCTAAGATAGCCGCCGCGAGGCATTTCGGGCAGAGACCGCCAGAAGTGAGATGCGCCCCGAGGCTGGCCGCGGTGTCAGAGATACGACTTGCCGTTGCGATCGTCCTCGTCCTCAGCGAGCGAAGCGGGCGGTCCTCGTCCTCGTCCTGGTCCTCGTCCTCGACCGGGTGGATTCGGGGAGGATCGAGGACGAGGACGACGACGAGGACGAGGACGAGGCTCCCCCACCCCACCCCCGCCCCCGGATTCGGTCAACGATTCCGTCCATTCTCGCACCCGTCGGCGTCGAGGAACGCGTCCACGTCGACCAGCGGCGGGACGTCGAAAGGCGGGGACGGCGGCTCCTCGCGGCCGAACTTCGACGGCTTGAGCCGGAAGGAGGGGTCGAGAAAGAGCAGCGCGATGCCGCGCACGTGCCGCACGATCCGTTCGAACGCCGCGAGGTAGTCGGCGAAGAAGACGGCCGAGAGTGGCGGGTACGCGTGTGCAGCCACTCGCGCGTGGAAGCGCGAGGCAACCGCCTCCCGCCGGCGGAAGAAGGCATCGCGCAGCTCGATCAGCGCGCGCCCTTCCGCCCCGAACTCCTCCCGCCCCGGATCGAGCGCCTCGACCAGCCGGGCGAGCATGGCGCCGATATCGCGGTACAGGTCGAAGAGCCCGCGCAGGTCGTCCTCGAAGAACCGCGCCGAGGTCCGCCTGTACCGCTGGACGGAGAGCGCGCGGATCGCATCGAGGTGGTCGTGGATGCGCTCGAGGTGGTCCATCGTCCGGTCGAGCGCCGGGGCCAGGTGCGCCTGGCGCTTGGAGAAGTACCGCGCCGTCACGCGGTCGAGGTAGTCGCGCGTCGCCTGCTTGATCCGGTTCATCGCCTCCTCGTTGCGCCGGACGGCCTGTTGCGCGGCGCGGTCCGGCTCGAGGATGACGCGCGCGCAGGCCCGGTGGCTGGTCGCGCAGAGCCGCGCGGCCCGGCGCGTCTCGCGCAGCATGGCCGCCAGCGCGTCCTCCGGCCGCCGGACCCAGACTTCGTCCAGGTGGCTGCCCTCCAGCGGCGGACTGTGCCCGGGCGCCAGGCGGGCGGCGAGGGCAAGCAGCCAGGCGCGCAGCGGCCAGGCGGCGACCGCCGTGAGGACCATCTTGATCGTGTTCACCGCGGCGATCCGGGCGACGAGCCCGCCGGGCAGCGCCGGGGCCGCGCGGTAGAACGCGGGCGCCAGCGCGATGCCGAGCAGCCCGCCGAAGAGGTTGAAGACGAGGTGGAAGAACCCCGCGCGCCGGGCCTCGGTTCCCGCGCCGAACCCGGCGGTCACCGCCGTGATGCAGGTGCCGATGTTCGCGCCGATCACGATCGGGTACGCCTGCTCGAAGCGCGTAATCACGCCGGCCCCGACCAGCGCGAAGGTCATGCCGAGCGCGGCCCCGCTGCTGCGGATCAGGGCCGTGAAGAGCGCGGCCGCCAGGCTGCCGAGCAGCAGGCCCGTCACGGTCGCCCCGTCCAGCCGGGCCAGTACCGGCGCCAGCCCCTCGCGGTAGGGCTCGATCGCGCCGCTCATCGCGTGCATCCCGACGAAAAGCAGCCCGAACCCGAAGACGGCCAGCCCGGCCGCGCGGACCCGCGGCCCGCAGGCTGCCAGCAGCCCGCCCGCCGCGATCAGCAGGAACCGGTAGTCGCCCAGGTTGATCGCGATCACCTGCACCGCCAGCGTGGTACCGATATTCGCGCCGATCGTCACCGGCGCGGACGCGGCCAGCCCGAGCAGCCCCGCGTGTACGAAGCCGACCAGCAGCGCGGTCGCCGCCGCCGTCTGGATCGTCACGCCGGCGAATACGCCGACGCCGAGCCCGAGCCCCGGCCGGCGGGCGACCCGCCCGAGCACGCGCCGGACCCCGCCCGACGAGACCGCGCCCAGGTGACGCGTCAGGAGGTCCAGTCCGAACAGGAACAGCGCCAGCCCGGCGCCAAACTCAACCCCGCTCCATGCGAACGCGCCCATGCCCGAACCCCGCCGCCATCATGCCCCGCCCACCTCGTCCTGTCACCGTCCGTTGCCCCGAATCATGTTCGAAATATCGCGATCGTTGTCTTCGGGCTTGTCCGCGCCGGCTTCGATTCCATGTGCCCCGCAGCGTCTTCTTAACGAGCGCCGCCGCACGGGAGCTACGGCGCCGGTTCCGGAGGGGGGACGCGGCGGCGGAGGGCGGCCTCGGTTACCTCGGCGGGCGTAACGAAGAACGGCGGGTCCGCCAGTTGCAGCCCCGCGTGCTCCGCAGCCTCGACCAGGATGTGCAGGTACTCGACCTTCCGGCGGGCGGTCGACGGGTTCAGGTCGTGGAAGGTGACGAGCACCGGGAACGGCGATCCGTCGCCGGTCTCCGCCGGGAGCCGCTCGCGAAGGCGCGCCATCGCGCGGCGGAACCGGGCGCGGCGCCGGGGCACGTCGTGGAAGACATAGATGACGCCGTCCCGCGCCCGCGCGTCGCACATCACCATGTGGAGACCTTTCTCCTCGTAGACGCGGCGCGTCCATTCCCTTTGCGCTCCGTACGGCGGGCGCACGAAGAGCGGCGGCGCCCCGGTCTTCGCGTGCAGCAGGTCACGGGATTCCCGGAGCAGCCGGCGCAGTTGCGCCTCGCTGAGCGTCGGATGCGCCACGTGGCCGCCCGGCGCCACGCAATGAAGCCCGATCACGTGGCCCTCCGCGACCATGCGCCGCATCAGCGCGCGGCCCCGCTCCGATCCGCCCGCGCGGGGATCGATCGATTGCACGAAGAAGAGCGCGCTGATGTCCGGCTGGACCTCGTTGTCCGCGAGGCGGTCCAGAATCTCGGCCGTCGGGTTGAACCCCTCCCGCGCGCTCGGACCGTCGTCGTAGGTCAGCAGGAAACGCACGGATGGCCCGGCGGGCTCGCCCGCCGGCGGCAGCGTCCGACACGCGGGGAGTCCGACCAGCGCCAGCGCCAGCGCGGCGCCGGCCAGGACTTCGCGGCGGCCCGCCCTCACGCCGACTCCCCGGCCAGCCGGCGCTCGCTGCGCGCGAAGCGCAGGAACGCGCCCGCGTGACGCCAGAACCGGCGCCAACTATCGGGCGAGCGCCAGACCATGGTCGTGTAGTCCCAGAGCACGCGCGGACGCAGGAAGTGCCGGCGGTAGAACGCCCGGTGCAGCGTCTCCAACTCCGCGCGCGTCAGGCCGTCGGGCACGAACTGGAAGTGCAGGCAGTCCATCTTCTCCCAGTCCTCGTCGAACGTGCCGTGCGCGCGGATGTCGGCGTAGGCGGGCGAGCCGGGAAACGGCGTGAACTTCGAGAGGTTGAAGTCGTCCAGCGGCAGCGAGAACACGTAGTCCATGCTCCGCCGGATCGTCTCCGCGGTCTCGCCGGGGAGCCCCATCATGAGCAGCCCCTTGACCCGGATGCCGGCCCGCTTGATCTGCGCGATGCAGTCCCGCAGCCGGTCCAGGTCCGCGTTCCGCCGGTGACGCGCCAGCAGCGCCGGATCCCCGGTCTCGATCCCGAGGCTGATCATCCAGCAGCCGGCGGCCTTCATCGCCGCCAGCAGGTCGGCGTCCAGGTGTTCCGCGCGGGCCGCGCAGTTGAAGGTCATGCGCAGGCCGCTGTCCGCCAGCCCGCGCGCGAACGCCTCGACGCGCCCGCGGTGAAAGGTGAACTGGTCGTCGTAGAAGTTCACGTGGCGGATGCCGAACCGGCCGTGCAGGTCCCGCAGCAGGGCCAGCATGTAGTCGGCCGAGTTGTGCCGGAAGGAGCGGCCGAAGACCGACCGGTCGCAGTAGGTGCAGGCGTACGGACAGCCGCGGCTCGAAACGCACGCGGTATTCGGCGTCCGCGGGTAGTTGAAGATGGGCAGCGTGTACGCCTCGGGGAAGCCCGGCAGCTTCTCGTAGGCGGGGAACGGCAGCTCGTCCAGTTCGACCAGGTCGCTGCGCCGGCCGGTGAACCGCGGCGTCCCGTCGCCGTCGCGGTAGACGAGGCCCGGCACGGAAGCCGGCGTCTCCCAGCCGCCCGCGATCAGCTCGCCGAAGGTCCGCTCGCCCTCGCCCACGACGCCGAAGTCGAGCGCCGGGAACCCTTCGAGCGCCTGCTCGCGCAGGGCCGAGACGTGCGCGCCGCCGACGACCGTATGCACGCCCGGAAGGATGGCCTTCGCCTCTTCGGCCAGGTGGACCGCGTCGAGGAAGCCGGAGGTCGTACAGCTCAGCCCGACGAACGCGGGGCGGTCCGCCTCGAGCCGTTCCCGCAGGCGCGCCCGCGCGTGGGGCCGGGCATAGGCGTCGATGATCGCAACGCCCACTCCGCGCGCTTCGAGCCAGGCCGCGATGCTCAGCAGCCCGAGCGGCGGCATGATGTTGGCCAGGCGCGCGATGTCGGACCCCGCGGCATCGGCCCGATAGCCGAGCGGGTGGACGAGCAGCGCGCGATCGAACCGCAGGGTCGGCCGCGCGGGCGCCGCCGTGCGACCGCCGTTCCCCGCGGGTTTCTCCGTCGGCGCTGCGGATGGCATGCTCGAACTCCCGGAAAACTGGCGCGGACGCGCCGATTCGGCTCGCGGCGGGAACGCTGTTCCGTGCGGTCACGCCGTAGTCAACTTACCACCAGGGAGCGGGGCTGTCGATGAACAGGCGGCGTGTCGCCGTCACTCCTCGATCGGCGCGATTTCGCGCAGGCGCAAGGTGAGGCGGTAGTTCCCGCGCCGGTTGTGCAGGCGCACGATGCCCGGGTGCGCCCCGCCGGCGAACGGCCGGTAGTCCTCGAATCGAACCGTGCGGACTCGCCGCCGGCCCTCGAAGTCGCGCCGCTCGATGATCCGGCCTGTCGCGCGGTCGAGGAAGAGGTCGGTCCGGCCGTCCGGCGTCTCCCGCCGGACCCGCAGGCGGTCGCCGGAGACCGCGACCCGCGCGGCCGCCGCAGGGGGCGGATCGAGGTAGACGGCCGCGATGTCCTCGCCGATCCGCCGCGCCACCGCGTCGGCATCCGGCAGTCCCGGCAGCGGGACGCGCCCCTCGATGCGGCCGTCGGCGCGTTCGACGTCAAAGAGCGTGACGCCCATCGGGGTCAAGCCGGCCACGCGGAACTCGCCGGCCTCGGGGTCGATCTCCGCAGTGCCGATGCCGGTCACGGCCACGCGCGGCAGATACCAGCGCGGGCGGAACCGGAAGACCACCGAACTGACGGTCCGGAAAGGGGTCGGGACCAGCGCCCGGTCCACGGGCTCGTCGGCCGGGATGTCCGGAAGCGGCCGCCAGGTCGCGCAGCCGGCGCCGGCCGCGAGGACGGCCAGGAGGACCAGGCCCGCGGCGCGCCCGAGCGGGCGCCGGGCGCCCCACCCCGCCGCCGGGGGCTGGAGCAGCCGGCAGAGCGCGGGTACAACGCCCAGCGCCGTTGCGTAGCCGGCCGCGACGCCAATGGTGAGGGTCCAGCCGACGGCATAGAGCGCCGGGTGCCGGGCGAAGAGCAGCGAGCCGGCGCCGATCAGCGTGGTGGCCGCGCCCAGCGTGATGCCCGCGTGCGCGATCCGCTCGCCGCCCTGCTGCCAGGCGTGCAGCCGGTGGATGCCGAAATCGATACAGAGCCCGACGACGACGATGCCCGCCATCAGGTTGGCGAGATTCAGCGCGCCGCCCCGCAGGCCCATCAGCCCGAAGACCGCGAGCAGTCCGCCCACGGCCGGCGCCATCGCCGCGAGCAACCCCCGGGCACTCCGGAGAAAGGCCAGGGCGACGAGCAGGATGAGCCCGCCCGACAGCGCCACGAGCCGCCGCATCTCGCCTTCGAACGTCTCGGCCAGCGCTTCGGTCAGCACCGCGCGCGAGAAGACGGTCGCGCCGGGCTCCTCGCGCGCGGCCGCCCGGACCGATGCCCGCACCTCCGGTTCGTCCGCGAAGTAGCTGAAGGCGTGTACGGTGCCCTCGCGGTCCTGGACGAACCGGTCGCGGAGCATGGCGAAGAGCGGGTTATCCCCGGGGTCCGGCGACGGCGCCGAAGGTCCCTGCAATTCCGCAAAGAACGGGTCGAAGGCGTCGGGCTCGAACCCGAGCTCCGCGCCGGCCGCGGCCAGCGTCTCCCGCAGCGCCGCGACCCGCTCCGCGCTCCAGAACTCCTGCCAGCCCCGGAGGTTCTCGGCCCGCGTCTGCGCCGCCGGCCAGATCGAAGAGAGGCCGATCAGCGCCGTCGGCCCATGCGCCGCGGCGACGCGGCGGTGGATCCGGTCCGCGGCGGCGCGGGCCGTCTCCTCGTCCGCCGCCGCGACCGCAAGGATCGCCTCGCGCGCCG
>PWTM01000280.1 GCA_003563855.1 PVC group bacterium | reverse complement strand
GATGCCGCCGCGGCCGACCGAGGGGAAGAGCCAGATCGGGTTGCGATGCAGGCGCCAGCAGGTCTCCAGCAGGGGCAGGATGGGCGCCGGGAGCGGCACGTAGCGATCCTTGGCCCCCTTGAACAGCCGGTGGTGGTTACGTCGCTTCGCGCCGAACCACACCGGCGACGCTCGGAGCCGCGTCGTCGAAACGGGAACGTCTGGCGTGCGCTTTCGGCCGCAGGTAAGAGCCGTCGCTGTCCAAGGCCTGGACCCGGCTTTTGCCGAGGCTTCCAAGGTCTGGATGGGGAGGGACGGACGACGGCCCCATCTGTCGCGTCAGCTTCAAGGAGCGAGGCCACTCCCTTGACGTCTCCCGAGGCACATGGCATAGTCTTACGGGTAAGGCGTGATCCAGCGAAGGGGTGTGGCATGCAAGCCGTGGCGACGACGACAATGTCATCGAAGGGGCAAGTGGTTATTCCGGAGAAGGTTCGGAAGTCCCTGGCCCTGAGGAGCGGAACGCAGTTCATCGTGCTGGGCGAGGGCGATGTGGTCGTGCTGAAGACGATCTCGCCGCCATCGCCCTCGGAGTTCGATGCCGTGATCCGGCGTGCCCGGCGGCAGGCGAAGGCCGCCGGGATGGATCGGGGCGACGTGGCGGCAGCGGTCCGGGAGGCGCGCCGGGCAACGTGAGGGTGGTGCTGGACACCAACGTCTTCGTCTCCGCGATCTTCTTCGGCGGGGTCCCGGGCCAGGTACTGGGCCTGTGGCGGGACGGGGAACTCGCCCTCTTGCTCACGGCCGGCATCCTCACCGAGTACGAGGCCGTACTCCATCGACTGCAGCGACGATATCCCGGCGTGGACCCTGAACCGATCATTGGTCTGCTCGTTCGCCAGGGCGAGTTCGTCGAGCCCGTCGCGCAGAAGGCCCCGATCTGTGCTGACCCGGACGACGACAAGTTCCTGCTGGCGGCGGCCGCCGGCGGCTGCCCGCTCGTGATCAGCGGCGACCGACACCTCCTTGACGCGAGCGGGTGGCAGGGGATCGAAGTGCTCACGCCCGCACTGTTCATGCGAAGATACCGGAGCGAACAAGAGCATCCACGCGGACGGCGGACACGCCGCCGCCGGTGATCCTCGGCGTTCTGCGTTAATGATTGCCGAGGTACAGAGGACGTGGTAGGCTGCTCAGTAGACGTCTGGAAACGCGAGGTGATGTATGCCAAGCACGGCCGAGATCATACGTGACGCCGAATCGCTGCCCGTGGAGGAACGCACGGTGGTGGTGGAGTCCTTGCTCCGCTCCCTGAACCCGCCGGACCCGGAGGTAGACAAGAAGTGGGCGGCTGTCGCCAAGCGCCGTCTTCAGGAACTCCGTTCCGGGCGGGTGAAGCCAGTTCCGGGGGAAGAGGTATTCGCCAAGATTCGGCAACGCTTCGAGGCATGAAATTCTCCTTCCATCCGGAAGCGGACGAGGAGTTTATCGAGGCCATCGCCTACTATGAGGGCTGCGAGATTGGCCTTGGCCTTGACTTCTCGCGCGAAGTTCACGCCAGCATCGAGAATGCCCTCGATTATCCGACGATGTGGCCGGAAATCGACGACCAGGTCCGACGCTGTCTTGTGCATCGTTTCCCGTACGGCGTAGTCTATAGCGCCGAGCCGCACGGCATTTTCATCCTCGCCGTCATGCACCTGCATCGTGACCCCGATTACTGGAGACACAGGACCGGACCGGGCAGAACCAGTGCCTGAACGGTACGGCTTCGCCGCCCGTTAGGCTTTACGTTCTGCCCGCAGGTGACAACGGATCCATGACGTGATAGAGTGTTGGCATGAAGACGGTATACGTGGAGACATCTATCCTGAGCTACTTGGCGGCGCGTCCCACTCGCGATCTTTTGGCTGCAGCCCGACAGCAAATGACGCGCGAATGGTGGGACACGCGCCGGGAGGGCTTCGACCTCTACATTTCGCCCCTTGTAGACCAGGAGGCCCGAAGAGGCGATCCGGAGGCCGCGCGCCGTCGTATCGGCGCGCTAGGTGGCTTGCCGACGCTTGAGATCGTTGAGGAGGCGTACGCGTTGGCGGCCGCATTGATCGCCGAAGGCGCACTGCCCCGAACCGCTAAGCATGACGCCACACACATAGCCTTGGCGTCCGTTCACGGCATGGACTACCTGTTGACGTGGAACTGCCGTCACATCGACAATGCGGAGACGAAGCCGATCGTGCGGTCCGTCTGCGCGGCGCATGGCTACTCGTGCCCGGAGATATGCACGCCAGAAGAACTCATGGGAGATCAGGATGAAGGCTGACCCGATACTCAAGGAACTGTGGGAGATCAAGGATGGGATGGCCGCCGAGTGCGACCATGATCTGAGACGCCTTTTTGACCGATTGAAGGCGTCGCAGAAGGGCTGTGGCGCCCGCCCGGTGAATCGTATGATGCGGCCAACGAAAGTGGCAGAACCAGAGGGTCCAGGTTACGGCTCGCAGGCTCGCCGCACCTGACCCTCGACGTTCTGCAAGTGGCGCCTGGGAGAGAACGATGCATGACTTCCTGACCCTGGCCGCGACGCGCCGCAGCGTGCGGGCCTACGATGCGGACCGGCCGGTCGAGCCGGAGAAGACCCGGCGTTGTCTCGAAGCCGCGCGGCTCTCGCCGTCGGCCTGCAATGCCCAGCCCTGGCGGTTCATCGTCGTGGACGAACCGGCGCTGAAGGACCGGGTCGCGGCGCTGACGAGCGGCGGCATCCTGCCGATGAACCATTTCACCCGCCAGGCGCCGGTGGTGGTCGTGGTCGTGCAGGAGCCGGCAAACCTGACCTCGAACTTCGGCGCGGCGGTGAAGCGCAAGGCGTTTCCGCTGCTCGATATCGGGATCGCGACCGCGCACTTCTGCCTCCAGGCGGCGGCCGAGGGGCTGGGGACCTGCATCCTCGGCTGGTTCGACGAGCGCGGCGTGCGCGCCGCGCTGGGCATCCCCGGGCGGAGCCGCCCGCTCCTCGTGCTCACGCTCGGCTACCCCGCGGACGCGGAACGCCCGAAGAAGCGCAAGCCGATCGAGAAGATCGCCGCCCGGAACGCGTACGCCAGCCCGTGGCCGTCCGGCTGACCTCGCGGGGCCGGCCGATTTCTTCAGTGGACTTTCCCTTTTTTTCGGCGTGCGGGGGTGATCTCCCGGGCGGTAGAGCCGATGGCTTCGCAAAGGTTCCGAGCCGCCCCGGGGGATCGAGACGAGGGGGCGATAGAGCCGACCGGAGCGTGCCGCCCCTGGGAACGCCAGGCTCCAGCCTGGCCGATCCAGTGGACGAGAACCGAGAGGATCAGGACCGTGCCACGCTGGAGCGTGGCGTTCCCAGGGGGGCGGACTGCCGCCCCCTTCGCTTCTGCGGGGGGATCGTACGCTTCCAAAAGGGTGACGCGATATGGAGTGCGGCGGCAGAGGGCGAAGCCCGGCGACGCCGCTTTTGGTTGGCGGGGGCAAGCGGTCTCCGGTAGGGGCGAAAGCGGTGTCGCGCTACGAAGACTGCGGAATGTCCTCGATCCCTTTACCGCCGCCAGAAGGCGGGGGTCAGGAGCACGAGCACGGTGTAGAGCTCGAGCCGGCCGAGCAGCATGAAGAAGGTGAGCAGCGCCTGGCCGGCCGCCGGGATCTCCGCGTAGGTCTGCGTCGCGCCCACGCCGGCGAGGCCGGGTCCGATGTTGCCCAGCGTCGCGATCGTGGCGCCGGCCGCGGTCTCGAGGTCGGGCGTAAAGAGCGTCATCGCCAGCGTCCCCAGCGCGAAGATCCCGACGAAGGCGATGAAGAAGGCGGCGATGTTCGCGGCCGTGGTGTGCTCGATGGGACGGCGGCCGAGCCGGATGGCGAAGACGGCCTGCGGGTGGAGAAACCGGCGGACCTCGCGGACCGTCAGCTTCAGCAGGATCATCAGGCGCACGTTCTTCATGCTGCCGCCCGTCGATCCGGCACAGCCGCCCACGAACATGAGGAGCACGAGCAGGAGTCGGGCGGCCTGCGGCCAGCGGTCGAAGTCCGCCGTCACGAAGCCGGTCGTGGTGAGGATCGAAGTGCCCTGGAAGAAGCCGGCCCGGAGGGCTTCGAGCGGGGAGGGATAGCGCGAGCGCCAGACCAGCAGGCTGAGCAGGAGGCAGGCGCCGGCCCAGAGCCCGAGGTAGAACCGGAACTCCGGGTCCCGGAACGGGGCGCGGAGGCGACCGCGCAGCGCCTGGTAGTGCAGCGCGAAGTTGGTTCCGGCGAGGACCATGAACACGATGGTCACGACCTCGATATAGGCGCTGTTGAAGCCGCCGACGCTGGCCGTGCGGGTGGAGAAGCCCCCGGTGGCCATCGTGGCGAAGGCGTGGCAGAAGGCGTCGATCCAGTCCATGCCGCCGAACCGGAGCAGGACGGCCTGGAGTCCGCAGAGCCCCGCGTAGACGACCCAGAGCAGCTTGGCGGTATTGGCGATCCGGGGCGTGAGCCGGTCCTTGGACGGGCCGGGAATCTCCGCCCGGTAGATCTGCATGCCGCCGGTGCCGAGAAAGGGCAGGATGGCGACGCAGAGCACGAGCACGCCCATGCCGCCGAAGAAGTGCGTGAGCGCGCGCCAGAAGAGCAGGCTGCGGGGCAGCGCCTCGAGGTTGCCGAGCACCGACGCTCCCGTCGTCGTGAACCCGGACATCGTCTCGAAGACGGCGGAGACCGGGTGCGGGATCGCGCCCGAGAAGAGGTAGGGAAGCGCCCCGCTGACGGCCGCGGCCAGCCAGCCGAAGACGACGATCGCGAAGCCGTCGCGGCGCGAGAGGTCGACGCGGCCGCGCGTGGCCAGCGCGAGCGCGCCGCCGGCGAACAGCGTGGCCGCGGCTGCGCGACCGAACGCCCCGACCACCTCCGGCGCGTCGCCCAATCGCAGGGCGAGCGCGGCACAGCCGGCCATCGAAACGCCCATGACCAGCCAGACAAAAGCGATCAGGTGGAACACCGGACGGAGGCGCATCGGGCGGATCCTAGGAGTGGAAGATGGACTTGAGCTTGCCGATCGCGCTGCCGACGGCATAGAGCACGAGCGAGTCGCCCGCCTCGAGGGACCGCGCCCCGGTCGGCACGACGACCTCTTCGCCGCGGCGGGTGGCGACGATGACCGCGTTGCGCGGCAGGCGCAGGTCGCGCACGGCCCGGCCCGCCCAGGGCGCGCCCGCCTCGAGCGCGACCTCGATCAACTCGCCCGGCAGCGTCTGGAGCGCCGTGGCCGCCCGCACGTGCCGGCCGCGGATGAACCGGAGAATGGCGTTGACCGCCGAGAGGTGCGGGCTGACCGCCCGGTCGAGCAGGTTGAGGCTGTTGATGATCGGCACGTATTCCGGGGTCACGATCTGGGCCATCGTCAGCCCTGCCCCCGCCTTGCCCGCGAGCAGGCAGCCGATGATGTTGTTCTCCTCGTCGCCGGTGGCCGCGATGAAGGCGGTTTCCTCGTTGAGGCCGGCCTCCTTGAGGGCGTCCTTGTCGAGGACGTTCGCGCGCACGACCAGCGTCCGTTCCAGCGCGGCCGCGCATTCCGCCGCGCGCTGCTCGTCCTGCTCGATCAGCGTCACGGGCAGATCGTCGGCCTCGAAACTGCGTGCCAGCTCGATCCCGAGATCGCCGCCCCCGGCGACGATCGCGCGGCGCACCGGCCGCGGCTCGTCGCCGCCCAGGCGAAGCAGCGCCGGAACCGCGTCCGGCGCGGCCGCCGCGTAGACCTCGTCGCCGGTGCGGAGCCGCGTGTCGCCCTGGGGAATCGTCACGCGCCCTTCGCGACGGACCGCCACGAAGCGGATGCGCTCGAGCAGGGCGGCGTCCGGGAAGGCGTGCAGCGGCACGTCCCGCACGGAGCTTCGCTCGGAGATCTCGAAGCCGACGAGCAGGATGCGGCCGCCGAGCAGCGGTACCACCTCCTGCGAACCGGGCAGGCGCAGCAGCCGGGCGATATCGCGGGCGCATTCCTTCTTCGGCTGGATGGGCAGGTCGACCCCGAACTGCTCCGGCGGCATCGGGCAGTCGGGGTGCAGGTAGTCCGCGCTGCCGAGCCGGGCGACCCGGAACGGCACGCCGGCGGCCTTGGCGAAGGCGCAGGCGAGGAGGTTGGTCTCGTCCTCGGCGGTGACCGCGACCAACAGGTTGGCCTGCGCGAGGCCGGCTTCGCCGAGAACCCGCGGATTGGCGCCCGCGCCCTGAACGGTCATGACGTCCAGTTGCGCCTCGAGCGCCTCCAGCGGTTCCCGCCGCCGGTCAACGACGACGACATCCTGCTGCTCGACACAGAGCCGTTCGGCGAGCAGACGCCCGGCACTCCCGGCCCCGATGATGATGGCTCGCATGGGTCTGGCGGACGCCCTCCCTGGCCGCGCCGGCGAGGAACGCGCCCCGGCGAACTAACCACATCCCGTCGCTCCGGACAAGGGTCGGAAGGGGGGGGGGCGAAGGGTTGACGCGGAACGCGCCGCGAAGACTGGGGCATAGGACTCCCCGCGCCTGCCCCCCCCTGCGCGGACCTGTCGGCTTTCCGCGGCGCGCGGGGGCGTGCTAGGCTTGCGGCGCGGGGGAGGATGGCCGATGAGCGACGCGACGAATCCCTGGTCGGTGGCGTGCGCCCAGTTCGACGAGGTGGCCCGGCGGCTCGACCTTGCGGAAGGCGTCCGCGCGCTGTTGCGCGCGCCGGCGCGGGAGACGGCGGTGACACTCCCGCTGCGCATGGACGACGGCGCTTTGCGGGTGCTGCCCGCCTGGCGCGTGCGGTACTCGACCGCGCGGGGCCCGGCGCTCGGCGGACTGCGCTGGCATGCGAACGAGCAGGCCGACACGGTGCGCGCCCAGGCGATGTGGATGACCTGGCAGACCGCGCTCCTGGATCTTCCGCTCGGGGGCGCCTACGGCGGGGTGGCCTGCGCGGCCCGGCAGCTCTCGGGCCCGGAACGCGAGCGGCTGGCGCGCGCCTACGTGCGCGCCTTCGCGCGGGACCTGGGCGCCGCCCGCGATATCGTCACGCCGGACGCCTACACCTCGCCGGAGACGATGGGGTGGATGCTGGACGAGCTCGAGACGCTGACCGGCGCCGGGGCGGCCGGCGCGTTCGCCGGCCGGCCCGAGGCGCTGGGCGGACGGCCGGAGCGGGGCGAGGCGGCGGGCCTGGGCGCCGCACTCTGCGTGCGGAAGGCGGCGGAGGTTCTCGGCGCCGACCTGGCGGGCCCCTGCGCGGTCCTGGGATTCGGCGCGGCCGGGCAGGCGGCCGCGCGTCATCACGCCGCGCTCGTTCCGGGCAGCCGACTCGTCGCGGCGGCCGACTCGCGGGGCGGCGTCTTCTGCGCTGCGGGCATGGACCCCGCGGAGCTGGTCGCGCACAAGCGCCGCACGGGCCGCGTCGCCGGCTTCCCTGGAAGCGAGCCGATCTCTTCGCAGGACCTGCTGGAACTCGACGTGCGCGTCCTCTACCCCGCGGCCCTGGAGGGCGTGCTGACCGAACGCAACGCCGACCGGGTGAAGGCGACCGTGGTCTGCGAGCTGGCGGCGGGGGCGACGACGCCCGAGGCGGACCGCATTCTGCACCTCGCCGGCGTCCACCTTATTCCCGACCTGCTCGCCAACGCCGGTGGCGCGGTGCTCAGCTACCTGGGCCACGTGCAGGGGCGGAACCACACCGCGTGGCCGGCCGCGCGCGTGCGCGACGAGCTCGACCGACGCATGACAGCCGCGCATGCCCACGTCTGGGAAACCCACCGCCGGCAGAATACGCCGATGCGACTGGCCGCGCACCTGGTGGCCGTCGCCCGCGTCGCCGCCGCGGTGCGGGCGCGCGGGGCCTGAAGGCGCCCGCTACCAGACGTATTCCACGGGATGGGGCCCCATCGGGATGCGCCGCGTCCGGCCGATCAGCACGACGAGATTCCGATCCGCGTCGACCACTCCGTACACGAGCCGGCCCGGGCCGCGTGCGCTGAACACCGGCAGGTTGCGGATGAAGCGGTGCCCCTCTTCGGGGAACTCGACCTCGATCATGCCCTCCCGGCCGCCGAGGTGGCAGCGGTGGCGGTTGGGTTCGACGGTCGTGATCGGCGTACGGTAATGGATACGGAAACGCACGCGCCGGCCGTCATAGTCGCGCAGGTTGCGCGCGAGTTCGCCCAGGTCGAGCGCTGCGAAATCGTCGTTTTCCGGGTCGGGCTCCGGATCGGGATCGGGCTCGGGTTCCGGCGCCGGAAGGGTCGGCGGGGGTGCGGGCGCCTGGATTTCCCCCTGGACCGCCGCCTCGAGCGCGGCCAGGTCCCCGGCATAGTGCCGCGCGACCACCTCGGTGTCGGCGAGCCGCTCCCGCAGGAGGCGCAGCCGCGCGTCGGCGTCGATGAAGCGGCTGGCTACCGTGAGCTGCTGCGCTTCGCGCAGGTATCGGAGCGCCGCCATCTCGCGCAGACGGGCCGACCAGTCGGCCTGCCAGGCGCGAAGCTCCGCGGTGTCCAGCCCCCGGGCCTCGGCGTCCGCCAGCGACGTGTCCGCTGCGCCCACCCGCACCTGCGCCAGCGCCAGTACCGCCGCGTGCAGCGGCGCCTGCTCGGGATCCGCACGGCGGAGCAGCGCGAGCAGGTCCTCGTTGGTCAGTCGGGACCAGGGGAGCGTCGAATCCGCAAACCCTGTCCCGAGCGTGCGCCGGACGCGGAGGCCGTCGCGGGTCACGGCCGTGACCGTTCCCCCCGCGCCCGACGTCAGGTCGAATCCCAGCAGCGCGCCGGCGTTCTGTTCGAGAACGCGCCAGAGGCCGGCGGCTGAGGCGAAACGCGCCGCGTCGCGCCGGATCGTTGCGGCATGCGGATGGTCCCGGTTCTCCACCAGCCAGTCGCGCAACCGGCGTTCCGCCGCCGCGAATTCGCGTTGCTGGGCCGAGCTCAGCGCCGGTTGACTGATTTCGAGAAGCTCCGCGAAGGCCACCGCGGCCCGGTCCGGCGCAGCCAGTTCCGGGGCCTCGCGGGGCGGCGGCTCCGTTTCGGGCGGCGGTTCCGGCAGGGGTCGAACGGGCGGGGGATCGAAAGGGGGCGGCGCCTCGGGGGGGGCGGGCGGTTCGGGGGCCGGTTCGTCGATCGGCGGGTGCGCCGGTGGCGCGGGGTCCTCCGGCGGGGGCCTCCAGGGCAGCGTGTCGAGGGTGGCCAGGAGCCAGAGGCTGAGCGCGACGAGGACCAGTGCCGCCAGTACGAGACCCCCGGGCCGGCGGCGCCGGCGGCGCGGCGGCCCGTTCGGATGCGGTGTGGCGTAGGCATCCGCCGGAAGCCGTACGACGATGCGGCCGGATCGCGCGAGAGGCTGCTGGGCCGGGGGCCGCGCCGGGTCCGGGTCGCGACGCAGCGTGCTCCCGCCGGCCGGCGGCGGGACGGCGCGAGGCGCGTGGCGCATGCGTACGCGCGCCAGGTCCTCGCGGAACGAAGGCCAGCCCGCGTAGCGTTGGAAGCGGTCCTTCGCCAGCATGCACTCGAGCAGCCGGACGAAGGGCGCGCTCAGTTCCGGGGCCTCGCGCCGCGGGTCCGGCAGCACGTCCTCGATCTGCCGCCGCATGGTCTCCGATTCGGAAACGCTGTCGGCGAACGGCATCCGGCCCGTGACGACGTGATAGAGAACGGCGCCGAGGGCGTAGATGTCCACGCGGGCATCCAGGTCCTCGATGCCGTGCGCCTGCTCCGGCGCCATGTAGTTCGGCGTCCCGATTGTCATCTCGGCCACGCGCCGGGCGTCCTCGCTCGAACGGTCCCGGCTCAGGCCGGAAAAATCGGCCACCTTGATGAGGCCATCCTCGTCGACCAGGATGTTGCCCGGCTTCAGATCGCAGTGGATGAGTCCGCCCCGGTCCCAGGCGTACTCGAGCGCGCGCGCGACCGAGTCGGCGATCGTCAGCGCATCGTCCTCGCGCAGCCGCCCGCGCCGCGCGAGCCAGCTCAGCACGCTGTAGGCCGAGACGTACTCCATGACGGAATAGGGCACGCCGTCGACCTCGCCGGCCTCGTGGACCTGCAGGATGTGCGGGTGCTTGAGCGTCGCGACCGAGTTGGCCTCGAGCCGGAACTGGGCCAGCGCCGTCGGATCCTGCGCCAGCTCGCGGCGCAGGACCTTGATCGCGACCAGTCGGCCGAGCGAGAGCTGGCGGGCCTTGAAGACGAAGGCCATCCCCCCTTCGCCGATCCGTTCCAGCGTTTCGTATCCAGGTATGGTCAACGGTTCCATGCGGTGTTCCAGGGCTCGGTCGGATGGCGGCGCCTGCGCACCGGCGCCTACCGTCTATCTAACGAAGCGCGGTGAACGGATCAACCGCATTCGGCGCCGCCGCCGCTTCCGCGGCGGCGTGGCGTGGGGGCGAGGACGAGCACGAACTCGCCGCGCGGCACGGATTCGGCTCCCGCGGTCGCCAGTTCCGTGGTCGTGCCGGCGCGCGTTTCCTCGAAACGCTTGGTCAGTTCGCGCCCGACGAAAAGGGGACGGTCCGGCGCGCGCCGGGCGAGCTCGTCGAGCAGCCGGCGGATCCGGTGCGGCGACTCGAAGAGCACCACCGGCACGTCCTCGCGCAGCAGCGCGTCGAGCCGCCGGCCGCGCGGGCCCGGACGCGGCGGAAGGAAACCGGCGAACCGGAACCCGTCCGATTCGAAGCCGCTGAGGGCGAGCGCCGCGGTGACTGCCGAGGGGCCCGGAACGACCGTGACCGGGCATCCGGCCTCCCGGCAGGCCGCGACCATCCGGGCGCCGGGATCCGATACGCCGGGCATGCCGGAGTCCGTAGCCAGCGCGACCGACCCGCCCGCGCGGATGCGCGCGACGACCGCGTCGGTGCGGGACTGCTCGTTGAACCGGTGACAACTGAGCAGACGCGCGCCGATTCCGTGCCGGGCCAGCAGGCGCTGCGTCACCCGCGTGTCCTCGGCGCACACAAGGTCTGCCTGCCGCAGCGTCTCCAGCGCGCGAAAGGTCACGTCGCCCAGGTTGCCGATCGGCGTGCCGATCACGTACAGCCCCGGCGGAAGCCGGTCCGGCGGCGTCCCGTCCGCCGGTGTGTCCCGCGTTTCCATGGGCGCCCCGGCCTCAGCCGGCGGCGTTCAGCCGGTCACGGAGCGCCTCGAGCTCGGTGCGCAGCTCCGGGGGCAGCCGGTCGCCGTAGGGCGCGAAGTAGGCCTCGATGTCGTCCGCCTCCCGCTTCCAGTCCGCCGCGTCGACGCGCAGCAGCTCGCGCAGGTCCGCGGGATCGAGGTCGAGTCCGGAGAGATCAAGCGCCCCGGTGGTCGGGTGCCGCCCGATGGGCGACTCCTGCGTCTCGCCGCCGCCCTGGACCCGCTCGAAGACCCACTTGAGCACGCGGGCATTCTCGCCGAAGCCCGGCCAGAGCCAGCGGCCGTCGTCCGACTTACGGAACCAGTTGACGTAGAAGATCCGCGGAAGCTTCGCCGCGTCGCCCGCGCGGCCGATCCGCAGCCAGTGCGCGAGGTAGTCGCCCATGTGATAGCCGCAGAAGGGGAGCATGGCCATCGGGTCGCGCCGCAGCGCGCCGACGCGGCCGGCGGCGGCCGCGGTCATTTCCGAGGCTTGGGAGGCGCCCAGGAAGACCCCGTGCGGCCAGTCGAAGGCCTCCGTCACCAGCGGCACGACGGTGCCGCGCCGGCCGCCGAGCAGGATGGCCGAGATCGGCACCCCGCGCGGATCCTCCCAGGCGGGGTCGATCACCGGGCACTGGGCCGCCGGAGCCGTGTAGCGGGCGTTCGGGTGCGCCGCCTTGGCGCCGCTCTCCGGCGTCCAGGCCTGGCCTTTCCAGTCCGTCAGCGCCGGGGGCGGCTCGTCCGTCATGTCCTCCCACCAGACGTCCCCGTCGGGCGTGCCCGCCACGTTGGTGAAGACGCTGTTGCGCTCCAGCGCCCGCATGGCGTTCGGGTTCGACTGCATCGAGGTCCCCGGCGCGACGCCGAAGAAGCCGGTCTCGGGGTTGATCGCGCGCAACTGCCCGGTCTCGTCGAACTTCATCCAGGCGATGTCGTCGCCGACGCACTCGGCCTTCCAGCCGGGGATCGTCGGTTGCAGCATGGCGAGGTTCGTCTTGCCGCAGGCGCTGGGCAGCGCGGCGGCCACGTAGATCTTCCGGCCCTCCGGGTTGGTCAGGCCCAGGATCAGCATGTGCTCGGCCAGCCAGCCCTCGTCGCGCGCCATGCAGGAGGCGATCCGCAGCGCGAAACACTTCTTTCCGAGCAGCGCGTTACCCCCGTACCCGCTGCCGAAGGACCAGATCGCCTTCTCCTCGGGGAAGTGGACGATGTACTTGTTCTCCGCGTTGCAGGGCCAGGGCACGTCCTTCTGGCCGGGCGCGAGCGGGGCGCCGACCGAGTGCAGGCACGGCACGAAATCGCCGTCTTCGCCGAGGGCGTCGAGGACCTGGGCGCCGATCCGCGTCATGATCCGCATGTTGACGACCACGTAGGCCGAATCCGTGAGCTCGACCCCGATATGGGCGATCGGCGAGCCGATCGGGCCCATGCTGAAGGGGATGACGTAAAGGGTCCGGCCGCGCATCGAGCCCTTGAACAGGCCGCGCAGCGTCGCCTTCATCTCGGCCGGGTCCGCCCAGTTGTTCGTCGGGCCGGCATCCTCGGGGCGGGCGGAGCAGATGAACGTCCGGTCTTCGACGCGGGCGACATCGGCCGGATCGGAGCGACAGAGGAAGCTGTTCGGCCGCTTCGTTTCGTTCAGCTGCGTGAAGGTGCCGCCCTCGACCAGGAGGCGGCAGAGGCGGTCGCGCTCGGCCTCGGAGCCGTCGCACCAGTGGATATCGTCCGGCTCGCAGAGCGCGGCGACCTCTTCAACCCAGGCGTTCAACTTGCGGTGCTTCGTCATCGTCTCGCTTTCCCGTTGGAGGTTCTTCTCGTGATCGGGCCGCATTGCGCCCGTCGGTTTGCGCGTGGCCGTCCGGTGGCGGCGAGGGTAGACGCGAAAGCCCGCCCTGGCAAGCCCGAACCCCAGTCTCAGCGGGAGGTGCGCAGGTGCCGGTCTTCGCCGGGCGGGTCGAGGAAACCGGAGCGGCCGTCGAGCCGCGGGTCGAGGCGGTCCGGGGGCAGGGCCTCGACGCGGCCGTCCGCGAACGCGGCATTGAGCAGGCGTCCGTGGCGGAAGTGGAAGGACGGTGGGGCGGATGTCGAGAGCCAGTACCACTCCTCGTACATGGGGCGGCTCGGCGAGGCCGGCGCCTGCCAGGTGTTGATCTGGATGGAGTCCGCCCAGGTCACCACCTGCGACGGGTTTTGCACCTGGTGGGCGCGAAGCACACCGGTCCGCTCCGCCATGCCCAGCCCGGCGATCATGAAACCGTTCAACCCGTAGCCGTAGCTGGGCGAGGTGAACTTGCGTTTGAAGTAGGGGGCGTCGTAGGGGAAGGTCGGGCAGGTTTCGACCGTCCCGACGCCGAGGTAGGGCGCCAGTCGGGCGCGGCTCCGGTCGAGCGGCCGGAGTCCTTCGCTGCCGCCCCCGCGGGGTTCGAGGCCCCAGTACCAGAGCGTGCCCTCGGGCACCATCTCGCGCCACGGAAACCAGCGGCCGTTATGGTCGTCGAGGTAGAGCGTGAACGCGGTCTGCATCTGCCGCAGGTTCGAGGCGCAGGCCGTGCGCCGCGCGGCCTGCAGGCCCCGGCCCAGGTGCGGCAGGACGAGCGCGATCAACAGGCCGATCAGGGCGACCACCACCAACAGTTCGATCAGCGTGAACGCTGATCGCCTTTGGACGATGTGAGCGGGGTTTCGAATCGGTCTACCCGGGTTCTTCCGCGCTACCCGTCCCGCGGCCGCCGCCTGCGCGCGGCCCGGAGAAGAAACGCGCCGACGAGGAGCGAGGCGAGCGTGCCGGGCTCCGGAATTACGGCGGGCGCCTGCTTGTTCCAGGTATTCTCGGTCTCGCCCCAGGGGGCGCGCGCTACGGAGAATCCCAGCCAGGCGCCGTCGGCGAGCGGCATGCCCGCCCATTCTGCGGTCCATTCGCCGTGGGTGAAGGTCTGGTAGTACCCGCCCCACTCGTCTTCCGTCCAGTCCGATGGCGTCGCGAACTCGTCGGGACCGCGGTCGGGCTGGAAGGTGAAGCCGCCCGCGACCCCGGCCTCGCGCCAGGATTCCCAGTTCGGGCCGAACCACCCGCCCCAGTAGAAGTTGTCCATCCCCACGGGCTTGAAGTCGTCGGCGTCGGCGTAAGCGCCCAGCGTCAGCTTGCCGTCGACGAAATCGCCCGCTTCGAAGGTCGTCACCCCGTCGCTGAGGCTGAACGCGCCGTCGTTGTTCGCGTCGTAGCCGAGGCCGAGCAATGCTCCGTCGGGTGCCACTACGGCGAAGAGCCGGGCGTCGGCCGCGACGATCGCGTCCAGCATGTCCGTGCCGGAGGGCGAACCGTCGAACTGGTAGCCCCAGCCCAGGACCGCGTCCGCGATCGGCGCCGGCATCTCGCTGCTGCCGTAGTTGATCGGCGCGCTCCAGTGGATGACCAGGCCGGCGCGGGACGCGCCGCTTCCGGTCCAGAAGGCGATGTCGTCGAAGCCGAAGGGCGACGCGTGGGCGGTTCCGAGTCCCGTCGTCGCCAGGGCGAGTGCGATGCCGATGCGCGCGGCGTGCGGTCGGCGGGGCCTTTGTGTTCTCATGGGTCGTTCGTTCCTTTCCGCCCCTTTCGCGGGGGCTCGGTCGGTTGCCTGACCGCGGCCCCTGCGCGATGACGGAACAGCCGCCGGGAGACCGGCGGTCAAGACCACGAACGACCGCCGTCCCCCTTTCGCGAAGGGACCGCAATTCTCCGGCGGACAGGGCTCGTCTTCTGGCTCACGGCCTTCCGTCTACTCTCCCGCCTTCCCCCGGCGCCGGCCCCCCGCGGGACCCGCGCACCGGAGTGGTTCCGGGATTTCGTGACCGTTTACAGCGGCGCGACCGCGTCCGATTCTCACGGACTTCCGGACGCCCCATCCGCACGGGCGGAACCCTACGCCGGCCCCGGAGCGGCCGTCAAGCCTCGGGGGGACGGTGGACTTTCCCCCGTTCTCCGCGGCTTACTCATTTCGGTTGACGACTACGCCGACGACTACGGTGGACGATGGGACGTATCGCAGTCGTAATCCGTAGTCGTCGCCGTAGTCGTCGCCCGAAAGAGACCGGTGAAGAACCCGTCACGACGAGGAAGCGAGCGCCAGCCCCCCGCGCTCGGGCCGACGAGAGAGGACGACGAGAGCGGGCGACGAGTATATCGAGGACCAGGACCGTGTCGCGCTGGAGCGTGGCGTTCCCGGGGCGGGAGAGCCGGAGAGCCGATGACTTCGCAAGGGTGATGCTCCGCCCCGGGGGAATCGAGCAGAGGGGCGACAACGTAGAGAGGCAAGGAAGATTCCTCCTCTCGCCGGGGCGGACTTCCAACCGCTTCGCTTCTGCATGTCGCTACCGCCCCGGCGCCCCACGCCTGCCTCCCCTCCGCGCGAGAACCACCGCGAGCATCACGCCGCGCACCTCCTGCGAGCTTTCGCACTTCGGAAGCGCGCTAAGCCGACCCACTCCAACACTCTACGCAGACCGCACGCCGATAACTGGGGAACGTCCACTAGGTGACGCCGTCTTCCCCTCGTTCTCCGCGGCGTCCCCTATTTCGGTCGACGACTACGCCGACGACTACGGATGACGACCGCGATGGGTTCCATCGTCCACCGTAGTCGTCGTCGTAGTCGTCGACCGATCCTCCCGTCCCTGCCTTCGAGATCCGAGGACGAGGACGAGGACGAGGGAAGCAGTCCGGACTCCACTCGTCCGCCGCTATCGTCGCCCCCTATCGTCGCACGAAAAAGACCGGTGAAGAACCCGTCACGACAGGGAAGCGACCGCCAGCCCCCAGAGCTGGGGCGACGAGAGGGGAGGACGAGAGCGGGCGGCGAGTGGGGAATACTCTCTCGGGCGGAGCGGGCGGGGCCGCCGTCTCGCGCCGCACGATCACCGGCAATCCTGCGGCGCGGCGGTAGCGGTAGGGTGCGCTGAGGGCCAGCGCTGCGAGGGCCGATTCGCCGGGGGTTTCCGGCCCGGCGTACACCCGGCGCGCGGCCGCGGCGAGGATGCCCTCCAGCGCGGCGGCCGCGCGGGCGTCCCCGGCGAGCGCGTCGGTCGCCAGCGCGAGGGCGGCCTCGTGGAGCGCGACGGCGGGCCAGTCGGCGGCGGAACCGGCCCGGCGCAGCTCGCGGCCGAGCCGCTGCGACGCGCGACGGGCCTCGGGAGAGGTCGGTTCGCCCGCGGCCCGGAGCGTGCGCCAGACGGCCGCCACACGCATCGCCTCTTCGCCCGGGTCGGCTGCGGTCGGCGTGAGGTAGAGGGCGTCGGCCGCGTCGTGCCGGGTCTTCAGGTAGGCAATCGCCTGCGCCGTGGCGAGGTCGGCGGAGGGCGGGGCCAGCCCGTCCGCCGCCGCCAGGCGCAGCGCGTGGACGGACCAGGCCATCCGTACGGCCTCGTCCGAGGGGGTGCCGTCGTCGGCGGGCCAGGCGCCATCCGAGCGCTGCCCGGTTACCAGCGTTTCGGCCGCCTCGCCGACGGCCTCGGCCAGCGCCGGAATCCGGGTCAGCGCCTGCGCTTCGGCCAGCGCGAGGAGTCGGGCGGCCTGCGGATCGATCGCGGTGTCGGCGGCGACCGCGCGGCCGGGATCGGCCAGCAGCCAGCGAAGGCCGCGCGCGACGGTCTCGCCGTAGAGCGGCGTACCGGGAGTGTGGTGGCCGGCGAAGAAAGCGAGCAATACGGCCGCCGTGGCGGCCGTGTCGCCGATCTCGTCGTCTCGCCAGCGGCCGTCGGGCGCCTGCGTCCGCGCCAGCCGTTCGAGCGCATCCTCACGGGCGCGCTCCAAGCGGTCCGCCATATCGGGATCGGCCAGCGCGTGCAGGGCCGCGCGCCGCTCGGCGGGCGCGCGGCCGGCGTAGAGGGCGGGCAGGGGCGCCCGCGTGGGCGCGGTGGGCCAGGGCGCCAGCGAGGCGTCGGGCAGCGCGGCGAGCGGCCTGGAGGGCAGTGCGGGCGGGGTCGTCGGCTCGGGCAGCCGAAGCCGGGGCAGGGGGGGCTGCACGGGGGGCGCGGCATCCGGATCCGGCGCCGGCTCGATCGCCTCGAGCATCGGCGCCGGTTCCGCCTCGGGCACGGCGACGGCCATCGTTGGCCGCCGGACGGGCGCGGGGAGAAAGACGAAGCGGACGAGCAGCAGCAGGAGCGCCGCGTGCGCGAGCACGGCGATCGAGGGCCCCCAGACGTGGTCGAGGGCCCGGCCATACCAGGGTGTAAGGCGAACGGCCGGTTGCGCCGCGTCCGCGCCGGCCAGTGCGGCGGCGAGCGCTTCGCGCGCGGCGGAGGCCGCCGCCGCGCGGTGGAAATGCAGGTAGAGGGCGTGGTCGAAGCGCGCCTGCGCGGCGAAACGGCGCGCCGCCGCCGGGTCGGCGGCCAGCGCGGCATTCAGCTCGAGGCGCTCCGCCTCGGTCAGCACCCCGTCGAGGTACCGCTCGATCAGCGCATCCAGACGTGGGCCGGCCCTGTTCATGATCCCTCGCTCGCCGCCGGCGCGACGGCGCGCATTTCGTCCTCGATGCAGCGGCGCAGCGCCTCGCGCAGCCGCGAGAGCGCCTTGTGGACGGCGTCCAGCGTGCCCGCCAGCCGGGCCGCGACCTCGCGCAGCTTCAGCCGCTCCTCGTAGCGGAGCCGCAGCAGCCGGCGGGAGCGCTCGGGCAGCTTCTCGATGCAGACCCGCAGCGCCTCGCGCCGCTCGACGCTGTCGTCCAGGACGTCGTCGAAGGCGGTCCGAACCGCCTCCGCCGCCTCCGGATCGAGGACGGGTCCCTGGCGCCGTCGCCGGTCGAAGTACTGCATCGCCTTGCGCACCGCGATGCCCCGCGCCCAGGCGCCGAACGAGTAGCGCGGGTCGTAGTCGTCGAACTTGCGCCAGAGCACCACGGCCACGTCCTGGAAGACGTCGTCGCAGGCGTATGGATCGCGCACCATCGAGGCGATCACCGCCCGGATGTCGTCCTGGTGGCGCAGGAATTCGCCCAGAAACCGTTCCTGTCGGTCCACGCTCCGCTCCGCTCCCGGCCGCGTCCGCGCGGGGAGTTCACCCGCTCCTTCCGGCCGAACGCCGGAATTGGACATCCACGTCCGCATCAGCCTAGCGCCGCGCAGTCCGGCCTTCAAGGCAGCGCCCCGAGGGGCTTTCCCCAGTTTTCGGCGTGCGGGGGGGCAGTTGGCAGTTGGCAGTTGGCGGTGGGCGGTGGGGGCTCCCGGGCGGCGTGGTGCGGCAGGCCGTGCCCCGCAGGGCCGCCCCCGGGGCGGGAGAGCCGATGCCGGCGAAAGGGTGATGTGCCGCCCCGGGGGATCGAGTCGAGGGGGCGATAGAGCCGACCGGAGCGTGCCCCCCCTGGGAACGCCAGGCTCCAGCCTGGCCGATCCAGTGGACGAGAACCGAGAGGATCAGGACCGTGCCACGCTGGAGAGTGGCGTTCCCGGGGGGCGGACTTCCACTCCCTTCGCTTCTACGGGGGGCTCGTACGCCGCCAAGAGGGTGACGCGATATGGAGCGGGGGCTGCACACCCGCTGCGGAAACGCGGCTGGCGGGGGGCTGGCGGCAGCGGTTCCGCGGCGAAACGTTATTCCGCATTCCGCGTTCCGCATTCGGAGCATTCCGCTGTTGCCCCGGGCGGCGGGGCGTGCTAGGTCGCAGGCCCATGAAACACGTGTACCGATGGCGCCGATGGGCCTGCCTGGAGGCGTTGCGATGCCGAGCGGCGTTGACGCCACGCGCGGGCTTCGCGCGCCGGTTTCCGGGCGGGCGGGGCGGAACGCGCGCAGGGGCGCGGGCCAGCGTTGCACCTGCAGCGGCCGGGTGCTCGCGGTCCAGTACGCGCGCCACCCGGAGCGGGAGCGGTCCCACCTCGAGTTCTACTGGCCCATCCAGCTCACGGCCGCGCTGCCGCGCCACCCGGATCACCGGGTCGTGTTCTTCCTGCATCACCACTCCGGCGGCTGGACCTTCCACCGGGGCGGCGTCAATTCCCTGGGGGTCGGCTACCGCCGGGTGCTCGGGGCGCGATAGACCGGGGTCCGCCCAGCGGTGCGGCTTCCGCCTCCTCATCGGGTAGTCCACGGAGGGGCGGTCAGGGATCGCGCAACTGCCGAAGAAGCCGCTCGGCGCCGCGCCGTATGGACTCCGTTCCCGCTCTGCGAATCAGCGCGCCCACCGCGTCCCGAAGCTCCTGCTCGCCCAGCCGGGGCGCGGAGACGGTTCCGCGAATCGGGATTTCGATGTGTTCTCCGGAGAGCACGGCGTAGGCTTCCCGTCCGACCAGCCGCTCGCTGACCGGCGTGCGCACGGTGTAGGCCAGGCTCTCGTCGAGGCCCGTGGACCCGGAAAACTCGATGGGGTGGCCCGAGACGGTCACGCGAAGCGGGTCGGTTTCGATCCTTCCGTCCGCACAACGGAAGCGGAGGGCATGGGTTCCGATCCGGTAGCGACCCTCACGCAGCCTTGCCAGCTCGCGTACCCGGTCGAGCAGTCCACTCGAGGAGAGCTCGACGTCTTCGAGGAAGAGCGTGCCGGAAAACACGATCTCGTCCCCCGCCTCCGCCTCGAGCGGCGCCCGGAACCGGTCGAAGTGAAGATGGATCGATCCGTCCGTCACGGCCGAGCCTCTGAAGATCGGATGCAGCCGGGCCAGCCAGACGTCCGCCAGCTCGTCCGTCAGTTGTGCGCCGCGGATCGCCTCCGTCCCGTCCGGAAGCGTCAGCATGAGCCGGCCATCCACGCGGTTCAGCCGGGGCTCAAGCCGGAGTCGCCCCCCCTCGATGCTGCCGTCGAGCGAAAGCGCGGCTTCCGCGTCCCGGATGAACAGGCCCATCTCAAGGTCCGCGATCGCCAGGCCCATGCCGTCCATTCGGGCGAGCGCGAAGGATGCGTCCGCCTGTCCCGATTCCAGCCAATCCGCTCCGAGCGGAAGGTCGAATTCGAACGGCCGGTCCGCCCTGCCCTCGAGGTGGAGCGAGGAGTCGCCCGCCAGCGCGGCGAGGAGGCTGCCGGCCGCCGCGAGGTCGTACGACAGACGGCCCCGGCCGCGGATCCGCGGTTCGTCGCCCGCCTGCAGCCGGCCATCGGTCCAGGTCATCTCGAGGAAGGATGCAGACAGGGCGAGGGAAGAGATGTCCACGCCGTCCGCGTCCTGGCGGACGCGGGCGGAGAGGGCGATCCGTGGTTCCTCCCAGGATGCGTCGTCGGCGAGCGGAAGGCGGAGTGCAGACAGCTCCGCTTCGACCGTCGCATCAAGCCCATGGTCCGTCGTGCCGGCTTCCGCCCGGACCTGGAGCCGACCGTCGGTTCCGGCGAAGGACTGCACCCCCTCCAGGCCTTGAAGCGCATCCAGAAGGCGCGCGAGTCCCAGGTCGATCTCAATGCGGCCGGACCAGTCGGCTTCGGGCGTCGCCCAGTCCGCGATGCGGCCGGCGCCTTCGATCCGGCCCGGCGAACCGGAGAACGTGAGCGATTGAATCTCCCATTCCCCGGCGCCAACCAGGATCTCGGCCTGCGCGTCGATGGGCGCGGACAGTGCGACCGGCTGGTCTTCCACCCGTCCGGCGATGTCGTCGACCCTCGCCCGAACGGCGAGCAGCATCCGGTCCTCGGCCCGGTCCGCTTGCACGGTGACGGCCGCGACACCCTGTTCCAGTTCGAGGTTGTCCCGCAGGCCGAGCATCCGCGGGATCAGCCGGGCGGCCGCCGCGAGGTCGATCTGCGCGTTCACCGATCCTTCGATGAAGTCGTCGGGCCCCACGACGCCGTGTGCAGACATGCGCCCCGGACCGAGCGCGCCCTGCAGATGGCGCACGTCGACACGGTCGCCGATCTGCGCGAGGTCCCACTCGACGCTCCCGTCGCCGAGGTCCGGTTCGTCGCCCCGCAACACCGCGCCGGACAGCCGGATGCCGGCGAGGTCGGCCCGACCCGTGGTCACGACCCGCAGCCCCGGTTCGATGGTGGCGCGCGTGTCCAGGGCCAGCCGCCCCTCGAGATTCGGGCCGTTGGCGGCTTCGCTCCAGGGGCCGAGCGGGGCGAGATTCCAGTCCGAGACAGTTGCCGAGGCGGTTCCGCGGAGCCGTTCCGGATCGAGCGTTCGGGCGGCGTCCGGTTCGATCCGGGCGTGAATACGGAACCGCCCGTCCGCATCGGCCGCGCGCCCGGAGAGTTCGAACGTCAGCGACGCCGGATCCGGGCGCAGGTCGATGTCCGCCGCGATGTCCGTCATCGCGAGTCTCCGGTCGCCTTGTTCCACCACGAGGGCGCCGCCGCGCACACGGATGCGTGCGGACATGTCCGGCCAGGTCGCCGGCGGCGGGGGAGGTTCAGGCGGGATCCGTGGATCGGGG
>PWTM01000037.1 GCA_003563855.1 PVC group bacterium | reverse complement strand
CGGGTCTTCGCCCGCCCCGCGGCGCAACGCCTGCTGCGCGCGGTCGCGGCGGCCGGCGCCGCCGCCGGCCTCGCGCTCGTCGCAGGCGCGCTCTACGGCGGAGACCTGCTGAACTCCCGCTGGCTGGCGCCGGCCGCGCTGCTGTCGAAGACCGGCCTGCTCGCCGGGTTTGCCGGGTTGCTCTGGCTCGGCTGGCGGCGCCCGGCGCTGCTGCCCGTCGTCGTCCTCGCCCCGCTGGCCTTTTCCTTCGTCTTTGCCGAGCGGCCGATGATGACCCAGGTCTATCCGTGGGCCTTCAAGCGCTGGCTCCCGGCGCTGCTGCCCGTTGCCGTGCTCGGGATGGGCTTCTTCTGGACGCAACTCGCGGCCGTGCTGAAGGCGCGGCGCGCGGCGGCGGCCGCCGTCTTGACGGTCGCCGCCCTGCTGCTGGTCCGCCCGCTCTACCGCGGACGCGACTTCGCCTTCGTCCGCGACTGGCGCGGACTGGACGGCCACCTTTCGGCCCTGGATGCGCTCCTTGAGAAGGACGCGCTGCTGCTGGCGGATCGCACGCTGGGCACCCCGCTGGAGTTCGTCCACGGACGCACCGTGATTCCCATCTATCGCGGAAGGGACCGCGAGGCGCTCGGCGCCGCGGTGGCGCGCCAACTGGAGGCGGGGACAGCCGTCTACGTCGTGCGGCCCGCCACCGCCGAGGCGGACCTTCCGTTCCACGTCGAGCCGGTGACCACCGTGCGGGACGAGACGCGCCGGCTTGAGCAGTCGCGGAACCCTTTCCGCGTTCCCGTGCGCACCGTGCGCCTCGAGTCGGTCATTGAGGCGGTTCTCCCGGCGCCGGAGACGCCGTCCGGGGACGGCGATCAGCCGGCCGGCGCCGGTTCGTCCCTGGACGCCTTCAGTGCGCGCTCGTAGGACCAGTCGCGGATGGCTTTCACCTGCTCGGCCATCGTCGCGGCCAGCGGGACCATGCGGCGGATGTGGCGGCGCAGGTCGTCGAGCGTCACGGCGCGGCCCTCGTTGTGGGCGTCGATCCGGGCGGCGATGACCGCCTGCTCGATCTCCGCCCCCGTCCAGCCGCGCGTTGCGTAGAGCAGCCGGTCGACCGGGATCGACTCCGGATCGATCCCGTTCAGGCCGAGATGTATCCGGAGAATCGAGCGCCGCTCGGCGTCGGTCGGGAGGTCGCAGAAGAAGACCTCGTCGAACCGGCCCTTGCGGATGACCTCGGCCGGCAGCGACTCGATCCGGTTCGCGGTGGCCGCGACAAAGACGAGCGGGGGCCGCTCCTGCATCCAGGTCAGGAAGGTGGAGAAGGTCAGCGACTGCTCGACCGTCGCGCGTTCGCTGGTCATGCCCAGCGCGTTCTCGATCTCGTCGATCCAGAGCACGACGGGGGCGACCGACTCGACGGCCTTGAGCGCGCGGTGGAACGCGGCCTCCGGCGAGCCGTAGAGGCCGGAGAAAACCAGGTTCATGTCGAGTCGGAAGAGGGGGATGTTCCACAGCGCCGAGAACGCTTTTGCGCAGAGACTCTTGCCGCAGCCACTGACGCCCATGATCAGGACACCGCGCGGCGTAGGGAGTCCCTCGTCGACGGCCTTCTGGGTGAAGAGATCCTTGCGCGCGCGGGCCCACTCCTTCAGCACCTCGAGCCCGCCAACGTGTTCGAGGTCGACCGGGTTGGGTACAAATTCCAGTCCGCCGGACTGGCGCAGCAGGCGCTGCTTCTCGGCGTTGACCTCGGCGAAGATTTCGCGCTCGGCGGCCGCGCCGCGCCCGAAGATGCGATGCATGACGTGCGCGGCCTCGTTCAGCGTCAGGCCGCGCAGCGCGAGGGCGAGCGCGGAGCGGAGGGCTTCGGGAACGGCGGCGCCGGGGTAGTCCGCTTCCACGCGGGCGACCCGTTCGAGCAGCTCGGACGCGGAGGGCAGGCCGGGTTCGACGAGGAAGACCTCCTTGTGCAGCGCCTCGGGCAGCCGGAGCTCCGGGGCGGCGAGCACGATCGCGGTGCGGCCGGCGGGGCCGAGGGCGTGGTAGGCGTTGCGCAGGGCGCGCACGACGTCGGCCCGGCCGAGGTGGGCGGGCAGGTCCCGCATCAGGACGAAACCCGGATGCCCGCCGCGGACGATGGCTTCGAGCGCCGCGCGGGGATCGCGCGTGTCCTCGTCCGTGGCCGGCTGCAGACCGGCGACGCAGTCCCAGGTCGAGACCCGGGCGCCGTCGCCGCGCGCGCCGGCCAGCGCCTCGAGCGTTTCGAGCACGCGGTCCTCCTCCGGCGTCAGGCAGTAGAGCAGCGGGTGGCGTCCCCGTATGGCGTGTTCGATCTCGGCCTTCATGGGCGCGTCCTTTCCCCGGGCTCGACGGCGCAACGGCGCGACAGGATGCGAGACGTCGTGGTCGGGTTGGCTAGTCGAGCGGATTCACGCACAAAACACTTGAGAAGCGCGCGAAATCCCCGTCGTTGGTGCAGACGCGTCCACCCATCTCCACCGCATGCGCTGCGATCAACGCGTCGGTCGTAAGATTTCCCGCCCCTCCGGACGATTCGAGAAGATCGAAGAAGAGCGTAAGGGTCACGAGCGTCGGAGAAAGCAGACGAACATGCGGCAGGGCGAACCAGCTTTCGGTTGCCGCCCTGCTCTGGGCGCACGTCATGGGGTTGCGGCTGATCGTCGGGTGCGTGGTCAGTCTCACAAATGCCAGTACAACCACCCAAGGGATGCCGATCGGTTCGACGCCCGAGAGCGCGTGTTCCCACCACTTCCTGGCGCGGGTATGCGCGGGACAATCCGCGTCGTGCGCGTAGATCAGCAGATTGACGTCGGGAATGAGCATCACGCAGATGGAGGTTCGGACTCGATTCGGTCATAGAGCTGGTTCAAGCTGATTCCATAGTACGCCGACTTCAGTCCAAGACGATGGGGGCGCACGCGAATCTTCTTCCTCTGCGGCGCACGGCTCATCTGCGAGAGGCCCAGTTCGAGGCTGCGTTCCACCGTGGCGCGCAACGACTCGCCGCTATGGCGGGCGATATCGCGCAATTCCGCCAGAGTGGCATCATTGATGTCAATCGTCGTTCTCATAACGGCATCATGATGCCAGCGGCCAGCGTCGGTGTCAACCGTCCGACGGTGCCCGAAGGCGCGTTCCGCGACCGGTCGAACCGCGAGGCGGTGTGGGTCTACGGCGACCCGCCGGCCGCCAGGGCGGACAGGGTGTAGCCCGGTGCGGTCAGCCTGCTCGCGCTCGGCGGGCTGCCGCTGCTCCGCCGGCGCTTGCGCGGCTGAACCCTCCCACCCCGCGGGCACCGACCGGCTTCCAAGCCTTGGAAGCCGGGGACGGCATGGTTTCCAAGGATTGGAAGGGCTCTGTGCGGTTCACGCGTCCCCACGGGCTTGCCCCGTGGGGGGGCGGAAAGCTGGCCTTGCCAGGGCGCAGGCTTTCGGGAGAGCCCGGTGGGAGCGCGGTTCGGACCCTCGGTCTTTCCCGCGCTCTTGTTCGGGCTCGGGAGGAGGAGGGCGAGGTCGCGCCCGCGGGGTTCTGGCTCAAACCTTTCCTCCCCCACGGGGCAAGCCCGTGGGGGGCGGCCTGCGCACGGGGCAAGCCTGGTGGGGCCGGTGCACGTGCGGCAAGCCCGTGGGGGGGCGGTCCACGCGCCGGCCGAGCCCGTGGGGGCCGGGGGTTCGGGAACGGCGCGGGGCTACTCGATGCAGAACAGGCGACGTTCGCCGCGGATGAAGAGGCGGCGGCCGACGACGGCGGGGGTGGTCATGGACGGCTCGCCGAGCGCCGGTTCGCCGAGCAGCTCGAATTCCGGGCCGGCCCGCACGATGCGCGTCACGCCCTCGGAGGTGACCCAGTAGAGGCGGTCGCCGACCAGGATGGGCGAGCCGTAGCCGCCGCGGTCGAACTCGTGTTCCCAGGCGACCGCGCCGGTCGCGGCGTCGACGCCGGAGAGGATGCCGTAGGCGGTCGGGAGGAAAAGGTGTTCGTCCGTGGCGACGGGGCTGGCCGCGTCCGGGAGCTCGAGCCGCGTGCTCGCCCATAGCGTCTCGCCGGTCGCGGCGTCGAGCGCGACGGCCTGGGCGTACTGGTTGGCGGCAAAGACGCGGCCGGCGGCGTAGGCGGGCGAGACCCCGATCTCGCCGCTCATCACCTCGCGGCTCCAGAGCGGCTCGCCGGTTCGCGCGTCGTAGGCGGCGACGACCGGCGCGGCGTTCAGCACCAGCGTCATCCGCTCCGGCGTCTCGACGAGGATCGGGGAGGCCCAGGAGATGTCGGCCTCGCGCGGCCGGCGCCAGCGGATGGCGCCCGTCTCCGCGTCGAGCGCCAGCAGCTCGGCCCCGCCGAAGTGGTCGTACTGGACGAAGACCAGTCCGTCGTGCAGCAGCAGCGACGAGGAGTGCCCGTAGTGGTTGTCCGGCACGGGAAGCGCGCGCGCCCAGAGGCGGCGGCCGTCGGTGTCGAGCCCGAGGACGACGCCGGTGCCGAAGATCGCGACGACGCGGCGTCCATCGGTGGCGGGCGAGGGCGCGGCGAGCCCGGTGTCGGCGGTTGTCCGCGGTGGCGTCTCCGGCGCGTCGGGCACGCCGGCGTCGTCCGCGGTCCAGAGCAGCTCGCCGGAATCGGCGTCGAAGGCGTAGACCTCGCGTCGTTCCGCGTCGGCACCGGTGAGGTAGACGCGGTTGTCCCAGACGATGGGCGAGCTGAATCCCGGCAGGGGCACGGCCGTCTTCCAGCGCACACCGCGGCCTTCCGCCCCGTCCCAGTCGAGCGGCGGCTCGGCCTCGGTGGCGACGCCGAGCGCGCCGGCGCCGCGGAACGACGGCCAGTTCCGGCGCGCCTCGTCCGTCCAGCCCGCCGGCGTGACGGCGAGCGCCGTCGCGTCCGCCGGCCGCTCGGCCGGTTCCGGGTCGGCCTCCGGCGCAGGTACCCGCGCGGTCCGCGCGGTCCAGAACGCCACGGCCAGGCTGCCCGCAAGCAGGGCAAGTCCGCCGCCCGCGATCCATCGCCGCGCGCGGGCGGCGGCCGACCAGGCATCGTCCGCGCCGGGGCAGGCCTTGAGATCCGGCATGCGCCAGGGCGCGGAGCCGGAGAGGTGCAGGCCGAGGATGAAGACCACAGCCCCGCCGAGCATGAGCCAGCCGCCGGTCTCGAGCTGGCCGCGGCGGATGAAGAACGCCCGGCGCGCCAGGAGGTCGAGCTCGCGCACCTGCTGGCGTAGCGTCTCGTTTCCGGGTTCGCGTTCGAGCTGCGCCATCAGCGACTGGAGCGCCGGCGCGTGCAGGGGGTCGGTCGACCGCAGGAGCCCGCGGGTCCAGAGCATCAGGCCGGCGACGACCAGCAGGAAGACGGCGGCGACGGCCATGAGGCGGCGCCCGAGAAGAATGCGTTCCGGGTCAGGGTTTTTCGGGGGAGGGGACATGCAGAATCAGGTCTTCGGCTCGGGCTTTACGGGACAGGCGGAGAAACAACGGGCACAGCTTACGCAGTGTGCTCGGTCCGGCTCGTAGTCGGTTCGCGAGCGCCAGACGGAGAGGCCGAGCAGCTTGGCGCTGGCCATCAGGCCGAGCGCGCCGCCGAGCAGGGCGCCGCCGGCGGCGAAGGTCCGCTGCACGACGCGGGCGCGGTCGAAGAGCGGCCCCTCCGGTAGTCCGGAGGTAAAGAACGCCTCGCGTTCGAGGCTCGGGGCCGCGCCGTTGTCCGCCTCCGCCCCGTGAAGCTCGAGCGCAAGCGCAACGTCGCGGTTCGCCCGCGAGAGGCCGGCGCCGAAGGCGGCGCCGGTCCCGGCCGCGGCGAGCGCGACGAGCGGGGCCGCGGCCAGCAGGATCGCCAGCCGCCGCGCGCCGCGCGCCGGCGGTTCGGGCGGCGCGAGGTCCGCGGGTTTGCGGATCGCGTCGTAGGGGCAGGCGTTCTCGCAGAGCCGGCACTGGATGCAGGATCCGGGCGTGATCGTCACGTGGCGGCGCGAGAGCCGGGAGAAGACGCGCAGCAGCGCGCCGTAGGGACAGAGAAACCGGCAGTAGGGCCGGCCGACGAACAGGCCGAGGACAAGAAGCCCCGCGCCGAAGAGCGCCATCGGGAGCGGGGCGCCGAAGCGGAAGAAGCCGACGAACGGGTCCCAGCGGCAGACGAGGAAGTCGGTCGCCGTCGCCGCGAAGAGCAGGGCGACGCCGAGGTAGACCCAGGGGATCGTGCCGAGCGTCTGGTTCAGCCAGGGCGGCAGCTTGCGCGGCCGCCAGACGACGACCTCCTGGATCGCGCCGAGCGGGCAGACGGCGGCGCAGAAGGTACGCCCGTGAAAGAGGGCGAAGAGGAGGGGGAGCGCGAAGAAGGCGACGACCGTCAGCGGCACGGCGAAGCCGGCGTCGCCGAAGGCGAGTGCGACGTTCTGGATCGAGCCGATCGGGCAGACGCAGCCCTGCCGCACGAACCCGAAGTAGGCCAGGCAGGCGACGGTCAGGGCGAGCAGCCCTTTGCGCGAGCGGCGGCGCAGCGCGAGATGGCCCGCCAGCACGAGCGCTGCGGCCAGCAGCGCGACATCGAGGACTTCGAGTCCGAACGCGCGCGGGGCAGGCGTCGTCAGCGTCGGCGGCGTGTAGCCGCTCGTGAAGTCCGGCCTTGGGAAACGCTGAACATTGGCCGCGGCCGTCGGCACCCCGGGAAGAGCGCCGACGGCCAGGAGCGCGAGCGCGAGCGTCCCCCGGCGCGCGCCGGCCGCGGGGCGTGTCGCGCGCGGTCGCATCCGGATGCCGGGCCACCCGATCAGCGCGCGTCCCCCTTCAGCAGGTAGGGCGCATCGACCGGTACGCGCCGGAAGGCGTCGGCGGGGCAGACGCGGGCGATTGCGCAGTCGTTGCAGTTCACGCACCGGTCGTGGCGGACCTGGAGGAAGAGCGAGCCGTTGCCGAACATGGCGCAGCCCTTCACGCAGACCGCGCAGCCGATGCAGCGATCCTCGACGATCGTGTACTCGAAGAACGGATCTTCGACGAAAGTGCGGCGGATTGCGCCGGTCGGGCAGAGCTGGTTCTCCGCGGCCGAGTCGATCGACCTCGCCTGCGGGTGGTGGTAGCCGCCGCAGAGCCGGCAGTAGCCGCAGAGGTCGTAGGCGTGGACCGCTTTGACGGCCGAGGGCGTGAGGACGCAGGCGGTCTCGCAACGGCCGCACTGTACGCATTTTCCGGGGTCGAGCTGCCAGACGTGCGTGCGCCGCTCGCCCGCGCGCGCCGCGGCCGCGGCGACGCCGCCGACCGCGGCGGCGGCCAACCCGGCCAGCCCGAGGCGAAGGAAGGCGCGGCGGGGCAGCGGTCCCGGCGGCGACCCGGTGGAATTGCCCGAGCTCACGATTCGGCCCTCCGCGCGAGCGCGCGGCGGCGTGAGAGTGCGGCGGGTAGGCCGCACGTTGTAGCCACCCCGCAGCCGGCGCAGAGGCCGTCGCGCGTGCAGCGCTCGCCCGGTCCGGTGAGTTGACCGCGTGCGGCCAGCCGCGCGCCGGCCGCCGCGCTGCCGCCGAGCAGGAGCAGCCGGCCGCAGAGACGCAGGAACTCCCGGCGATCTGCGACCGATCCGTGCGGTTGCGGCGTCTGGCGATGCGGGCTCATGTCAAAAGGAAGTCTACACCGCCGCGCCGCACCCCGCCAGCGCCGACTCGCACGCCCGGTCGCTCCCGTGTGCATTCCGCCGGGCCGGGCGTCGGACGTCCCTCCCCGCTCCCGGGGCACGGCCTGAGGACGGCGGTTTCGGTGTCCGTAGACAACGGTCACGAATAGGATCGCGAAGGCGATCAGCGCCGTTCGAAGATGCGGACCCGGAGACGGTCGGCGTCGGCGACGAGGACGCGGTCGCGCTCATCGACGGCGAGGGCGAGTCCCGGGTTCGGGCTTTCGAACCGGTCCGGCGCCGCGACGACGCCGATGAAGGCGCCGCGGCGGGTGTAGACCTTGACGCGCGGGATGCCGCGCTCGGCCGTGACGAGCGAGCCGTCGGCGAGGCGCGCGATGTGGCACGGGTTGCAGCAGCCGCTGAAGTTCTCGATCTCGAGGCCCGCCTCGCGCGCCCAGGCGTGAATGCGGACGCCGTCGGGGTTGTACTCCTCGAGCCGGTGAAGACCGGGGTTCACGACCCAGAGCGTCCGGCCCGTGCCCGGCGCCAGTCCAAAGTGGGGGCTCGGGATGACGAAGCCCGGATCGCCCGGGTCGGCGCCGCGCCCATCGATCGCGCCGGTTCGCGTTCCGTCAGGGTCGAACCGCAGCACCGTCCGGCTCCGCGCATCGGCCACGAAGACATGCTCGCTCACGGTGGCGATGGACGTGACGATCGCGTCGGGCGGCAGGTCCGCGAAGACAGCGGCGCGCGCGCCGTCGGCCTCGTAGGCATGAACAGTATCGCCGAGCCCGACGAACACCCGGCCCGCCTGATCGACGGCCAGCGCGGAGACGTCGGCGGGGAGCTCGAACCGACGGCGTTCGGCGCCGTCCGGCGAGAAGACCGCGCGCAGGCGTCCGCCGCCGGCGTGGATCTTCCCTTGCGCGTCCACGGCGAGGGCGGACAGCGTCGCGAAGCCCTGGACGGGGAACCCCGCGGTTTCCTCGTACAGAATCAGGGCGGGGTCGACGGCGCGGTAAGCATCGATCTGCGCGTCGAACGCGGCGATGCGCAAAGCGCCCTCCACCGCGGCCGGCTCCGAAACGCCGCGCGGGCGGCGGACCGCGATCGCGACAGCCGTCGCGGCCGCCAACAGTACGAGCATCCAGGGAACAGCCTTTCGCATCCGGCATCTCCAGTCAGCACCAGCGCGTGCTCCAATCTACCACGAAACGCCCCGAGAGCACGGTGGCCGCGGAGAGAAGGGGGGACAGAGAAGAGAAGGAGAGGGACAGAGACGCCTCAGCATCCCCAGCGGGCTAACGCAGGTCGGCACAGAGGAGAGGAACAGGGACAGAGAGCGAACGGGGGGCAGCGAAGGGCTGGTGCGCAGCCAGGAAGGCAGGGACGGAGAAGTGACGGTGGGGTTGACCAAGAACAGGATGCGCGCCGGTTCGCAAGGGTCTGGAGTAGGGACAGAGAAGCGTCCAGTGCTGCACAGACGGCGCTACGGAGCAGAGCCACGCTGATTCATAAATACATAAAAGCTTGTGGGTAATCGGTTTGCGACTCTTCTTCGGAAAAGTCGTTCGCTGTTCACTTCTCCATAGATAGAGGGAGGAGATGCCATGCGCCTGAACCGTATCAAGCCGGACGACCAGAACACCTGGCACCACTGCCACAACCGTGTCAGCGGAACCTCGCTGGACCGCCCCTTTGGACCGGTCGAGAAGGAGCAGTTCATCCGCATCCTGACACGGGTGAGTCGCCTGTGCTGCATCGAGGTCGTGGCCTTCCAGGTCATGTCCACGCACTACCACGTCCTGTTGCGTACACCGGTCCGCCTGCCGTCCGAGGCGGAGACCTGCGAACGCTACGCCGCGTACTACAACGGGCGCCGGCGCCTCGAACCGGGAACAGAAGCGTACCGCCGCTGGCAACGCCGCATGCGCGACGTAAGCTGGTTCCTGCGGCTGATTCAGCAGATCTTCGCCGTCTGGTACAACCGAACTCGGCCGGTGCCGCGGCACGGCTCCCTTTGGGCGGACCGGTTCAAGAACACCGTGCTCGAGAGCGGCGAGGCGCTCTGGCGTTGCTGGGCCTACGTGGAGAACAATCCCGTTCGGGCCGGGATCGTTACCGACGCGGCGGACTATCGGTTCGGCAGTCTCGGCCGCTGGATGCAGCGGGGCCGGCACCCGTTCGAAGAGCATCTGGCGCGCACTCTGCTTCCCGAACTCGGGCCAATGCTTGGGATCACGACGCTCCAAGACCTGCGCGAGGCCTTGCGCGGCGCTCTGGCCGACGACGCGGAGTCAACCGCGACCCAGGACGCGCCCGGCTTCGTCCTGACGGCCCGGCGGCGAGTTCGATTCTGGGTGGACGGCGTGGCCATCGGTTCGGAACTCTTCGTGCGCGGCATCGTGGGCCGTATGTGCCAGAAGGAGGCGGTGGCCCGGCATCGGCTGGCCATGGCAAGGGCACCGACCTCTGCCGATGCGATCTACGCCTGGCGCGGTTGCCGCGTCGGCGTCGACTGAACGCGACACGGGCACCCCATGGACCCCGGAAGGGCCGGCCGCTCCGGCGTGTCCTTGCCCGTCGGACGGGCGGCGATCCGGGATCATCCCGGTGTGAGGCAATGCCCTGCAGTCACCGGCGACCCTGTCCCGCTGTGCCACGCGGACAGTTTCAGCGCAGCTCGAAGATGTGCCTCGCAAGAATCGCTGTCTCCCTCGCCGTGGAGCGGAGAGCCTCTCTGTCCCTGTCTGACCGCGGGAGCGTCTCTGTCCCCAGCGGGAGCGGGAGCGGGGGGGGTCAGCGCAGGTCGACGCAGAGCATGCGGGTGTCGTCGCGGAGGACGAGCAGGCCGCCGGCCAGGGCCATGGGGCCCCAGGCGTCGTGGCCGTCCATGAGGCGCCGCCGGCCCAGCTCTTCGTAGCCGGCGGCGGTCGCCTGCAGCATAAACAGGACGCCGTCGTCACGCAGCACGTAGAGTTTGCCGTCGGCGACGAGGTAGGGGCCGAGCCCGAACCGCCGCTCGCGACCGCTGGTCCAGACGAAGGCCCCCGGGTCGTCCGGGTGTGCGCAGACGAGCTGGTTGCGCAGGGGGCCGGCGTCGTTAGGGAGGATCGCGAAGAGATGCCCGTCGTAGAGGACGGGTGTCTGCTGCTCCGAGGCGAGCCCCTCGCTGGCGCGGAATGCCCGCAGGGGCTCGACGCGGAACTTCTCGCCCTCGCGCCGGACCCGCAGCAGCAGGCTGCCGCCACCGTAGCCGGCGGTGGCGAAGATGCGCCCGTCGTCGAAGACGAGGGGCACGGGGGCGATGACGGACCGGTCCCACTGCGGGGCGAACCAGCGGATCTCGCCGCGGCGCGGGCCGTCGGCCGCGACGCCGACCATCCCGCCGAGCGCCGCGTAAACGTACATCCGCTCGCCGTCGAAAACGGCGGGCACGACCGAGGAGTGGGACATGGCGAGCCCGTGCGGGTTGGGCGTGCGCCAGCGGACCTCGCCGCTCACGGCGTCGACGCCAAGCAGCAGCGCATCCGGTCCGGCCGGGGCGAGGACCGCGATACCGTCGTCGATCAGGGGGCATTGGCCGGTGTACCACATCGGAATCTCGGCGCCGTAGTCGCGGGCGAGATCGATCCCCCAGTGTAACGCGCCGCTCTCCGCGTCCACGGCCATGGCGTGGCCCAGCGGGCCGACCGTGACGACCACGCCGTAGGCCACGGCGGGGACGGTTCGGCTCATGCCGTGGTTCCGGCGGACCTCAACGTCGTAGGCGCGGCGCCAGATCTCGCGTCCGTCGGCGAGGGACAGGCAGCGGAGCGTATCGCGGCCGGCATCCTCGTCGTAGTCGAGCACGTAGACGCGTCCGTTGTGGATCGCGGCGCCGGCGTGGCCTTCCCCGAGCTCGACGCTCCAGAGAATGCGCGGCTGGTCCTCGTCCCAGCGGTCCGCCAGGGGGACGGTCTCGCGGCTGCGGTTGTCGAAGCCGGGTCCGCGGAAGCGGGGCCATGACCCTGGAAGGTCGGCGGGTTCGCCGTCGCCGGGCTGGAAGTGCTCGCCGATGCGGACGACGGCCGTCCGTTCGACGCGCGGCGGTTCGCCGTCAAGGCCTGGCTCGTGCAGCACGAGGTCGGCGGCGGGATCGCGCGCAAGCCAGGCACCGATCGCCGCCGCGCCGGCGGCGCCGGCGAGCGCGGGGATCAGCCAGGCGAGGGTTTTGATCACGGGGCGCGTTCGAGGCAGACCAGGGCGTCCTGGGTCCGGACGTACGCCCGCCGGCCGTGGAAGACGGGGGTGCTGCGAAACGCGTCGATGCGGGCGGTGGCGACTTCGCGCAGGTTGTCCGCGGGGTCGAGGATCACGACCGTGCCGCTTTCCGCGCCGAGCACGAGCCAGGGGCCGGCGAGCGAGATGCTCGGGTAGACCGTCCGGCGCAGGTTGCCCAGCGATTCCGTCCGCTCGACGGCCCCGGTCGCAGCGTCGATTACGCTGAGGACGCCACGCTGGTGGACGGCGTAGATCCGCCCTTCGTGGACCACCGGAGATGCGTAGTACCGATCGCGGGGCGGTTCGGTCCGCCAGAGTTCCTGCGGCCGCTCCGATCCGTCGGCGCGCGACGGGAGCCGGAACGCCTTCCCGCCGTGCTCGATGAAGTAGATGACGCCGTCGTGGACCACGGGCGCGTTGTAGTCGAGCCCGTGCAGGCCGGAGGCCAGGACGCGGCCGTCGCGGGCCCGGATGATTTCGCCGTTGGCCGTGATGACCACGGGTTGGCCCTCGATCTCGGTCACGACGCTGGAACCCCAGCGGGCGCGCGACGGCGCGGTCCAGGCGGGCTCCCCGGTGGCCGCGTCGAGCGCGTGGACGTTGCGCACGTGGACGATGAACCGGCCGGCGGCCAGCACCGGGGATGCGCTGTGCCCCCAGGCGTCCGTCGGCTTCTCGATCACGCGCGCCCAGCGGCGGTTCCCGTCGCGGTCGAACGCGACGGCGACGCCGGTGCCGAAGAAGGCGTAGACGAGCGTGCCGTCCGAGACCGGGGTGGGCGAACTGTAGCCGTTGACGGCGTGTGTCGCGGGCATCCGGACGTCTTCGAATGGGGCGAGTTGCTCCCGAAGCCGCTGCTCGTTGGCCTCGAGCTCCGCCAACCGCGCCTGTGCCGCGGCGTCGGGCTCGCGGCCGGCCTGGCGGCGCGCCTGGCGGAGTTGCCGGTTCGCATCCCGCAGCTCCCGCTGAAGGCGTTCTGCCTCCGCGCTGCGTTCCACAACCGCCGCGCGTTGCGCCTCCGGCACGAGGTCCGCGTACGCATTCGACCGCTGCCAGAGCACGGTGCCGGTGGCCCGGTCGACGGCCATCAGCGTGTCCGGCTCGACGCAGAGAAAGACGCGGTCGCCGCAGACGACGGGGCTGGCGTTCGACCACCCGGGAGTCGGCGTGCGCCAGACGACGCGGGCGGCGTCCTCCCAGTCGGCCGGGGGCTCGGCCACCGGGAAGTGTCCGGTTCCGTCGCCACGCCAGCCGCCGACGTCGGCTGCGGCGGCCGTCGTTACGGCGAAGACCAGTAGGCCCGCAAGGGCGGAAGTCTCTCGCATGGATAGTCCCTTCACTTCTTCGGCCGGACCGTCGGGCGCGTCCGCCCCGGAACGATGGAGAACCGGGAGATTGAATCACACCATTCGGCACCCGGGCAAGCGGCTGCCGCTTCGTGCCGAGCATGCCGCTGCGTAGGATGCTGCTTGCCTTGTGGGGCGGCCGCCCCTATGATGCCCGCATGCATACAGCGGGAGCGAGAACAGTCGGCCGGCGCGGGTTTCGCGCGACGGCATTGGCGGCGGGCCTGGCGGCGCTGGTGATGGGCTGCGAGACGTCCGACGTCGACGTTGTGCGGGAAGCCGGGATTTCGGTGGCGGGTCGTTACCGCGATCCCGAGGGCGGCAACCTGGTGACGAACTCGTCGGGCGCCTCGGTGCGGGTGCTGGACCTCACCCAGGGCGGCGTGCGGCTCGAAGGGGTCGACAACAACGGCGTCCGGTTCGGCGGTCGCATCGGCCGGGTCAGCGGGCAGACCGCGTGGGTCGAGTTGACGGGCACGACGACGGCGGGTGCGGCGTTCACGTTGACGGGCACGATCACCGTGGACAGTACGACCGCCACGCTCCGCGCGACGTGGGTCGAAGCGGATCGCCAGGGGGGCGTTTTCGGCACGGCCCGCGTGGCGGGCGTCGTGCCGCCCCCGGACGTGAACGACGACTGACCGGAGAGCGCGGCCCGTGCGTGCGCGTTTCGGGAGAGGAGGCCGCATGCCCGGCGCGAGGATCATGCAGGCCGGCTCGCCCGACGACCTGACCGGCGCCGTCCGGGTGCTGCTCATCGCCAACCTGGGCGTCTTCGTCCTGCAGGCGCTGGCGGCGCCGCCGGTGGCGGAAGTGCTCCATGGCGTGTTGGGGCTCAGCGCGGCCGGGTTGCGCGGGCGCGCGGGCTGGCAGCTATTCACCTATATGTTCCTTCACGGCGGGCCGATGCACCTGCTGATGAACATGCTCGCGCTCTACCTGATCGGCCCGTCCGTGGAGCGCGGGCTCGGCCGGCGGCAGTTCCTCCTGGTCTACGCGCTCAGCGGTCTGCTCGGCGGGGTCGGGTTCGTGTTGATGGACCCGCACGCGATCTGCATCGGGGCCTCCGGCGCGGTCTTCGGGGTCTTCGGCGCGTTCGTGGCGCTCTATCCCCGCGAACGGCTCTCGCTGCTGTTCCTGCCCTTCATCCACTTCGAGGCCTGGGTCTTCGCGCTGGTCTACATGGCGATCGAGGTTACCCGACTCGTGGCGGGACGCGGCGGAAACGTGGCGCACTCGGCGCACGTCGCGGGCGCCATCGCCGGCTTCGTCTACGTGCGTATGCTTGTCCGCCGGTCGGCACTACGTCCTGCATGGGGGGGGCGTCGGTCTTCTTCGGGGGACGATCCGGAGGAAATCGACCGCATCCTGGACAAGGTGGCGAGGGAGGGGCTTGGAAGCCTGACCCCGCGCGAGCGCCGCGCGCTCGAAACCTCGAGCACGCGGCGCCCGCGCGGGTCTTGAGGGGGCAGGCTCGCCCTCTTCTTCAGGTTCAACGAACGGAGTGTTCGCGTTCCCGGGCTATGCCCGCCGCCATCGGCCGCGCCGTCCCATGGGCAGGGCTCGTCATCGCGCGGGATCGAGCGCGCGGTCGTAGGCCGCGAGGGTCTTGTCCACGGTGTGCCGGAAATGGAACGCTCCGTCAACCTGTGCACGCGCCGCGGCGCCGAGGTTCCGGCGCAGGGCTGTGTTGCCGGCCAGGCGTCGGATCGCGTCGGCCAGAGCCTCCGCGTCGCGCGGGGGAACCAGGATCCCCGTTTCGCCGTCCTGCACGAGCTCGGGTACCCCGCCCACGCGGGTCGCGAGGACCGGCACGCCCTGGGCCATGGACTCCAAGGCCGCCTTGGGGAGCCCTTCGCGATCCACCGAGGGCACACAGGCCAGATCGCAGGCGCCGGCAAGCGCCGCGGCGTCTCGGCGGAATCCCGTCGCATGCAGTCGCGGATGCCCGCCGAGCCGACGCAGCAGACCGCGATCCCCGACCCGTCCCATGACGAGCAGGTGCACCGGCGGAACCAAGTCCAGGGCCTCGACGGCATCCAGCAGGTACGCCAGCCCTTTGACCGGACGGACATTGCCCGAAAAGCTGATGCTGAAGGCGTCCGGGGGAACCCCGAGCGCATGCAACGCCGTCCGCGGCGCCGCGGTGTACCAGGACGGATCGTGCCCTTTCCAGATCACCGCCAGTTTCTCGTCCGGAACGCGGAGACCGAGCAAGTACCGTCGCACCGCATCGGAAACGCACAGGATGCCGTTCACCCGGGGATTGAGGTAGGACATGCGCGAGGCGGGATCCCACCGGCTCAAATGACCGACGGTGCCCCGGTAGGCCAGGACCGCGGGCGAGGCGGGGAGCCGCCGGAAGGCCCAGAGGGCCGTGGAGAGCGCGCGATTCGTCAGGGCATGCACGAGCTCGAACCGTCCGTCGCGGGCCTGGCGCGAGAAGAGGCGGATGGCGGTACGGTCAAGCCGGTGACGGTAGGCATGCCGCTCGCAGGGGATCCCGTGCGCCACGCATATTTCGTCTCCCAGGCTCCCGGGCGCGGCGATGACGGTGAGCTCCACCCCCGCGCTTCGAAGGGCGACCGCCAGCTCGCACTCGACGCGATCCGACGTGAGGCCGGCCAGCAGGACCTTCACCGGCGGTCCTCTCCGGACAGGCTCGAAAGCCGCGCATAGAACGCCTGCATCGACTCCGCCTGCCGGCGCGGATCGAAGCGCCGGCGCGCCTCCTCCCGCGCCCGCCGCGCCATCGCCCTGCCCCGGTCAGGCAACCGGTCCAGGCGGCGGACGGCCTCCGCCATCGCCGCCCCGTTCGGCTCCACGAGGTAGCCCGTCTCCCCGTCCCTGAGCAGGTGCGGGAGAAATCCGACGCGGGAGGCGATGACGGGAACGCCGGCGGCCATCGCCTCGCGCACGGTTCGGCAGGATCGGTCCGTCCCGTGCATCGGGTAAGCGAGCGCGTCCATCGCGGCGTAGGCCTCCACGAGGCGCTCATCGCGGCAGTACCCACCGAGGACGATCCGGTCGCGGATCCCACGGGCGCGCGCCGGCTCCTCGACGAACGGCTCCATCTTGCCCCGCCCGATGATCAGCAACCGGAGTGCGGGCATCTCGGGCGCGAGGCTTGCCAGCGCGTCGAGCACGATGTCGAGGCGCCGGCGGCGACCCACGGCCGTCACCATGCCCACGACGAAGGCCTTCTCCAGGCCGAAACGGCGGCGCGCGGCTTCCCGCGGTTGCGGCACGCCGAAGCGCTCGGTATCGACGCCGGGTTCAATCACGGACAGGCGATCCGCCGGGTACCCGAACCGGCGCGCGATCGCGGCCGCCGCTTCCTCGCAGAGCACCGCCATGCCGTCGGTGCGCCGGGGAGAGGCAACGAACCGGCTGCGCAGCCGCCAGGGCAGACCGGCCGGATCGTACAGGGATGCGACGCACAACGGGCGTTGGCGCCAACCGCGCATCGCGAGGGCCGACAGCAGCCACCCGTTCTCGATGTGCGCATGCACGACCGTGTAGCCCCCGTCCCTCAGCAGGCGGCGAAGGCCCGCGATGTCGCTGCGTGCGCTGCGCCAGTCGAAGTGCTTGGGCAGGTCGAGCGGCGGATCCGGCGACCGGACTTCCAGGCCCCGGCGCAACGCGCGGTACGCGATCGACTCCGAAGGATCGGCCCGGTTCCGGCCGCAGACCAGGTCCGCGCGAATACCCATCGCCCGCTGTGCCAGCACGAGATCCGTGGCGGGCTCGGCTCGCTCGGTCCAGCGGTAGTTGCTCAGTACATGCAGAACCTTCACGGCGAGGGCGATTCCCGCCGGAAGATCCCGGTGAACCGTGCCCCCCGCGCACGATGAGCAACCAGCGCCGAAGGCGGCACAGCCGTCCGTGCGGCCCGGCATTGTGGCTTGGCGTTCACGTGGCCATCATGCCCAGAACAGCACATAGCTCCGGCACCTCAGCGCTCAGGTGGTGCGCCTGCCGCGGCTCGAACGCGGAACCTTCAGCTCCGGAGGCTGACGCTCTATCCAATTGAGCTACAGGCGCAAGGCGATGTCGGCGCGCGGGATCATGCCCCGGCGCGCGCGGGATGACAACCGAAAAGCGCGGCCGGCGTTGAACGAAACTGGACGGGCGGCGGTCTGTCCGTTACATTGGTGCGCAGGTGGCTGTCGAGCGGCCGGGTGGGCCTTGTCCGGGATCGGGCAGAAGAAGGGTGTTCGTGTGAACGGAACGGCGCAGGAGAACGGGTTGATCGTCAGCGAGCGCCTGCGGATGGCGGTGCTTTCGCGCGACGAGTGGGTCGGCATCGGCGTGGGTGCGCTGGTCGTGGCCGCGCTCTTCGCGCTCTTCCATTTCATGGGCAACATGGTCCCGGATGTGCACAGCCGTTCGGCGTTTATCTGGATGACCGCGCGCTGGAATGACCGGATCTCCTTCGGCGGCGCGGACTACTCGCACGGCTGGTTCATCCCGTTCGGCAGCCTCGCCGCCATCTGGTACAAGCGCAAGGAATTGCTGGCGGCCCCGAAGGCGCTCGATTCGCGCGGCCTGGCCGTGATCGTCCTTGCGCTGGCGATGCACTGGATCGGCGCGAAGATGGTCCAGACGCGCCTTTCGCTCACTGCGCTGATCCTGCTGACCTGGGGCATTCCCTTTTACGCCTGGGGCTGGCCGACGGCGAAGCTGTTGATTTTCCCCTGCGCGTTCCTGGCCTTCTGCATCCCGCTGAACTTCCTCGACGTGATCTCCTTCCCGCTGCGGATGTTCGCGGCCGGCGCCGCGACCGGCATGCTGAACACGATCGGGGTCGAGACCGCGCAGCGCGGCTCGGCCATCGTCTCGCTCTCCGGCGGGTTCAGTTTCGATGTCGCCGACCCGTGCAGCGGGCTTCGCTCACTGCTGGCGATGACGGCGCTGACGGCCATCTATGCCTACTTCACACAGAAGACCTTCTGGCGCAAGTGGATTCTCTTCTCGACCAGTATCCCGCTGGCGATCGCTGGAAACGTGGCGCGCATCTTCATCATCGGCGTGGCCTGCCAGGCGCTGGGCGAGCGGCCGGCGATGATCATCCACGACGCGTCGGGCTTCGTGGTGTTCGCGGTGGCGATCGTGTTGATGATCGGCCTGGGCGCGCTGCTGAACATGAATCGCCGGACCTGGTGGCGCAACCTGCGGGCGTACTGGCTGAGCGAGGCGCCGGCTTGAGCGCGGAGGGGGGCATCGTGACGGAAACGAAACGCAGACAGATGGGCGCGCGGCAGATTGTTACGCTGCTGCTGCTGCTTGGTCTGGCCTCGCTGGCGCTGGCCTATACGGTGGACGTGAAGCTGGTGGACGAGCCGGGCGTGCGGATGGCGCTGCCCGACCGGATCGACGCATGGACGGGCATCCCGCTGCGGTATTGCCACGCCGATGGCTGCCGCCGCGAGGTGCGGCTCGAGGGGGTTCTGGCGGGGGCCGAGCGCTGCCCGGAATGCGGGGAGGCGCTCCGGACGATGAGTCGCGAGGAATACGACGTGCTTCCGAAGGACACGGAGTTCGTCAAGTCGCTCTACACCGACCCGCAGGGGCGCCGGCTCCACGTGGCCATCGTGCTCAGCGGCCAGGACCGCAGCAGCATTCACCGGCCGCAACGCTGCCTGGTCGGGCAGGGCCACCAGATCCGCAGCCAGCGCCGCCTGGCCGTGCCGCTTTCGGAGGATTCCGTGGACGTGATGGTCCTGCGCAACGCGGCGACGGTGCGGACGTCCGAGGGGCCAGAGGAGTACCGCACCTTCTACGCCTACTGGTTCGTCGGCCAGGGGCGCGAGACGCCCAGCCACGGCGCCCGGATGTTCTGGCTCGCCTGGGATCGGATCCTTCACAGCGTCGCCCATAAATGGGCGTACATCGCGGTGTCCGGCCAGCGGCTGGACGATGTGGAAGCGGAGAACGAGCTGATCCGCGAGTTCGTCGCCCAGCTTCACGGCGAGATCGTCCTGTGATGTCGCCACCCTGCGAGGCCCCCGCGGTCCGGCGCAGCCTCCGCGGGCATGAGGTCCTGTTTCTTGCGGTGCTCCTGCTGGCGGGGCTGATCCCGGGCCGGCCGGCGGCGGAGGCGCCGATCCCGGGCGGGGTGACGGTCGAAGCCGCCGTTGCTGAAGAGGTTGTCGCCGAACCCGTGGCGGTGGAGGAGGCGATGGGGGCGCCTGTTCCCGAGGCGGATGGCGAGGCCCTGCCGACGGAAGACGCACCGGTCGATCCTGTGCCGCCGGAGGCGGAGGCGGATGGGACGACTGCGCCGATCCCGGAAGACGCGTTGGCCGAGCCGATCACGGAGGTCTCGGCCGCGGACCTGTACGCGCGTGTGCTTCGCATCGAGAGCAGCGTGCAGGCCTACGACTACCGCGCCCCCTGGAACGCCGGCCGGTTCGGAACGGGCAACGGTACAGGCTTCGTCATCGGGCCGAATCGCATCCTGACGAATGCACATGTGGTCAGCAACAGTCGCCGGCTGATCCTGCGCATGCACGACGATCCGGGCATCTACCCGGCGCGTGTCCTGTACATCGCGCACGACAGCGACCTGGCGATGCTCGAGCTCGAGGACCCCGCCCCCATCGCCGATCTCCCTCCGCTCGAACTCGGCGACGTGCCGTCACTCGAGAGCGAGGTACGCGTCATCGGTTACCCGGTCGGCGGAACGCGCCTGTCCGTTACGCGCGGGGTGGTCTCTCGCATTGACTACAGCGTGTACGGGCACACCGGCATCGACCAGCGCCTGGTCGTGCAGATCGACGCGGCGATCAACCCGGGCAACAGCGGCGGTCCCGTGCTGCAGGGCCACCGTGTCGTCGGCGTCGCGTTCCAGGCGCTGCGGCAGGCGGACAACACGGGCTACGTCATCCCGACCCCCGTGATCCGGCGGTTCCTGGCAGACATCGAGGACGGCGCCTACGACGGCTCGGTGGACCTGGCGATCACGACCTTCAACGTCTTCAACCCGGCGCAACGCAGCGCGCTGGGCATGCCGGACGCGCGCCTCGGCGTCTACGTCAGCCGCGTGCTCCCGGGCGGCTCGGCCTGCGGCGTCCTGGAGGCTGGCGACATCCTGCTCGAGATCGACGGGCATGCGGTCCTGGCGGACGGCCGCGTCGAACTGGACGGCCAGATGGTGAACCTGGCGGGGGCTGTCGAGCGCAGGCTCAGCGGCGAGACGGTGCGCGTCCGGTTCCTCCGGGATGGCGAGGAACGGGAGGCGGCGTTCGAGCTGACCTCCTTCGCGCCCATTCGACTCTTTGCCGCGGAGTATGAAACGCGGCCCGCCTACGCGGTTTTCGGCGGCCTGCTCTTCCAGCCGGCCTCGCGCAACCTGATCCAGGCCTACCAGCTCCAGCGTCTCGAGTTGATGAAGACGCTGGAGGACTACCTGCCCGAGGCGCACTACCTCGAACAGGAGGAGATCGTGGTCCTGACCCAGGTGCTGCCCGACCCCGTGAACGCCGACCTCTCCGGCGTCGACGGGCTGGTGGTCGAGCGGATCAACGGGCAGCCGGTTCGGCGGATGGCGGACCTGAAGACGCTGCTCTTCGAGCCGCTCGAGGCGGGGCAGCTTCCGCCGTTCACGGTGATCGAATGCCGTGGTGCGCGCCGGCCGCTGGTCTTCGAGTCCGCACGCATTCCGGACGCACAGCAGCGGATCCGGGCACAGTATGGCATTGCGCGCGACTACGTGTTGAGTACCGATGCCGAGGGGGAGTGGTAGGCGATGCGCCGATTCCTTTCGCATGTGGGGCGCCCGTGGTTAGCCGTCCTTCTGGCGGCGGGTTTCGGGCTCGCCGGCTGCCGGACGGTCGCCCCGGACGGGTCGCGGACCGGGGTGCGCCTCGCCCGGGGTCCCGCCGTCGCGGCGGATCCGGTCCGCTCCCTGGTCTTCGTGGAGGTGACGGCCCAGGGACACCGCTTTCAGCAGCCCTGGGACACGACCCCGCCGGCCCGGCGGCGCGGGCTCGGCGTGGTGCTCGAAGGCGGCCGCGTGCTCGTGCCGGCCGCGTTGATCGCCGATTCGACGTTCGTTGGCCTCGAGCGCCCCACGGACCGGCGGCGCGCGCCGGCGCGCGTGGTGGCGCGCGACTACGAGTGCAACCTCGCGCTCCTGGAGACGGAGGACGCCGATTTTCTCGCCGACGCCGTGCCGCTGGCGCTGGACGGCCCGGCGCTCGCGGGCACGGCGATCGACGTCTGGCAGGTCGACGACGACGGGAGCCCCGTGG
>PWTM01000275.1 GCA_003563855.1 PVC group bacterium | reverse complement strand
GAGGCGGTCAGCGTCCTTCTGCAGGTCGGCTGGTTCAAGCTCACCGGCCGGCGCCTCTTCCGCTGCGCGCCTATCCACCACCACTTCGAGCTCGTGGAAAAGGCGCGCGCGGCCCGCGAGGGCCGGGATATCGAGGCGGTCGAGACCATGGTCACCATCCGCTTCTGGATCCTGGGCCTGATCTGTGCATTGCTCGGTGTCGCGACCCTGAAGATCCGATGAACCTGCCGTCCGACATACGATCGAAGCCCGTCGCGGCCGTACTCGGCCTCGGGCGCAGCGGCGAGGCGGCCGCGCGGCTGCTGGCGGGCGAGGGCTTCGCGGTGACGGTGCTGGACGCGAGCGCGGCGGACCCCGTGCGGCGGCGCGCGGCCGCGCTGGCGGACGAGGGCGTCGTCGCGCGGCTCGGGCCCGACGCCGCCGTGCCCGCCGGGATCGGGCTGGCCGTCGTCAGCCCGGGCATCCCGGCCGACAGCCCCTGGATCGCCGCGGCGCGGGCCGGCGGCGCGCGCGTCGTCTCCGAGCTCGAGGCGGGCGCCTCGCGCATACCCGTGCCGGTCCTTGCCGTAACCGGATCGAACGGCAAGAGCACGCTGGTCAAGTGGCTGGTCGAAGCGTTGACGCAGGCGGGGCTCCGCGCCGCCGCGGCCGGCAACTGCGGTCCCCCGGTCTGCGCGCTCGCGGGCGCCGCGCCGGCGCTCGACTGGCTCGTGCTCGAAGTCAGCTCCTTCCAGCTCGAGACCGTGGACGCGCTGCGGCCGGCCGTCGCCATCCTGCTGAACCTGGCGCCGAACCACCTCGACCGCCACGGCACGTTCGAGGCCTATGCGGCGCTCAAGGCGCGGCTCTTCGCGCGCATGCGCGCGCCCGACACGGGGATCGTCCCGGCCGACCGGTGCGCGGACCTGGCGCGGCGCTCGGGCGGCGCGCCGCGCTGGGTGACCTTCGGCCCGGAACCCGGGGCGGATCGGGTCTGGAAGCCCGGCGGCGTCTGGCACGCCGGGCGGCGCCTCCTCGACCTGCGCGCGACGCCGTTCGACAACCCCGTGCTCGGGCCATCCGCCGCCGCGGCCGCGGCCGCCATGGAAGCCGCCGGCGCGCCGCTGGATGCGCTCGGGGCCGCCGCCCGCGCCTTCGTCCCGCTGCCGCACCGGATGGAGCCGGTGGGCGACCGGGGCGGGGTCCGCTTCGTCAACGACTCGAAGGCGACGAGCCTGGCCGCCCTGCTGGCCGGGCTTGAGCAGGCCGGCGGGCCGGTACGGCTGATCGCCGGCGGCCTCGGCAAGGGCGAGGATTACGGCAGGGCGAAAGAAAGGCTGGCCGCGCAATGCCGCGCCGTCTACCTTATCGGAAAGGTTGCCGGGCGCATGGCGGCGGCATGGTCGGATGCGGTGCCCTGCGAGGTCTGCGCCACGCTGGACCGGGCGCTGGCCCGGGCCGCGGCGGAGGCTGCGGCGGGCGAGGTGGTCTTGCTCTCGCCGGGGTGCGCGAGTTACGATCAGTTCAACGGTTTCGAGGAGCGCGGGGACGCCTTTCGCCGGGGTGTCGCCGCGTGGTGTGGTCGCGGATCCGGGGAGGCCTCCGACGAGGCTTCCGCGGGATGCGGCGGCGCAGCGAGGTCCGGCGAAACGAATGCACGAGGAAGAGAGGGAGCCAGAAGATGAAAGCGCCCGTAGTAGTTTCGTTGGTGGTTGCAGTTCACGCGGGGGCGATCGGGCTCCTGCTCCTGGCGCCGGGGTGCGGAACCCGCACGCCGCGCACCGAACGCCCGGTCGCGCCGGTCATGCCGCCCGAGGCGACGCGCGTCCCGCCGGTCGAACCGGCGCGGCCGCCGATCGCGCCCCCGGATCGGCCGCGCCCCGTGCCCGAGCGGCCGCCGCGCGTGGAGCCCCCGGGGCTCGGCACCTACACGGTCCGCGGCGGCGACACGCTCTCGGGCATCGCCGCGCGGCTCGGGGTCAGCCGCCGCGAGCTGATCGAGCTGAACGCGATCCGGAATCCCGACGTTATCGTCGTCGGGCAGAAGCTGCTCGTTCCCGGTTACGAGGGCGAGATCACTCCGCCGCCGCGCGCCGAGCGGCCGCCGCGGGAGACGCCCGCGGCGCCGGGCGCGGACCACGTCGTCCAGGCGGGCGAGACGCTCTCGCACCTCGCCGTCCGCTACGGGGTCAGCGTCGCGGCGATCCGTGAAGCGAACCGGCTTCCGGGCGACATGATCCGTGTGGGGCAGACCCTGCGGATCCCGGGCGCGGCCGAGCCCCGGCCGACCCCGACCCCGACCCCGGACCCGACGCCCGAGCCCGAACCGGCCCCGCCCGAGCCGGAACCCGAGCCCGTCGAAGAGGCCGAGCCGCGGCTCGGTGAGGGCGAGCCGTTCTACTACACCCTGAGCGAGGGCGAGTCGATCGAGGACGTCGCGCGGCTCTTCCTTCTCAGCGTCGAGGACCTGATGCGGGCCAACCGTATCACCGATCCGGCGCAGGTGCGGCCCGGGCAGCGCATCCAGATTCCGGCCGGGCTCTAGGCGCGCTGGCGCGCATGACGAATGCGCGCCGGCCGCCGCGGCCCCGTCGCGGGGCGGACCCGCGCCATGTGGAAGACCGCGTCGATACTGATCGGCATCGTCCTGGTGCTGATGACGGTCGGGTTCGTCATGCTCGGCAGTACGAGCGGCGTGCTGGCGCGGTCCGACACGGTCGGCGTCGGCCACTTCGTGGCGCGGCAGGCGGTCTGGATCGCGCTGGCGCTGGTCGCCGGCGCCGTGGCGGCCCGGCTGGACTACCATGCCTGGCAGCGGTTGGCCGTTCCGTTCGGCCTCCTTGCGCTGGCGCTGCTGGTCATGGCGCTGGTGCCCGGCCTCGGCATGCGCATCAAGGGCAGCCGCCGCTGGCTCTCCTTCGGGCTTTTTCACTTTCAGCCCTCGGAGCTGGCCAAGATCGCGATCGTGGTCCTGCTCGCCTGGTGGATGAAACGGCAGGGGCGCAGGTCCGGAAGCCTCGTGCACGGCCTGCTGATCCCGGGAGGAATCCTGGCGCTCTTCGCCGGGCTGATTCTCGGGGGGCCCGACGTCGGCACCACCGTGCTCGTGATGCTGGTCGGCGGCGGCGTGCTGCTGGTCGGCGGCGCCCGGCCGCTCTACCTCGTCGTTGCCGGGGCCGGCGGTTTCTCCCTGCTGACGCTGGCCGTCCTGCACGACGAACTGCGCATGCGCCGCATCCTGGCCTTCCTCGAACCGGAGGCCTACGCGCGCGACGAGGCGTTCCAGCTCATTAACGCGCTCTACGCGTTCGTCGTCGGCGGGACCTGGGGCGCCGGGTTCGGCCAGAGCCTGCAGAAACGCTACTACCTCCCGGAAGCGCACACCGACTTCATCTTCGCGATCGTGGGCGAAGAGCTGGGCGTCTTCGCCTCGCTCGGCGTGCTTGTGCTCTTTGCCGGGCTTTTCGCCTGCGGACTCGTCATCGCCGTGCGCGCGCCCGACCCGTTCGGACGGTTGCTCGCCGTCGGGCTCACGCTCATGCTCGGCGTACAGGCGCTGATGAACATCGCCGTCGTGACCGGCTCCATGCCGACGACCGGGATCGCGCTCCCCTTCATGAGTTACGGCGGTTCCAGCCTGATCGTATCGAGCGTGATGGTCGGCATGCTCGTCAACATCTCCCTGCACGCCGGCGGCATGGTGCGCGACGAGGACACGCGGGCCATCAAGGACCGCACCCACCGTTGGTAGCGCTGCGTCACTGGCCGCGTTGCGGCGTTGACAGGCGCCGATCCCGGCCCTACAGTGCGCCGCGTGCGTTGCGGTCCGCCCCCGCCGCGGGGGCAATCGAACCCGGAAAGGGGTGTGAGCAAGTTTGGCCACGGAAGTTCGTGTACGCAGGGGCGAGCCGATCGAGAAAGCGATCCGCCGCCTGAAGAAGAAAATGGATCGGGAAGGCGTCATGCGCGATATCCGTTCGCGGCGGCATTTCGAGAAGCCGTCTGAAAAGCGCCGCCGCAAGTCGGCGCGGGCGAGGAGTCGTGCCCGTTCCTCCTGACGCCGGGTTCCACCCGGACGGCGAAGACTCCCGGTTCCGGGAGTCTTCGTGTTTTGGCGCCGGCTCGCCTCCGCCCGGCGGCGCTGCGGTCTGGGCGCTCTCGACGCGCTGGAACGCGCGAAGGCATACCGACGGCGCCGCGCTGACGGCCGAGATCCGGGAGGCCGGCTACGAGGCCCTCGAGCTGAGCTACGACCTGACGCGCGACCTGGTTCCCGGCATCCGCGCCGGCGTCGAACGCGGCGATGTCCGTGTCGTAAGCGTCCACAACTACTGCCCCGTGCCGATGGGCGTTCCGCGCGGGCACCCCGAGCTCTTCACCTTTGCCGACCCCGACCCGCGCCGCCACGCGAAGGCGATCGAAGCCACCGCGGCCACCGTGCGGTTCGCCGCCGAACTCGGCGCGCGCGTGGTCGTGGTCCATGCCGGCTACGTGCGGATGCGGGCCGGAACGCCGCGCTTGAACGCCCTCATCCGCGCCGGCCGCGAGGGCGACCGGGCGTTCGAGCGCGCACGGGCGCGGCTCGACCGGCGGCGCGAGCGGCATGCGCCGCGCGCGCTCGAGCGCGTGCGCGCCGGGCTCGAGGCGCTGGCGCCGCTGCTCGACGAGACGGGCGTGAAGATCGGCCTCGAGAACCTTCCGTTCTGGGAGGCGGTCCCCTCCGAGATCGAGACGCTCGGCCTCGTCGAAACGCTGGGCGCGGAACGCGTTGGCTACTGGCACGACATCGGCCACGGCCACCTGCGCGAAGGGCTCGGGTTCATTCACCACGCGCGCCTGTTCGAACGGCTCGCCCCGTGCACGCTCGGCCTCCACATCCACGATGCGCGGCGGCCCGACGAGGACCACCTTCTCCCCGGGGAAGGGGAGGTGGACTTTGCCGCGCTCGCGCCGGTGCTGGGCGGCGGCGACTGGTTGCGCGTGGTCGAACCCCGCCGGGATGCCGCGCCCGAGGCGCTCCGCGCCGCGCGGGAGCAGCTCGAGACCCTCTTCACGCCGCCGCAAGACCGCCGGTGAAGGTCCTCGTCACCGGTGCCTGCGGGTTTGTCGGTCGCCATCTCGCGCGTGAGCTGGCCGAAAACGGGCACGAGGTCATCGCCACCGATCGCAGGGAGCCGACCGCGCCCGTTGGGGGCGCGGCCGTCTTTGAGACGCTCGACGTCCGAGAGGCGGGCCGGCTCGATGCCGGAGTCGGCCGGTTCGCGCCCGACGCCTGTGTGCACCTGGCCGGCATCGCCTCCGTCGCCGCCTGCGAGGCGGACCCGGCCGCTGCGCTCGCGGTCAACGCGCAGGCGGCGCTGCACCTGCTCGAAGCCCTGCGCCGTCGCGCGCCCGCGGCCGCGGTGCTGACCGTCTCCACTGTCCAGGTCTATGGCGAGGGTGCCGGCGACCGGAGACTCGACGAGGATGCGCCGCTCGCACCCTCGAACCTCTACGGCCTGACCAAGATGACCGGCGACCTGCTGACGCTGCTCTATGCGCGGGGCCACGGGCTGCGGGCGATGACCGCGCGACCGGTCAATCACATCGGCCCCGGCCAGTCCCCCGCCTATGTCGTGCCCGCCCTCGCGCGGCAGTTCGCCGCGATCGCCGCCGGCCGCGCCCCGCCCGTGCTCCGGGTCGGCAACCTCGAGAGTACGCGGGACTTCCTCGACGTCCGCGATACGGTCCGCGGCTACCGCCTGCTCCTCGAACGCGGCCGCGCCGGCCGGGCCTACAACCTGGCCGGCGGACGGCCCTGCGCCATCGGCGCACTCGTCGACCGGCTGGGCGAGCTCGCCGGTTGCCGGCCGGCGATCGAGGTCGATCCCGCCCTCTACCGCCCGACCGACGCGTCGCCGCGGCTCGACACCGCGCGAATCGCCGCGGATACCGGCTGGACCCCGCGCCTGGACCTGGTCCGGACGCTGGCGGATATCTACCGCGAGGCCTTCGCAGGGCCGCCCCCGGGGCGGTAGCCACCTGTAGCACCGAAACGTGCCCGGGGGAGCAACCGCACCACGCGGAATCGTCGACTGGGATGTTCCCCGGTTTTCGCGGCCTCCTCGTCTCGCTCGACGACTACGCCGACGACTACGGTTCACGACGGGAGGTCTTCAATCGTCCACCGTAGTCGTCGCCGTCGTCGTCGACCGAAGAGACCCAGGAGCGGAAACCGGCGAAGACCCACACCGGCGCCACGGCCCCTCACAGCGGGGGACCTTCTCCAGTCTTTCGCCCCAGCGGGTGCCCGTGCCCGATTCGTGGACGCCGGACTCCGGACGCCGGACGCCGTGCGTCCGTGGCGAGCGAGGGGCTGCGGCGCGGAACAGGGCGCGAGCGGATGCCCTTCCCGCGCCGCAGGCGCCCCGGAGTGCGGCGGCTTGCCGCCG
>PWTM01000014.1 GCA_003563855.1 PVC group bacterium | reverse complement strand
GCAGCGGCGCACGCTGTAGAAGGCGTTGAGCGAGCCGAAGGGGTCCTGGAACACCGCCTGCACGTTGCGCCAGTAGCTGCGCATGCCCTCGCGCCGTCGGACGGCGGCCAGGTCGACGCCCTGGTAACGGATCGTCCCCTCCGTCGACGGCAGGAGCCCGAGGAGCATGCGCGCGACGGTGGTCTTGCCGCTGCCGGACTCGCCGATGAGGGCGACGACCTCCCCGGGCCGCATGGCGAGGTCGACGCGATCGACCGCCCGGTGGGCGTGTCGGCCCGAACCGAACACCTTCGTCAGCCCGTCGACGGCCAGTATGGGGACGTCGCTCATGGCCGCCCGCCGTGGGGGGCGTCGCGATGCAGCCAACACCAGGCCTTCCGCCCGTCGACGACGAAGGGGGGCGGGTCGCGATCGCAGCGATCGAATCGCCGGGGGCAGCGGGGCGCGAAGCGGCACCCGACCGGGGGCCGGCGCATGTCCGGCGGGCGGCCCGGGATACCGGTCACGGTCCGCTCCTTCATGCCCGGCTCGGGCACCAGGACCGACCCCACCAGCCCGGCTGCGTACGGATGCCGCGGGCGGAACACGACGTCCTCCATCGCGCCGACCTCGACCACCCGGCCGGCGTACATGATGGCGATCCGGTCGGCTACGTGGCGCAGCAGCGGGAGTTCGTGCGTGATGAAGACGATGCTTCGGATGATGCGTCTGGCGAGCAGGTCGACGAGCAGCTTGATGGCCACTTTCTGCGACGTCACGTCGAGCGCCGAGGTCGGCTCGTCGACGATCAGCAGCACGGGGTCGAGCAGCGTCGACACCACCATGATCACGCGCTGCTTCATGCCGCCCGAGAGCTGGTGCGGGTAGGCGTCCAGGACACGCGGCGGCAAACCCAGCAGGTCGAGGCGCTCGCGCGCCCGCTCGACGGCTTCGCGCCGACGGATGCGCGGGTGGTGGTCGCGCAGGACGTCGATCACCAGGTTGCGCACGCGCAGCGTGGGATTGAGGGAGTTCATCGCCCCTTGCGGCACGGCCGAGATCGTCTTGCCGCGCACCTCGCGCCGCATCGTCTCGCGGTCGAGGGCCAGCGCGTTGCGGCCCTCCAGCAGGACCTTTCCGGAGCGTATGTAGAGCGGCTTCCGGACGGTGAGGCCCAGCACCTGGGCGAGCGTGGTCTTGCCGCAGCCCGATTCGCCCGCGATACCGAGCACCTCGCCCTCGCGCACGGCCAGGGAGACGCCGTCGACCGCCTTGAGGTCGTCACCGGCCGGCGTCCGGTAGTAGGCTTCAAGTCCTTCGACTTCCACGACGTTGGGCATCGGGGCGTCCTAGCGGGTGTGGCGCAGCGTGGGGTTGAAGATCTCGTCCATGCCGGCGTTCATGAGGATGAGCGAGAAGGTGGTGATCGACAGGAACACGGTGGCCGGCACGAACGCCCACCAGGCGCCGATGCGCACGGACTCCCACATCAGCGACCAGTGCAGCATGGTGCCGAGCGAGACGGTCTGGAAGGGGCCGAGCCCGAGCATCGACAGCGTCGCTTCGGCCAGGATGGCGCCGGTGAGCTGCAGGATGAAGGCCATGAAGATGTAGGAGAACATGTACGGCAGGATCTCCACGAGCATCATCTCGAGGCTGCCGACGCCCGAGATGCGGGCGATGTCGACGTGCTCGCGGGTGCGCAGGCTGGAGGTCTGCGCGCGCACCGCGCGCGCGGTCCAGGGCCAGGCGGTGACCCCGATGATGACGCCCATGGTGGTCGCGGTGCGCGCGTCGACCGCGACCGACAGCAGGATAAGCACGACGATGGGCGGGATGGTGATCAGCACGTTGGTGAACCCCATCAGCGCTTCCTCGACCATGCCCGACACGTAACCGGCCAGCGTGCCGATGGTCACGCCGATCAACGTCGCCACGAAACCCGCCACCAGACCGATGTGGAGCGAAGTTCGCGTACCGAACATGAGCTGCGTGAACACGTCGCGCCCGAAGTTGTCGGTGCCGAGCGGCGTGTCCCTCGACGGCGCGTCGTACAGGCCGCCCACCCGCTGGAAGGGGGCCACGTCGGTCAGGAACCTGGGGCCCAGCAGCGCAAAGGCGAGGACGGCGGCGAGGATCCCGAAGCCGAGCACGAAGCGTTTCGAGCGCAGCAGGATGCGGATGATCTCCATGCTCAGCGCCCCCCCGCCTGCCCCGCGCGGATGCGCGGATCGATGAAGCCATAGGCGATGTCGACCAGGAAGTTCGCCAGCAGCACGGTGAGGGTGATGATCAGCGTGATGCCCTGGATCATCGGGTAGTCCACCTGGCGGATGGCGGTGAACAGCAGGCTCCCCAGCCCGGGGTACGAGAAGACCGCCTCCGTCACGAGCGCGCCGCCGATCAGGGTGCCGAACGAGATCGCCAGGCCCGTGATCTGCGGCAGCATGGCGTTGCGGAACACGTAGCGCACCACCCGGCGGTCGCGGACACCGAGCTTCCGGGCGTAGTTGACGTAGTCGGTGTTGAGCTCGTAGATGGCCATCTCGCGCATGCCGATGGCCTGCCCGCCGATCGCCACCAGGACCAGCGTCAGGAACGGCAGCGCGTAGTGGTGGAGCGCGTCGAGGAAGAAGCCCCACGACCACTCCGGGAAGTAGCCGGAGCTGTAGCCGCCCGAGGCCGGGAAGAGCGGCCAGTGGACGGCGAAGAGGTACATGAAGATGATCGCCAGGCAGAAATACGGGATGCTCGAGAGCATCAGCGAGCCCGTGAAGGCGACGCGGTCGAAGGCGCCGCCCTTGTAGGCCGCCAGCGCGCCCAGCACGTTCCCCAGGATCCAGCCCACCAGGATCGCCGGGACCTGCAGCGCGACGGTCCACGGCAGCGCCTGGCGTATGACGTCCCAGACCTTGGCGGGATAGAGCATGAACGACGTCCCCAGGTCCCCCTGCAGCACGCCGGTCAGGTACGTCCAGAACTGCACGGGCAGCGGCCGGTCGAGGCCGAAGTCGCGCATGAAGGTCGCGTAGAGGCGCTCAAGCGTCGCGCTCTCCACCGCGCCGGCGGACATCTGCCCCACGATCACCGACACGGGGTTGCCCGGGATCAGCCGGGGCAGGAAGAAGTTGAGCGCCACCGCCGCCACGAAGGCAACCAGGTACCAGAACGCCTTGCGGGTCAGGTACAGCAGATAGGGCCGGTTGCGGAACAGGCGGACCATGACGGTGCGGTCGCCGGACCCGCGCGGGACCGGAGGCCGCCGTCTCCTTCGTCAGCGTTCGACCGGCTTCAGGTTGACGTAGATCTGCATGCCGGTGTGCCCGTGCATGGGCGGAGCGTAGGGGTTGTCCTCGGTGGGGAAGTTCGTCCAGTACGTCTCGTTGAAGCTGTAGAACTGCCAGGGCCGGTACATGAGGCCGATCATGGGGATGTCGCGCATGAAGATGCGGTCGAGGCGGCGGTAGATCGCGGCCAGCTCCGCCTCGTCCTCGGTGAGTGCGGCCGCGTCGAGCAGCGCTTCGGCCTCGTCATTCTGGTAGCGGTTCCAGTTGCGGAAGGCGATGTCCCCCATTTCCGCCACGCCACGGTTGTCCATCACATGGTGGAAGCGGATCCAGGGGTGCGCCGGCGACTGCCCGCCCTCGGGCATCCACAGGGTCAGGTCGAAGTTGCCGGTGTACCGGCGATCGTGCGAGACGGGCGCCTCGGGAAACTCGGTGCGCACGTCGATGCCGACGGCGCGGGCGCTCTCAGAGACGATCTCGAGCGCGGTCATCCAGTCGGTCCAGCCGAACGGGCAGTGGGCGATCCAGGGCCCCAGCCGCGTGCCGTCCGGCAACACGTAGATGCCGTCGGATCCCCGGGTGGCGCCGAGTTCCTCTTCGAGGATGCGCACGGCCTCCTCGGGGTCGTAGCGCCAGCCGTGCTCGGCGACGTCCTCCTCGTTGAAGAAGCGCTGCTCGGCAACGCCCACGGGGATGATCATGCTCGACCGGGCGACGGGCGAGTACCGCGACATCGCGGTCTCGGCGATGCGGGGGTAGTCGATCGCGTAGGCCAGCGCACGCCGCACCAGCGGCTCGCGCAGCCCGTCTCGCTGGAGGTTGATGAACAGCGAGGGGATCGTGGCCGGCAGGAAGTAGGGCGCCTCGGAAAACCAGGTGCCGACCGGCGCGCCGCGGTCCTCCCACATGCGCCAGATCTCGGGCACGAACTGCTGCGACCAGTCGACCTGGTTGCGCTCGAGCGCGAGGTTGCCGGCGTCGTTGCTGCGGAAGATGGGGTGCACGATGAAGCGCGGTGCGGGCACGCCGTGGACCTCGCGGCCCCAGTAGTCGTCGAAGCGCTCGACGGCCACCTGCTCGGGCGAGTGGCGCAGCAGCGTGTACGGGCCGGAGCCGACGGGGTTCCGGTTCTCGATCTCGAGGATGCTGTCGACGTCGCGTTCGAGGATCTCCCATACGTGTTGCGGCACGATGCGCACCATCGTCAGCTCGTGCAGGACCATGGCGCGGTGCGGGCGCGCGGCGTCGAGCGTGAACGCGACCGTGCGGTCGTCCACCGCCGTCACGCGCTCGAGGTAGTTCCACACGGCCGCGTGGGGCGTGTCGTAGCGTTTCACGAGGTCGTAGGTGTAGACCACGTCCCCGACCGTCAGCGGTTGCCCGTCCTGCCAGCGGGTTCCATCGAAGAGCGTCACGTGGGCGGTGCGGTCGTCGACCCATTCGAGGCGGCGGGCCAGGACCGGATCGAGCTCGCCACTGAGCAGGTTATACGCGAAGAGGGGCTCGTAGATGAGGTGGCCGTCGTTCGCCGGTTGCGTGACCGGCCAGCGATCCCCCGACATGAACGGGTTGAACCCGGATACCGGGCCCCACTGCATGCCGGCCTTGTAGACGGTCTCGTTGCGCGGCAGGGGCTGCGCCCTTCCGCAGCCCGCCACGAGGAGTGCGGCGAGGGCCAACACCGTCACGAGCCGGATAGGACATCGATGTTCAGGCGGCACGGGCGCCCGTCCGCTGGAACTGGTCTGAACGCGCGTTTTCATGGTGGGGAAGCTACCGGAGGGCTGTAGGGAGGTCAAGGTTGAGATGACGGCCGGCGGGAAACGAGCGTTCCGAGCACGCGCAGGGGGCGGAGTGCCCAGTAGAGGCCGTGAAGGCGGACCGGGAGCGGGACGCGGTCGAAGTCGGCCGCGCCCGGCGTCAGTGCGCGCCGCAACGTGTAGCGCGTGCGCTCCCCGGCACGCATGAGGCCGTGGTGCAGCCGGCGCTGGGCCGCGGCGTCCGGGGGGCGGTCTTCCCGTAGCTGCGCCGCGAACAGGGCGGCGGCCGGTTCGATCGCCGCCCGAGGCTCGCCGGTGAGCAGGCCGGGGCCGAAGACGCGTTCGGCGAGCAACGCGCCGGTGTGCAGGGCGCGTCGGGCGAAACCCTCGCGCGCGAGGCGAGTGTCCGCGGCCTCGAAGGCGCCGGGATTCCGGGCCAGCAGTCCCGCGACGTCGACCAGCCAGGCCAGGCGCTCGCCGCCGTGCCAGAAGAGGTGAAGGCTGGCGAGCGCCAGGTGGACGGCGGGAATCGGCGCAAGGACCGAGTCCGTGTCCAGCGCCAGCGGGGCCGCGGCCGTAGGATCGTCGATCCGCAGGGTGGCGGGGCAGGGGTAGTGCGGCGCAAAGAACCGGCAGTTCGCCTCGACCCGAAGCCCGGCCTGGCCGAGAAACGTCGCGCCCCACCCGAAATGCCAGTCGTGCGCGCCCCGGCGCCCGTCCGCGACCAGGGGCCGGTATCCGGCGTCCGCCATGGCGGCGACCAATGCCGGGTAGTCTTCGAAGGCGCAGCGGAAGTCCAGGTCGTCGAACGGGCGCAACCCCGGGTCCGGCCAGGCCTGGCGGGCCAGCGCGGGGCCCTTGATGAGGACCAGGCGGCGGAGCCGCGGCGCGAGTCGCGCGGCGAGCCGCTCCGCCTCGGCCGCACACCGGGTTGCGTACACCGCCCGGCCGTAGGCGGCGCGCCGCTGCGCCGCGGGCGCGGCGGCGCCCGCGGCCGCGCACCAGAGCGGGGCCACCCGGTGCCGTCGGGCCGCAGCCCACGGCGCGTCCGGTCCCGGCGCGGGTTCGTGGTCGCCGGGCAAGCCGTGAAGTCGCCGGAACGCCGCGGCGGTCAGCCGCAGCAGGCATTCGTCCGCGCTTCCGCCGGGGCCGGGCGGGGGTTCCATCCACTCTCCTTTCGACCGTCGCCTCACCTTCGCACGCGCCCGCCCGCCCGGCAAGCCGACGCCGCCTGGGCAGGTTTGAACGGCGAGCGCGGACAGACGGTCCTAAGCCGATATGTTGGTCAATATGCTGGTCACGGACCGAGCGTGGCCGGATGTGGCCGAGGCAAGAGAGCAGAGGCAGGGAGGATGGATTCATGAACAGACCAGGAACCCGGACGTTTACGGCAACGGGCCTCGTCGCGCTGGCGGGGAGCATCGCGCTGGCCGCGGTCGAGCCCGCGGGCGG